>JADCEV010000083.1 GCA_020249865.1 Roseomonas sp. | reverse complement strand
CACGGCCATTGACCGTGTAGCGCTTTTCATAGACGCCAGCGCGCGTGCCGATCAGCTCATCACAGATATTGGCGGCAGCGATCAGGGCGGGGATGTCGATGTCATCCCAGGATGCCTTCCAGCCAAAGGGTGCTGTGAGATACCAGGCAAGGCAGAGCGCGGGATTGTCGGACCAGCCGGTAGTATTCGTGCGCGGATCGAGAATACTATTCGCGCCCTGCACCAGCGCTGCGATGTTGGGCGGGCCAGAGGGAAAGGCCTGGGCAGTGATTTTGAGCCGCACCGCGACATAGGCGCGCCCCCGGCCGCGATGATTGGCGGTCCATTTCCCGGCGGTCTCGGCGATCAGATTGGCGTTGGCGGCTTGATCCGCCGCGCCCAAGTGGCGATCAATCCGCACCAGCCCATTGTATTTCGCGTCCGTGGCCAGCGTATCGCCCAGCCAGACATCACCGATGGATTGCACGCGATGCGCCGCGAGTACGACGACGGCGTAGAAATACCCATCAGCGCGGCCCTGATCATCGGTCGCGGAATGGATGAACACGATGGGCCCGCCCACCTTGCAGCGACCAAAGACGATCTGGTGTTCCGTGAGTGGCTGGCGGACGGATTGCGTGCGCCCCGCGCCCGGGGCGGTGGTATTATCGACCGCGCGGCTGGGAATAGCGGGGGATGAGGGCGGGCGTGAGGGAAAGACCGAACCGCCAACGCTGGTAATCGCAAAGGCGGTACCGGCGCCAACCAGCGCGCCGATGATTCCGCCACCGACTGCGGCTGAGGCCACCGCGCCGACGGCGACGGCAATGATCGGGATGGCAACAGGCATTCAGCCGATCCTCCAGGCTATGCTGCATTCGGTAATCGCTGCGGTGGTCAGGCCATGCGTGCCGACAAAGGCCGCGCGCCCTGCTTCGACCACCACGCCAAGGCGCGGCGGATCGCCGGCCAGGACGATATCGCCCGCCCGCGCAAAGGCTGGCGCGATGCGCGGAAAGCCTGCGCTATCAGCCGAAGCCGCAAGGCAGGGCAGGATCTTCACGCTGGGTTTGTGGCCTGTCACTGCTTCGACAGCCGCGAGCGCGAAGCTGGCGCAATTCCACTGCCGTGCGTGAAAGGCGCGTGCCTCCGCAGCCGACAGCAGCGCCGCCAGCCGTACCGCCCAATCCGCCCGCCGCATCACTGCGCCGGGAGCCGGATTTCCACCTCCTGCAAGGCAGGCACGTACTCAAAAAACCTGTCGCCCTGATATTCCGCCTGCTGGTCGGCATCGGTGTAGCGACGCACCTCGGCGCGTTCGAGATCCACCAGCCGGCTTTCGCAGGTCAGGGCAATGCGTGCCTCTGCCCCATCGGTCACTTCCATCACATCCATCAGCCCCGCCCAAAGCGGGAATGGATCCGCCACAAAAGCGCCCTCGGCATCCAGCAGTACGCCCCAAAGCCGCGCCGGGCGCAGGCGAAAACTGCGCTCCGCCAGCGCGATATCCACCACATCTTGCGGCACGGGTGAGAGCGAGAGCGTCAGCCGCACAGCGCGCAATTCGACCGTTTCCTCAATCTCGCTGACGGCACCAATGGCGCCCAGCCCCTCAAACACCTTGCCCGCCCAATGCAATGGCCCAATCCCCGTCCAGGCCCGAAAAAAGCCCGAGGCAAAATCAAGCTCCACCAGCACAACAGGGGCCGCGATGGGTGATGCCGCAGCGGCAATGGCCGCGGGGGTCAGGCGCGGCGATGGGGTGCTGCCGGACATTACAACGCCTCCTCAAGCCGGATGGTGATGGCCGTAAAACGCCCCGGCCGTGTCGGATTGGCGGCCTCATCATCCGAGACCAGGCGCATCGGCACGGTGGGCTTGGTCAGTACCAGCGGCTGGTTCACCAACAGCACCTCACGCAAGGGTGGCGCGATTGGAATGGTGGCGGTGCCAGTGCCGGATGCTGTGATGGCCTCGGTCGCGATGTACAGCCGACCGGCAAGGCCGATCATATCGCCGGCACCGATTGCGATTGCATTCGGATACCAACCCTGCGTCTGGATCGAGAGCGCGCCGCGCGGCGCTCCGGTGGCCAGCGCGGGATTGCCCGATCCCACAACAAAGCCGGTGCCATCAGTAAAGATCGTCGCATCATCAAAGGAGAATGGCCCGCTTGGCACCTGGCCCTGGCTGCGCGGATCGCCACTGCGGAATTCCCGCCGCCAATCATAGATCCTGACGGTATTGAGCGATCCACCCAGCGCCGCCAGCAACCCTTCCAGGATGCCGGCGCGCACGCGGTCCAAAGGATCAAAGCTCGCCTGCGCCACCCAGCGCGCACCTTCGCGCCGGAGCACCTGCGCCTGCCGCGTAATGGGCGAGACAAAGCGCGTGGTATTGTGCTGCAGATAGAATGTCAGCCGCGTCGGGCGCAGTATCTCGGGCCAGGCATATTCAACCATGGCTGCTATCCCCGCACTGTTTCATAAGCGCTGCCGCCACGGCGAATGGCATCCAGCGTCATGCTGGATGCCTGCCGCGCAATCTGCCCGGCCAAAATGCGGAGCCGTGCTTCCACCCCCGCATCAGCGCCACGCGCATCAATGGCGATGGAGGTATTGATCGTGGTGCCACCCGGCGCGGTGCCGTTCGGCAGCACCGTTCCCGTCTGGCGCGGCACAAACCATTCCGGCCCGCGTTCGCCAACGATATAGGGCTGCCCCGCTGCCACCGGGCCGCCCTCGGCACGGAAAAGACCACCGATCGCATTGCCGATGTCGGTGAGCCAATTGCCAACGCCAAGGCCGGACAGCCCCGACGACACCGCATTGCCCAAGGGTTCCGTAATGGTGCGCCGGGCGATGATACGCGTGATGTCCTGCAACAGCCCCTTCAGGATCTGCGACAGTCTTTCGCCGCGCACAATCGCGTCCTCAAAGGCCGAGGAAAAGGCAAAGCCCAGATCGCGCGCGGCATCGCGCGTATTCTCCGTGCTGCATTGCAGGCGGCGCTCCGTCTCCTCCAATTCACCAAGCGCACGCTCGGCCTCGCGCCCGATGGTCTCGGCGGGGATAGGGCGGCCGGCACGTTCGGCACGCTCTGCCAGATCAGCGAGCCGTTCCAGGCGGCGCTGATAGCGTTCATAGGCGGTTTCATTTTCCAGGATCAGCCTTTCGCGTTCCCGGATCAGGTCATTGAGCTCGCGCTCTGCTTCCCGATCGGCGCGCGGAATGGCGGCGGTGCGGCGCGTGGTGCCCTCAATACGGCGGAGCGCCTCATCACGTTCCTGCAGCGCCAGGGCCTCCAGACGGGATCGTTCCGCGGCGGTGACACCGCCTGCGGCCTCGGCTTCCCGCAACCGACGCACGCGTTCTTCATAGGCGCTATTGATACGAAAGCGATCATCCAGATCGCGCGTCAGGTCCTGCACTTCCTGCGTGGCGTGGCGGCGGCGGGAATCACTCGCGGCCTGATCGGCGCGTTCCTGTTCCGCCAGACGGCGCGCCAGCGCCTCGCGCTCGGCCGTGTCAATCTCAGCCAAGGCAGTGAAGTAATCGCGGCGGAGGTCATCCAGCCTTTGCTGTGCATCCACGCCGGCCTGTTGTTCTGCGGTGCCAACCAGCCCGGGGCGGATACTGTTGCGGCGCGGTGCCTCACGCGGGGCATCATTGCCATCGCGCGCAGCTTCAAGACGGCTGAGTTGCGCGGCAAGCGCATCGGCCTGACGGCGGAGGCCCACCAGGCGTTCCTCCTCGCTTACCAGGCCAGCGCCACGGCGCAGCCCATCCATGGCGCGGGCGGCACCGGACAGGGCGCGCGCCAGCGTCTCCGAAAGGCCAATCGCGTTATCCAATTGGCCGAGGAAATTCTGCGTTGCCGCGTTCAATTGCCCAAAGGCGCGGCCGAGTGACAGCGGCGCCTTATCCAATTCCGCGCCGATGCGTTCAGTCGCGCGCAGCAGGGCGGGAAAGACCCGATCGGCGGTAAGCTTGCCCTCCGACCCCAGCTTCCGGAGTTCCCCGATGGAAACACCAAGTTCCTGCGCCAGACCTTCCGCCAGCAGCGGCATGGCTTCCAGGATGGAGCGCAGTTCATCGCCCTGCAGCACGCCCGAGGCCAAGGCCTGCGCCAATTGCAGCGTGGCGCTGCCGATTTCCTGTGTAGAGGCGCCGGAGACGATCGCCACGCGCTGCAAGCCGCCAACCAGCCGCACCACCTGATCCGATGTGGCGCCGATATCGCGCGCCGCGATGGAAAAGCGCTGGAAGGCATCCACACTGTCAGACACCGCCACACCGGTGGAGAGCGCATTGCGATAGAGCGCCTCATAGACTTCGCCGGCACGCGCGACGGAGCCTGTGGCGTTTTGCAGCCGTGCCAGGCTTTGCGTCAGCGCATCACCCGCCTGCACCAGTGCGCGCGCCGCGACCGCCACACCAGCCAGTTGGATCCCGCGCGCTGCGATATCCACGAATTCCAGCGCGCGGGAGGCCCGTTCCGCGCCGCCCTTGATTTGATCGAGCGAGCGCTGCCCGGCCTCACCCACCTCACGCAGGCCAGCCTTGACGCGCGCGGCATCATCGAGAGAGAGCCGCACCGAGACGCGGCGGGTGGCGTCAGCCATGGGGCTTTTCCTCCTCCTGCCTTTGGCTTTGGCCCTCAGCAATGCCGATGCGGATCGCCATCAACATCTCAGACGCTGCCCAGCCACTGGCGCCGAGTTCGCGCGCGGCGGCGAGTGCATGCGTGAAGGGCAGTGTGATGCCGGCCATGCTGGCCTCGGCGCAGGCGGTGCCAGCGGCCCAGCAGGCATGGGCTTCGATACTGGTGGGGGCATTGGCGGCATAGGGGCAGGCATCGGCGCAATCGCGCTGAATGGCCGCGCAGCCGCGGCAATATTCGGGCCCGCGGCCGAAATGCCAGGCGGCGCGGGCCCTTAGCCGTTTCCCTCGGTGGCCACGGCAACGACTGGTGAGGTTGCGCGGTCCCAGAAGGCGGCGGCGATGTCATCCAGATCCATCAGGCGCTCGACCGCATCGGGGGAGAGCGGTAGGGGCTTGCCGGAGGTGTCGCCGACACCTTCCCAGGCGGTGACGGCGTGGCGGGCCAGCGCCTTGACCAGAAAGGCGAAGGCCAGACCGCGCGCCATGTCAGGGTCAAGGTCGGGCTCAGTGGCGCGTAGGGTGCGGAGGTTGCGCGCTGCGGCGGCCTGGGCGGCAGCCATCACGGCGGTGGTGACGGGCTTGATCTCCACGCGAACGCCGCGCGGGAGGGTGAGCCAGTAGGGGGTGCTGGGGAGGTCGAGGGTGAGCATGGGGGGATCTCCTGGAGGGTTGGCCTTGACCCGCTGCCTCGCGATGGCCAAGTTGGACATTGGTTTCGAAGGAGGAAACGCGATGCCCAATGTCAGCCTGACGCCGGAGCAGCAGCAGTTCATCGAGGCCCGAGTGGCCTCAGGCCGCTTTGCCAGTGCGAGCGAGGTAATGCGCCACGCGGTGCGGCTGATGCAGGAGGCTGAGGAACGTCGCGAGCGCTTCGTCGCGATGCTTTGCGACGTCAGCGAGCGGGCGGACCGCGAAGGCACCATCTCCGCCGAAGAGGTGGATGCTGAACTGAAGGCGGTGATCGCCGCGGCCAAGCAGCGCGCTTGAGTCCCACCCGAAGGCCACCTGCAGCGCGGTTCACGCGCGAAGCGCTGGCTGACCTCCGAGCGGCAGTGGGCTGGATCAGTCGCGAAGATCCCGTCTCAGCAGATCGCCTCCGAATCACGGCAAATCAGGCGGCGAAGGCCATCGGAGAACATCCGATGATTGGACCTACCCGCACTGAATTCGCACCTGAGCGATTCCGCTTTTTCGTACTGCGGCGTTTTCCGTATCTGCTCGTCTACGAGCCCGACCAAAGCCCGCCGCGTATTCTGCGTGTCGTGCATGCATCGCAGGACCTGGCAGTATTGCTCGCTGACTTGGCTGCCCAGGAACAGAAGGACTCGTACCTATGAGCCACCTGGACGACGCCGCGCAGGCTGTCGACCCCAAGTGTATCGACATCCTCATTGATGCGGCTGCGCCTGAGAAGGCGCAAGCTTGGCGAGAGTGTCGCAAATGGTATGGGGTCAGCTTTCATCCGATTGCTGATCGTAAGGGTGTCACTTTGCGGGCACAGGGCCGCCGTATCGAGTTCGATAACAAGACCATGACGTGGCTTTGGTTATTGGGCTTCGCTGGTTGGCGCGCCTTCCGCATCCACGGTCCGCAATTTTGGTGGCGTGAAATAACTCAGGCAACCATCGACGGCCAGCTGCGTTCGACCGACCCTACATACGCGGATGCTGAGGGCGATCTCGGTGCAATTCTCTATGTCACTGGTGATTTCCTTACCTCGGAGACCGTCGAGAATGATTTTTCCTGGCCTGATGGAGTTCCACAGCCACAAGCCGATAAGCGGGGTTTCGATATCGAGCAACAAGCGGCATTTGATCTCACCATGATCGCGACAGCGTACATGCTTTTGCATGAGGTTCGCCACGTCATGTTTAACGTCGATGGCGAGCGGCCTTCCGAGCCTGAAGAGGAGCTTGCGTGTGACGCCTACGCCCGCGCGTTCCTACTCGAGGGTGTAGAGGAGTATGCTAAAATCTCGGGGGAGAAGGCTTATTGTGTATTGGCAAAGCGGGCCGCTGGAATCGCACTCGGTGCCTACGCGCTTTATGAGTTCACGCCGGAAGGCGGTCGTGGCGGCACGGCAGACTACCCGCCCGTAGCTGACCGCCTGGAGGCTTTGTTTCCCGCGGTCGATCTACAAGCCGATCACTGGTTCTGGGACTTCGCCGCATCACTACTCGTTTCCATCGTGGTCAATCGAGACCATTCAGCCGTCGTGCCGGACCTAAATGGCCGAAACCTATGCAATGAGCTCGTCGGAAGGCTGCGGCAGAGGCACCAAACCTAGTCGCGTCAAGCCTGAACAGCGAGCTTCTGGAATTTACCCATACTCGCTCCCCGCCTGCTGGTTCCTGACCACCACCGTCATCATCCGCCCCGCCGTGGCATTGAACGCAGCCCTGAAATCAAAGCTCGCCTCCACCCCCGCCGGCCCTTCGATCGGCGTCTTGGCCAGCGCCAGATAAACCTCATGCAGCGTGATCGTCAGACTGCGATTGGCATCCATCGTGAATGCCATGGCGAATTCCGCCGGCGTGCCGCCCTGCGCTTGGCCCAGCAGCACCGTATTCTCAAACCGTACCGTGATTTGCCTCGTGCAGCGTGCAATGCCGGGATCAACGCCCTCCACCTTCCGGTCAGCGCGGATCGTGCGTACCGTCTCCATGCCATTTGAGAAACTGAGCCGTGCGCCGGTTACTTGCGCCAGCGCCGCACCGGCGCGCGTGATGGAACCCTGCGCCTTGTTGAAGGCCGTGAATGCCGCGCCGCTTGGCGTGCCGCCGGAACTCGCCGCACCGCGTAGCGATCCCTGGCCCAGCAGCCCAATCGTCGCGCTGGCAGCACCGGTGGGTGTGAAATCCATCTCCAGCGTATCAGCCCGCACGCCCGTGCAAACATCGTAATTCGGCACATCGGGATAGCCGATTTCGATACTGTTGGAAGGCAGCGCCGCAAGGCCCGAGCCAAAGCTATGGATGAAGTTCGGGCTGGTG
>JADCEV010000082.1 GCA_020249865.1 Roseomonas sp. | reverse complement strand
GCGTTGAAATGCCCGATAGCCCGATGATCGACCCACCCCCGCGCGCGATCATCTGCGGCACAAAGGCTTGCGTAACGATAAAGGCGCCATCCAGCGCGACCGAGAGGATTTCTCGCCATTCCGCGAAGGACATGTCCAGAAAGCTGGTCTGGCGGCGCAGTCCCGCATTGGTCACCAGAATATCCACACCGCCCATTTGGGCCGCCACAGCAGCCGCCATGCCGGCCACTTCCTCGGGCTTGGAGATATCGGCGCGATAGGCCATGGCGCGGCCGCCCCCGGCGATGATTTCGTCAGCCACGGCCTTGATGGCGGCTTCATCCGATCTGCCATTCACCACAATGGCGGCGCCATCGGCGGCAAGCCTGAGCGCAATGGCGCGGCCGATATTCTTGCCCGCGCCCGTGACTAGCGCGACCTTGCCTGCAAGCGAAGCATTCATGAGCTTTTCTCCATCTTCACCTGGCAGGATAGGCGCATTCGCCCGGCGATGAAATCCGCCCTAAGGCGGGATTTGCGGCGCTGCGTTTCGGGGCTTAGGATTGATCGAGGTGGGGCGCCCGGTCTGGCGCAAAGAGTTGAGGGCGGAAGCACATGCTGGTCATTTCGGAACAAGGTATCGGCCATATCATCGAAGCCTGGCTCAAGCGCTTCAACGCGGCGCTGGCGGCGGGCGACAAGGCAGCGCTTGGCGCGCTGTTCCGCACCGATAGCCATTGGCGCGATATCGTGGCGCTGGGGCGGCGTATCCGGACCGTGAGTGGTCAGGCGAAGTTGGTGGAAGCGCTGCTGGCCGCGGTGCGCGAAGCCGGCGCCAAGGGCTTTGCGATAGATGAAGAACGCGCGCCGCCACGCTTTGTGGAACGCGCCGGCGAAGACACCATCGAAGCCATTTTGCGGTTTGAGACCAAAATCGGCACCGGCGCGGCACTACTGCGCTTGAAGCGCGCGGAAGCTTCAGGCGATGCGCCAATGGCCTGGGTGCTGACCACCGCACTTGATAGCCTGCGCGGCTTTGATGTGGACAGCATGCGCGAAGCGCGTGAGGAACCGGCTTTTGAGCGCGAATTCAACGGCCCGAATTGGCTCGATAAGCGGCGCGAGGCGCAGCGTTTCGAAGGCCGCGATCCGGCGGTGCTGATTGTGGGTGGCGGCCATGCCGGCGTTACCGCTGCGGCTTGGCTCGGTGCGCTCAATATCGAAGCGCTGATCGTGGATCGCATGGCGCGGGTCGGTGATAATTGGCGGCTGCGCTACCATGGGCTCAAGCTGCACAACCAGGTGCATAGCAATCACTTCCCCTTCCTGTCCTTCCCGAAGACCTGGCCGAAATATATCCCCAAGGACAAGATCGCCAATTGGATCGAATCCTATGTCGAGACCATGGAGATCAATTTCTGGACCAAAACGAGTTTCGAGGGCGCCGAATATGATGCGGCGGCGAAATGCTGGGTGGCACGGCTGAAGCTCGCTGATGGCAGCGAACGCATCATGCGCCCGCGCCATATCATCATGGCCACCAGCGTGAGCGGCACGCCGAACCTGCCGGATATCCCGACGCTGGATCGCTTCAAGGGGAAGGTCGTGCATTCCTCCGGCTTCAAGAACGGTGCGGAATGGAAGGGCAAGCCGGTCTATGTTTTTGGCACCGGCACCAGCGCGCATGACATTACGCAGGATCTGCATGGCAATGGCGCGAAAGTCACGATGGTGCAGCGCAGCCCGACGCTGATTGTGAATGTGGAACCAAGCGCGCAGCTTTATGATGGCGTCTATTACGGCAAGGGGCCAACGCTGGAAGACCGCGATCTGATCAACGTGTCCTTCCCGCTGGATGTGATGAAACAGGCGCATAAGATCCTGACTGACAAGACGCGGGAATTGGACAAGCCCTTGCTGGATGGGCTGGAAAAGATCGGCTTCCGTCTGGAATTCGGTGACAATGGCACGGGTTGGCCGCTGAAATATCGTTCCCGTGGCGGTGGATATTACTTCAATGTCGGCTGTTCGGATTTGCTGGTGCGGCGCGAAGTGGGGCTGATCCAGTATCATGATATCGCCGAATTCAACGCGACCGGCATTCAAATGAAGGACGGGCGCTTCCTGCCGGCGGAGCTCATGGTGCTCGCGACTGGCTATAAGGGCCAGGATCATCTGGTGCGCGGCTTCTTTGGTGATGCGGTGGCGGATCGCGTCGGCAAGGTCTGGGGCTTTGATGAGGCCGATCAGGAATTGCGCAATATGTGGATGGAAACGCCGCAGCAGGGCTTGTGGTTCACTGGCGGTTCCTTTGCGCAATGCCGGATGTATTCCAAATACCTGGCGATGCAGATCAAGGCGCGGGAAGAAGGCCTGGTCTGATCAGGGTCTTTCTGATTTGTTGGCGATTGTACCCGCTCCACTGACCGCGCCATTGATTGGCGCGGGGCCTGGTTCCATCCGGGCGTCTGATCGGCTTTCGCCTGCCTAACTTGGCGCATCGCTAAAGGGGTTACGCACCGTGACCCCGCGCCAGGTAAAGCCATCCTGCATGTCTTCGGAAAGCAGGAAGCGGCAACCGGCCTGCGCTGCGGCGGCAAGCATCACGGAATCCCAAAAGCCAAGGCGATGGGTGGTGACCAATTCCATCGCCTCGACAATCACATCCGGCGTTGTCTCGATCATCGCAAAACTATCGGACCAGCCGAGCAAGGCACTGCGCACTGCGGCGGCCTCTCGCTTGGCCTTGCGCGTCAGTACGACAAATAACTCGCCCAGCGCCTGAACGGGCAACATCACTTCATGCTCCCCGAATTCCTGCAATATCCTGAGCGCCGCATCCTTGCGCGCCTGGCCATTCACGCCTTCGGCATAGGCAAGCACATTGGTGTCGAGTGCGACGCGCATTTCAGCGCTCGTATAATTCGTCGCGGCTCCAGCGCCCGATATCCTGAACGGGTTGTGCCGCAAGGCGCGCCAGCAAGGCCTCGCGCGCGGCCTTGCGGCCCGCTTCGGCGGCGCTGCAAGGCCCGATCTGGGCAACCTGCTCGCCATGGGAAGTCACCACGAAACGTCGGCCTTCTTCGCGAACTTCGCGCAGCAGACGCGAAAAGGCACGGTTTGCCTCGGCGGCTGAGATGAGCTGATCCATGGTACAAATATAGTGAATTGCACTACTTTCCGCAACTGGTGGTGCCGACGGCCTTTGGACTTTGTTGGCGTCCCTTAACGGGACTTGGTCTCACGGGCCTCGCGCAATGCCCACATCAGGCTTGCCGCGAAGCCTGCCAGCAATAGCCAAAACACGCTCAGCGTTGCGCCGGCGCCAAAGGCATCCATGGCGAAGCCGGCCATCAGCGGCGGGATGCAAAAGCCGATATGCGCCACCAGGAAAACGCCCGCCGCCGCGCGGGCGCGATCCAGCCCCGCCTTTTCCGAAACCCCCGCCAGCCCGCCAATATACAAAAACCCATAGGCCGCGCTGCCGACCAGCGCGCCGCCCAACAGCAGCGCGGGTAGTGCCGCATGCAGCGTGCCCCACATGACCAAACCGGCCCCCAGCACCAGTACCGGCAAGCCAATCAGCACCAGCCGCTTGGCCGCGATGCGCGCCATCAATTGCTGCACCAGGGCGCCCACCAGAATCATGAAGCACACCGCAAGCGGCCCCATGCGCGGATAGCCGGCTTCCGTCAGCGCGGTTGGCACCGCGGTGATCACTGTGCCCGTCACCGCCCAGGCGGCCAGCATACTCAGTGAAAGCGGCAGCGTGCCGCGCGGAAAGCTTGGCATGCGCAGCCACGCCACACGCGCCGGGGTTTTGGTTTCTGGCAGGAAGAATACCAGCAGAAAGATCGTCGCCAGCGCGGTCAGATGCAGCCAGAAAGTCAGCGGTGGTTCGCGGCCGCCGAAGATTTCAATGGCGATCATGGTGGCGATGCCGCCGGCAGCAAAGCCACTTGCACTCGCAAGCGTGGTGACTTGCGCGGCGCGGCGCCCAGCTTCCGGCCCCTCAGCCAATTCCGCCGCCCAGGCGGTGGCGCCGCCCGCAAGCAAGCCCACCGCCAGCCCCTGCATGCCGCGCGCAAAGGCAAGCGCGGCAAGCCCAGGTGCGGTGATCAGCGCAATCGTGCCGCAAATCGTCAGCGCCAGCGCCGCCAGAATGCAGGGCTTGCGCCCGATGCGGTCCGACATGCCGCCCAGCAGCGGCGCGGAGATGATGGCACTCGCCGCATAGGCGATGAAGGCAGCGGAAAGCCCGCCCGCGCCCTGGCCATCCCGCGCCGCATAGGTGGTGAAAAGCGGCATGGCGAGGGTCGTTGAAAAGCCAATGGTGAAGACCGCCGCGCCAATCACCCAAATACCGCGAGACATTGCCAAGCCTGGCGCTCCTGAAACTTGTCCGATGTTCCGGGGCTTGTCCCGCCGCGTCAATCACTGTTTCGCCGCAAGGTCCGGCGTGATATGCAAACGCATGGCCCGAGCATCGGCCAAATCCTCACAAGGTCGCGGCACGCCCCCCCGAAGCCCGGCCAGAGAGGCTCTCGGCGCGCGTCTTTCCGCCCCCCCCTCACGTCCTGCGGCGCGTCCGCGGCGGCGCTGGGGTCTGCTGCGCTTTGGTTTCCTGGCGACAATCTGGGGCCTGATCGCCGCCGCCGTGGTGTTGCTGATTCTGGCTTGGGATTTGCCACGCCCGGAATCGGCGCTTGCGACAACGCGCCGCCCTTCGACCACCTTACTCACTTCCGATGGCAAGCTGCTCGCGACCAATGGCGATCTGTACGGCGAAACGCTCAGGCTGCGCGATATGCCGGCGCATCTGCCAGCCGCCTTCATCGCCATTGAGGATCGGCGCTTTCGTGACCATTGGGGCATTGACCCGATAGGTCTGTTGCGCGCGGTGCATGCCAATTTCACCTCCGGCCGCGTGGTGCAGGGCGGTTCCACCCTCACGCAGCAATTGGCGAAAAACCTGTTCCTGACGCCGGAACGCAGCCTGAAGCGCAAGGCGCAGGAAGCGATGCTCGCCTTTTGGCTGGAACAGCGCTTCAGCAAGGATGAATTGCTCGAGATTTATTTGAACCGTGTTTATCTGGGGGCCGGCACTTACGGCGTGGATGCGGCGGCGCGGCTTTATTTTGGTGTCTCGGCGCGTCGGCTGACGCCGGGGCAGTCGGCGATTCTGGCCGGGCTGCCCAAGGCGCCTTCACGCTTCAATCCGCGCGTCAATCAGGCGGCGGCCATGACGCGCGGGATGGAAGTACTGACCGCCATGACCGAAACCGGCGTGCTGACAGCGACCCAGGCCTTGCAGGCGGCCGAGGCGATACGCTTCACCCCGGCACCTTCGCGCGATGCCGGCTGGTTCGCCGATTGGGTGCAGGATGGCATGGTGGGGCGCGCGCCAGGCAATGCTGATCTGATATTGCGCACCACGCTCGATCCCGTGTTGCAGGCGGCGGCCGAGGCGCGGATTGACGCCATCCTGGCCGGGCCGGGCGCGCGGGCCGGGGTATTCCAGGGCGCAGTTGTCGCCATGGATGCCGCAACCGGTGCGGTGCGCGCCATGGCCGGGGGCAAGGATTACCGCAATAGCCCCTTCAACCGCGCAACCCAGGCCCGGCGCCAACCGGGCAGCGCCTTCAAGCCCTTTGTCTTCCTGGCCGCCCTGGAGGCTGGCGTTGGGCCGCAGGATATGATCGCGGATACCGCGCTCAATCTTGGCGGCTGGTCACCTGGCAATGGCCAATGGCGCGCGCGGGGCGAAATCAGTGTCGAAGAAGCGCTGGCCCATAGCGTGAATACCTCTGCCGTGCGGCTGATGCAGCGCGCCGGCGGGCATCGCAAGGTGGCGGAAGCTGCGCGGCGCGCCGGGCTGGATGGGCCTTTTCCGCGTGATGCGACCATCGCGCTCGGCACCGGGGAAGTGACGCTGCTTGATCTGGTGGCGGCCTATGCCCCCTTCGCCAATGGCGGCTTTCGCGTGGAGCCCTTTGGCGTGGCACAAGTGCAGGCCGAAGGCCGCCCCTGGCCATTGCCGCGGCCCGAGCCCGAGCGTGCCTTTGCGCCCGAGCATATGGAAGCCATGCGCAGCATGATGGCCGCGGTAGTGACGCGCGGGACGGGGCGCGCGGCGGCCATCCCTGGCCGGAGCGTGATCGGCAAAACCGGCACCACGCAGGAATATCGCGATGCCTGGTTCATCGGCATCAGCGGTGGCCTAGTGATGGGCGTTTGGCTTGGCAATGATGATGGCGTGCCGATGGATAATGTCGCCGGTGGCGGGCTGCCGGCGCGGCTCTTCCGCGACATTCTGGAAAGCGCTGCCAGCGAAAGAGCAAGCTCTGCGCGTTAGGGGTTATCGTCCGCTCGCCTGCCTTGCGCCGCGTGACTTGGCGGGGCTGATCACTCTATGGTGACGCGCTGCAGCCGCCGGGAGAACTGCCATGCCAACCACCCTGATCCGCAAGGCCGATCTGATTGTTGCCTGGGACGCCACCGAGAAATCGCACACCTATCTGCCCGATGCCGATATGGCCTTCACCGATGGTGTGCTGCGCTTTGTTGGCCGGCATTATGAAGGCCCCGCGGATGAGGTGATGGATGGCAAGGGCCTGATGATCATGCCGGGGCTCGTGAATATCCATTCCCACCCATCGAGCGAGCCGATGAATAAGGGTTTTCTGGATGAGGTTGGCTCACCGGGTCTCTATAATTCATCGCTTTACGAATACATGCCGATCTTCCGCGCCGATGCTGAAGCCGTGCCGCATTGTGTGCGCGTCGCGCTTTCCGAATTGCTGCTTTCGGGCGTGACCACGCTTGCTGATCTTTCGATGGCGCATCCGGGTTGGCTTGATCTGCTGGCGGAAGCGGGCATGCGGGTTTGCGTCGCGCCAATGTTCCGGTCTGCGCGCTGGTACACCAAGAATGGCCATGTCGTGGAATATGAATGGGATGAAAAGGCCGGTGAGAAGGCGATGGAAGAGGCGCTCCGCCTGGTGGAGCGCGCCGAGCAGCATGAATGCGGCCGGCTATTTGGCATGGTGGTGCCGGCGCAGATTGATACCTGCTCGGCCGGGCTTTTGAAGGATAGCCGGGCCGAGGCGAATAAGCGCGGGCTATCCTGGCAAGTGCATGCGGCGCAATCCGTGGTGGAATTTCACGAAATCACGCGCCGGCATGGTACAACGCCGATTGGATGGCTTGATTCACTCGGGCTTTTGGGCGAACGCGCGATCATTGGTCATGGGATTTTCCTGGATGATCATCCTTCCACGCGCTGGCATACCGAAACGGATTTGAAGCGGCTGGCTGAAACCGGCACGACGGTGGCGCATTGCCCGACGGTCTTTGCGCGGCGCGGCATCGCCTTGCGTGATCTGGGGCGATATATGCGAAATGGCGTGAATATGGGGATCGGCACCGATACCTATCCGCATAACATGCTGGATGAAATGCGCCTGGCCGCGCATATCGCACGCACGCAAGCGGGTTCGCCGCGCACGCTGCGCACGACTGATCTGTTCAACGCCGCAACCATTGGCGGCGCGGTGGCTCTCGGGCGCGATGACATTGGCCGGCTTGCGGTGGGCTGCAAGGCGGATTTCTCCCTGGTGGATATCACCCACCCCATGATCCGCCCGGCCTATGACCCCATTCGCAGCCTGATCTATGCGGCGGGCGACCGCGCGCTGAAGGCCGTGTTCGTGGATGGCCGCAAGGTGGTGGAGAATGGTGAGGTACTGACGATGGATTATCGCCAGGCGGCCGAGCATTTGCATGAGGCGCAGCAGCGCGTGATCGCCAAGGTGCCAAAGCAGGATTGGGCGCATCGCCAGGCTGAGCAAATCGCGCCGCCGACCTTTCATTGGTCTTGAAGCGCGGGCTGGCAGGCGCTTCGAAATTGGATAACATACCCCTCAGAAAACAGGAGGCTCGCCCATGACCGATATCGTAATCCGTGGCGGTGTTGTGGTGGATGGCACCGGGGCTGCGCCGCGGGAAGCGGATGTCGCCATGGCCGGCGGGCGCATTACCGCCATTGGCCAAGTGCCGGAACGCGGCGCTACCGAAATTGACGCGCGCGGCAAGCTGGTGACACCGGGCTTTGTGGATATTCACACGCATTATGACGGGCAGGCGGTGTGGGATTCGCATTTGGCGCCTTCCGCCTGGCATGGCGTGACGACCGCGGTGATGGGCAATTGCGGCGTTGGCTTTGCGCCCTGCCGTGCCGCGGATCGCGACAAGCTGATTGAATTGATGGAAGGTGTGGAAGACATTCCAGGGCCCATTTTGCATGAGGGGCTGAATTGGGCTTGGGAAAGCTTCCCCGAATATCTGGATGCTTTGGCTGCGCGCCCGCGCGATATGGATATCTGCGCCCTGCTGCCACATGGCGCGGTGCGTGTGCATGTCATGGGTGAACGCGCGCTGAATCTGGAAAACGCCAATCAGGCGGATATCGCTGCCATGCGCGCCATTACGGCCGATGCAGTGCGCGCCGGCGCCTTTGGTGTTTCCACATCGCGCACCATCAGCCACAAGACCTTGAAGGGTGACCCAACGCCCACGCTGCGCGCGCAGGAAGACGAATTGCGCGGCCTCGCGCAAGGCTTGCGCGATGGTGGCGGCGGCTTGCTGGAATTGGTTTCGGACTGGAATACGCCTGACCCCGCCACCGAATTCGCCATGGTGCGCCGTGTGGTGGAAGCGACTGGACAGCCTGTCGTGTTTTCCCTGACCGCGCGGCATGATCGCACGGAAGCCTGGAAGGAATTGCTATCGCTTTCCGATAGCGCCGCAGCGGCGGGGCTGCCGATCCGCCCCGTCTTTCCGCCGCGCCCGATTGGCATTCTGCTCGGCTTGGAAGGCAGCCAGAACCCGTTTTCCGGCTGCCCGAGCTATAAGGAAATCGCGAGCCTGCCGGCGGCCGAGCGTGCCGCCGCTATGGCGGAACCGGGAAGGCGCGCGCGGATTCTTTCGGAAGATCGCATTTCGGGCAGCAATTTCCCGCTGATCTCGCGCCTTGCCTTTGAACGCATGTTCCCCTTTGGCGATCCGCCGGATTACGCGCCGCCGGCTTCGGCTTCCATCGCTGCCATGGCCGCGCGGGAAGGGCGCCGCGCGGAGGAAGTCGCTTACGATCTGCTGATTGCCGATGATGGGCGTGGCTTCATCTTCGCGCCGCTCACGAATTTTGCCGATTACACGCTTTCGGCGAGTGCGGAGTGTCTGCGCCATCCCAATGCCATTGCCGGGCTTTCTGATGGTGGCGCGCATGTGGGCTTCATCTCGGACGGGTCCTTCCCGACCTTCCTGCTTTCCTATTGGGCGCGGGATGCGAAGGAAGCGGTGTTTCCGGTGGAGGATATGATCCGCCGCCTGACATCAGACACGGCACGCGCGGCGCGCCTGCATGATCGCGGCATTTTGCGCGCTGGCATGAAGGCGGATGTGAATGTGATTGATTTTGCCGCGCTGAAGCTGCAAGCGCCGCGCATGGTGCGCGATTTGCCGGCGGGTGGGCGGCGCCTGCTGCAAAAGGCCGATGGTTATGCCGCGACCATTGTGAATGGCGCGGTGACCTATCGGGATGGTGTGGCGACAGGGGCGCTGCCGGGGCGGTTATTGCGGGCGGGGCGGTGAACGGTTGAAGTACAAAATACTGATTGAAGAGGAGGCTCGTAGGCCCGTGAGTATTCGATTGAGCATTCGAAAATGACGCAGGATGTGTTCAATTATTTGCTAGAAAATCATCTTGTGATTGTGGCAATTCTTGTCTCAATAGGTATGGTAGTTTATCAGATAAAAAAGACGCGAAATTTTAAGTCGATTTCATTCTCTGTAAAATCCAAGACAAAATTATTCACGCTACATGATGAAAATGTTGGAAAGCTGCAGATTTTGCTTAATGGACATCCTGTGAGCGATGCCCATATCTTTATCATCGAGATTCGTAATACAGGCAATGTTCCGATAGCATCAAGTGATTATGAAAAACCTATCGAAATTGTCTTCTCGGAGGGCGCGGAAATTCTCTCCAGCGCCGTGATTGAAAAAACCCCCGATGATCTGAACGTTAATTTTGAGATGGTGCGCAACTCAGTTCTACTTAAACCAACACTTCTCAATTTAGGAGATGCTGTAACATTCAAATTTCTGATGCGAGACGATTCCTCAGATCCAATTGTAAATGGACGCATCATAGGCGTTAACCGGATCACCAAGACTGATTTTATATCCAACGCAGATTCGAGAGCGTCCAAAATCTTCATTATAGTTCATGTAATTCTCCTCGTAGTGACAGCCATTTTGATGCTTGCTCTGGAGATTACGGGCGCGCTGGACCGCGTGGGATTTTGGACACTACTCACCATTTCAATAGGCGTCTCCGTTGGTGTGGGTGCTACCAAGGCCATAACGCTCGCGCTTCAGAAGAGATGAAAAGCCTTGGCGCGGTGAATAGCTCGGGATTACATAATTTCCTCTAACCACCCTTCCCCCGCGCTTCCAGCAAGCGCACCAAAGCCGCATCACGCCACGCCGCAAGATCACGCGTGGACGCACCCTTGGTGCCTTCTGCCACACCTTCCGCCAATACGCGCTGCAAGGCTTCATCCACCTTGGGATGGCCCAGATCATCCCACCAGCTTGTCACCGCCGGCAGCAAATGGTGCAGGAAATGCGCCATGCCGCCCTCGCCGCCCGCCAGATGGAAGGTGGTATGCGGGCCCATCAATGCCCAGCGCAGGCCAGGGCCTTCGCTGATCGCGGCATCCACATCGGCGACACTCGCGACCCCTTCCGCCACCAGATGCACCGCTTCACGCCATAGCGCCGCCTGCAAGCGGTTTGCCAAATGGCCGGGCACTTCTTTCTTGATTTCGATCGGATATTTCCCGATGGAACGATAGAATTCCATCGCCGCCTGCACGGCTTCTGGGCTGCCCTTGGCGCCGCCCACAACCTCGACCAATGGGATCAAATGCGGCGGGTTGAAGGGGTGGCCGATCACCACGCGTTCGGGATGCGCACAATGTTCTGACAAGCGGCTGGCGAGCAAGCCGGAGGTGGAAGATGCAATCACCACATCCGCCGGCAAAGCGGCATCAAGGCGCGCGAGCAAGGGCTGCTTCACATCCAAGCGTTCCGGCGCGCTTTCCTGCACGAAATCCGCCCCGGCCACGGCCGCCACCGGGTCCGCTTCAAAGCGCCAGGTATTGGGGTTGGCATCCGTCTTGCCGCCAAGGCGCATCAGGATCGGCCAGGCAGCCTCCACCATGCGGCGGATCAGGTCCGGCGCGCCGGGGGATGGATCGCTTGCCGTCACACTCAGTCCACGGCTCAGGAAATAGGCCGCCCAGGATGCGCCAATGGTGCCCGCGCCAATTACCGCGACATGCTTGATATCCTGCCTCATGCTTCGATCCTCCGTTGCTTCGTGCCAGCCTAACCGGAAAAGCCGCGCCCTGGCCATGCTCACCTGCAAGGGTTAGCGTTCAGGGATAAGGAGAACGCCCATGCAGGAATTGATCGCGCGCATGAATGCGGTCTGTGACGCGCAGCCCTTCACCACAAGCTGGTATGTGAAGGATCTGGCGACCGGACAGGAAGCGGATCGCGATGGCGATATGGTGCTGCCTTCCGCCAGCACGCGCAAAACCTCCATCCTCATGCATGCGCTTTCGCGTGTGCATGCGGGCGCACTCAGGCTTGATGAGCCATGCACCATTGAAGCGCGGCTGCAGGAAGGCGTGGATAGCGGCACCTATCAACACATGACGCCGGGCTGCGTTATTCCGCTGCGCGATGCCTTCGTGAATATGATCATCACCAGCGACAATGTCTGCACGCAGCTTGTGCTGGAAAGGCTGGACCGTGATGCGCTGAATGCCTGGTGCGCCCGCATTGGCATGAAGGGCACGACGCATCGGGTGAATTTCCCACCGCCGGGCCTTGCCTGGGATCATCCGATTGAAGCGGTCGCCAGCACCACCGCGCATGATCAGGGCATTCTGCTGAACAGGATGCTGAAGGGTGCTGCGGATGCCAATGCTGCGGCGGAACTCGGCGCCAGCAGGGAACTTTGCCAATTGGGGCTTGATATCCTGTCCTGGCAGAGGCTGCGGAACCTCATCCCCTCCATGCTGCCAGGCAAGACCAAGGTTGCGCATAAAACCGGGCGCGGGCCGCGTGGGCGGATGGATGCCGGCATTGTCTATCGTGGCAATGCGCCGCGCTTCATCATCAGCATCTATACGGATCGGGTGCCAGAGACCTTGCCGGATGGCATGCCGGGCTTTACCGCTGCCTTCGCCACCGCTGGGCGGCTTACGCGTTTGTGCTGGGATGCAATGCCATGACCGATGCTGAATTCGATGCGGCGATTGCCGCGCTTGCCCCTTGGGTGGGGCGGACGCGTATTGTGGAAGATGAGATCGGCCTGTCATCCGCGCGCCGCATTGCCGGCATGCTGGATATGGACCCGGCCAGCATCACCCAAGGCATGGCGCTGCCGCCGCATTGGTTCAGCATGTTCTTCCCCGATATCGCGAAGCAATCCGATATCGGCCCAGATGGCCACCCGAATAAGGGCGTGTTCCTGCCGCCCATTCCGCTGCCGCGCCGCATGGGTGCCGGCCGGCGCGTGAGAATCCACGGCAATCTGATTGTCGGTGAACCCGCGATCAAAAAGGCCGAAGTCGCGGCGATTGTGCCCAAGCATGGCCGCACCGGGCGCATGGCGGTGCTCACCATGCGCCACACCATCGAAAGCCGTGGCCAGGTGATTGCGGTGGAAGAATTTGACGCGATGTATCGCGAAGCGACACCGCCCGGCCAGAAAACCACCGCAACGCCGCCCGTGCCGGCGCCAGAGAATGCTGCCTGGTCGGATAAGGTCTTGCTGTCTTCGCCTTTGGTGTTCCGCTATTCCTCTGTCACCTGGAATGCGCATCGTATCCATTACGATGCGGATTATGCGCGCGATGAGGAAGGCTATCAGGCAACCGTGCAGAATGGCGGCCTGACCATGCAATTGATCCTGGATGCGACGTTGAAGCGCGCAACCGGGCGGCTGGTGGGTTTCAACGCGCGGCTCGCGCGGCCGCTTTGGGTTGGGGATACTGTCACGCTGTGTGGCGCGGCACAGGCAGACGGCAAGATGGAATGCTGGGCAGCGGATAAGGATGGCTATCTTTGCGCCAAGCTGGAAGCGGAATTTGTCTGATGCCGGCATCAAACCCAAATAGCTGGCGGTCACTGCTGTTCATCCCGGCGGTGGCGGAGCGCTTTGTCGCCAAGGCGCATACGCGCGGCGCCGATGTGATCATTCTTGATCTGGAAGATTCCATCCCGCCCAGTGAAAAGGATGCAGCGCGCGCTACCCTGCCGGCTGCGGCCAAGGCGATCGCCGCGCATGGACAGGAAATTTGTGTGCGCATCAACCGGCCTTTGGAATTGGCGGTACCGGATATCGCGGCGGCGATCATGCCGGAAGTGTCATCACTCATGCTGCCCAAGGTGATGGGGCCGGAACACATCAAGCTTCTGTCGGAAGTGGTGGCAGCGCGTGAAGCAGCGCTTGGCATGCGGATTGGCCATACGCGCTTCATCGGCGTGGTGGAAACGCCCGATGCGCTGCCTGCCTTGCATGCGATTGCTGTCGCTGATCCGCGCATGGCAGCCCTTGGCGTTGGTTCGGAAGATCTCTCCACCGAATTGGAAGCCGTGCCGGGCGCTGATTCGCTTTATGTCTATGGCATGATGGCGGTTGCCGCAGCGCGTGCGGCGCGCATCCTGCCACTGGGGTCCATTGGCGTTTTTGCCGATTTCTCTGATCTTGATGCCTATCGCGCGTCACTCCGGCGTTCTCGCGCGCTTGGATTCGGTTGCGCGGCCTGCATCCATCCCGCGCAAGTGGCCGTGGTGAATGAGGAATACGGGCCGGCGCCGGCCGAGGTGGAACGTGCGCGCCGGCTGATCGCTGCCTTTGATGCGGCGCTGGCGGAAGGCAAGGGTGCAGTCGCCTTTGAAGGCGCGATGATTGACCTTCCCGTGGTAGAACGCGCGCGGCGTTTGCTCGCGCGCGCACGGTAAGCCGCCATGCGTCGCCGCGGTTTGCTCTTTGCTCCAGCGCTGATCGGCGCTTCGGCGCAGGCGCAAGCCTTCCCCGAAGTGGATTTGCTGTTGGTGCTCGCCATGGACGCTTCCGGGTCCATTGATGCGGATGAATTTCGCCTGCAACGCGAAGGCATTGCGGAATCCATCACGCATCCGGCGGTGCTTGCTGCCATCGCGGCCAATCCGCGCCGCGCCATCGCGATTGCGATGACGGAATGGGGCAGCCCCGGTGGCGCTGCGCTTGTTGTTGATTGGCATCGCGTTACTGACGCTGCCTCCGCCCAGGTTTTCGCCAATGCCGTGCTGGCCGCGCCGCGATCACGGCAAAGCTATAACGCGATTGGCGACGCGATCACCCATGCGGCGGCCTTGATTACCGCGGCACCTTTCCGCGCGAATGAGCGCGTGATTGATGTGGCCGGCGATGGGCCGGATATGCGCTCCATCATGCTCGCACCTGATGCGAGGGATGCGGCGGTGGCGCAGGGCATCACCATCAATGGCCTCGCCATTGAAATCGCGCCGGTAACGCGCGGCAATGAACCGTTGCATGTGCATTACGAACGCAACATCATGGGCGGGCCTGGCGCCTTTGTGATGGTGGCTGAAACGCGGCGCGATTTCGCCCGCGCCATGCGCGCCAAGATGTTGCGAGAGATTGCGTAACGCCGGCGCGTTTAATCCATCAAATACCGCGCCCGCAAATGATCCATGAAATCATTCGGGTCCAGTGGCTTGCCCGTTGCCGCGCGCAACAAATCCTGAAAGCCGAGCAGCGATCCCTTGCCATGCACATGGGCGCGGAGCCACCCCAGCAGCGGCGCCATATCACCCTCTGCCAACGCGGCATCCAAGCCCGGTTCCGCCCTGCGCGCTGCCTTCATCAATTGCGCCGCCGCCATGGCGCCCAGCGTATAGGATGGGAAATAGCCAAAGGCGCCATCATGCCAATGGATATCCTGCAAGCATCCCTTGGCATCATTGGGCGGGCGAATGCCGAGCAGCTTCTCCAACCCCTCATTCCAGGCCGCCGGCAGATCAGCGACCTGGAGCGCGCCTTCGATCATCGCCTTTTCCAGGCGAAAGCGCAGAATGACATGGGCGGGATAGGTGATTTCATCCGCATCCACACGAATGAAACCTCGTGACACGCGTCGCCATAGCCGCGCCAGATTCTCGGGCGCCACTACCGCCGCATCGCAGCCGAAACGCCTGCGCAATTCGCCGCCCAGAAAATGCAAAAACGCATCCGAACGGCAGGCCTGCATTTCCACAATCAGTGATTGGCTTTCATGCGCGGCCATGCCCGCTGCCTCACCCACCGGCTGGCGCGCATAGGCCGCCGGCAAGCCGCGTTCATAAAGCGCGTGCCCGGTTTCATGCAGAACACCCAGCAACGCCTTGGCGACATCCGCTTCATCATAAAAGGTCGTGATGCGCACATCGGTGGGTGTGCCACCGCAAAAGGGATGCAGCGATTCATCCAGCCGCGCGTGATCATATTCCAAGCCAATGCGTGCCGAGAGCGCCTGGCACAGCGCTTTTTGCGCGGCCACGGGAAATGTGCCTGTTAGCGGCAGCGCCACGCCGCGCTTGGCCTGGATTTCCTCAGCACGCGGCAGGGCTTCCGCCAGAAACGCCTCATAGGCGGCAAAGACAGGTGCCACATCCGCCGCGGTCACACCGCGCTGATAGCCATCCATCAGCGCATCATAAGGCGCCATGCCAAGCGCTGATGAAAGCGCCGCGGCGGTTTCGCGTTGCAGCGCGACAACCTCGGTGAGTGCCGGGCGCACCATGGCGAAATCGGCGCGCGCCTTGGCCTCGCGCCAGATTTTCTCACAGGCTGAATTGGCGCGCGTGGTTGCTTCCACCAGGCTGGTCGGCAGGGCGGTGGCGCGCGCATGGGCACGGCGCATCAGGGCAAGGTTCGCGCTTTCCCATTCGCCTTCGGCTTCGGCGCGGGCCAATTCTTCCGCAACCGCCGGCGCGGTCAGCAATTCATGCGCAAGCCCGGCAAGGGTCGCCAATTGCTCACCCCGCGCGGCGCCACCGCCCGGCGGCATCATGGCACTCGCATCCCAATGCAGCATGGCGGCGGCTTCATTCAGCGCGGCGATGCGGCCAAAGCGCGATTTCAGGCTGGCATAGGCAGGGTTGCTCATTCAGGTCTTCTTCCGGTTGCGCCAGGCAAAGGCCACGAAAACGCCAATCAGCGACAACGCCAGCCCATACCAGGTGATGGCATAGCCAAGGTGATTATTGCGCGGTCGCGGCAGGGTCTGAGAAGGCTCTGGCAGGCTGCCCGGCGGGCCCAGCAGCACCAGCCCATAACGCGCCATGCCCGGCAGGCCCAAGGCCGCGCCAATCGCCACCGGATCGAAGTGATAAAAGCGCCGGCCCGCCACATCATCCTGTGCGGCGAAGCGCCCGGCGGGCTCGCCAAAGCGTATATACCCGGTGATGCGCTGCGGGCCTTCGGGCCGCGGCAGGCCGGCCAGACCATCCAGCGGCACCCAGCCACGATCCACCAGGATGGGCGGGCCGGCATCACGCAGGAAGGGCACGATCAGCCGCGCGCCCATCCGATTGGCACGGATTTCGACACCCAACAGCGCCTCTCGCCCATGATCAAAGCGCCCGAGTGCTTCCAGCTTCGCATAGGGCGCTGGTGGGTCGCTGAAGGGCGCGGGCGGCGCAGCCTCGGCCGCCGCAATACGCGCCAGCAAATCGGTCTTCCAGCCCAGGCGCTGCGCCTGCCAGGTGCCAAGCCCAAGCAGGATGATCAGAACAGGCAGCCCCGCCAAAGCGGGCCACAGCATACGTCGAGAGAACATCAACCACCCAAGTCGTGCCAGGGTAGCGCCATTGCAAGCCAAGCAGCATGCGTGGCGATATCAGCACCGCATGCTGCAAGACCCGGGCGGATATCCGATAGGCCAGCAAGAAAATGGCCGCCCCCGCATCGCGGGTAGCGGCCAAGCAAGGCTGATGTCAGCACGCGGGCAATGCCCGGCGCCGATCAGTGATGCGCGATTTCGCCCGCGCCCCACCAGTAGATGCAGACGAACAGGAACAGCCACACCACATCCACGAAGTGCCAATACCAGGCCGCCGCTTCAAAGCCGAAATGCTTTTCCGGCGTGAAATGGCCTTTCATGGCGCGTATCAGGCAGACGAATAGGAAGGTCGTGCCGACGATCACATGGAAGCCGTGAAAGCCAGTCGCGAGGAAGAAGGTCGAGGAATAGATCCCACCATTGTAAAACTGGAAAGGCGCCAGGGTGTATTCCCAAGCCTGCAAGGCCGTGAAGATCACGCCCAGAAACACCGTGAGCGCAAGCCCGTTCACCAGCCCCTTCTGATCATTGTTCAGCAAGGCATGGTGCGCCCAGGTCACGGTGCAGCCCGACAGCAGCAGAATCATGGTGTTGAGGAAGGGCAGGTCAAAAGGATCGAAAGTGAGCGTGCCCTTGGGCGGCCACATCGCGACCTCGGCGCCCGAAACATGTTCCGGGAAAAATGCGAAGTGGAAATAGGCCCAGAAGAAGGCCACGAAGAACATGACTTCTGAGGCGATGAACAGCGTCATGCCATAGCGAAGCCCGATGCGCACGATCGGCGTATGCAGCCCTGGTGTTTGGCTTTCCTTCACCACATCGCGCCACCAGAAGAACATGGTGGCAAGCGTACCGGCCAAGCCGAGCATGAAAACGAATTTTGATCCGTAATGCGCCCAGAGGATGATGCCAAGCACCAAGGCCCCGCCCGCGAAAGAGCCAACAATGGGCCAGGGTGAGGGGTCCACCAAATGATAGGGGTGCTTATGAAGCGGCGGCGCTTCACCACCAGCTGTGGTTGCCTGCCCGTGAGATGTGCTTGCCATTGTCAGTCCTGGTGCCTTCCTCGGTCACGGGCTTAGTGCCCGAACCGGACGCCCGCATCAATCCTGAAACCGCCCCCGAAATCAAGCCCATCAGGCATGAAAACCGGGTTTATCCGCCAATCAATTCTGCCTTGTGTTGCCACGCCCAACATGAGGCCCGGCATTGGCCAGGGCGCCTGCCTTTTTCGCATCTTCCATGGTGCGGAAGAAACTATAAGAAAGCGTGATGGTGGTGATGTCGCGCGTGCTGGGATCCTCGGCAATGCGGGGATCCACCCAGAAGGTGACCGGCATATCCACACGCTCACCAGGCGTCAGGGTTTGTTCATCAAAGCAGAAGCAGGCGATCTTGTGGAAATAGCGCCCGACCTTCTCCGGCGTTACATTATAGGTCGAAACCCCCGTCACCGGCGTATCAGAGCGATTCGTGGCGGAATAAAAGGCAAGGCCTTCTTCACCAAGCCGCAGCGTCACGCTGGTCTGTTCGGGCATGAAGCGCCAGGGCAGTTGTGGATGTGTGGTGGCATTGAAGCGGATGGTGATCTGCCGATCGCCAGCCGCGCCGGGTGCTGCCGCGCTGCGTTGCGTAGTGCCGCCAAAGCCTGTCACGCGGCAGAAAAGGTCGTAAAGCGGCACGGCGGCGAAGGAAAGACCGACCATGAAGGTCACCAAGCCTGCCGCTGCAAGCCCGGTGCGCTTGTTCCGTCTTGCGAGTTCCGCCTTGCGCTTATCCTGTTCCATGGGGGTCATGTGGGAAGCTCCTCGCCGCCGCTCAAGCCCGAAGCAGTCGCGCAATGCCGATGAAATAGAACAGCACCGAAAGGCCCACCAACACCAGCAGTAGGGCGATATTGCGCCCGCGCCGGCGCTTTTCGAAAATCGCGCGTTCTTCCGGGGTCATGGCGCAAGAATCAGCTTTTCAGCCGCCAGCACGGCGAAAAGCGCGAAAAGATAGGTGAGCGAAAAGCGGAAGCATTTCTTGGCCGCCTTGTCCCCCGCAAGGCTGCGGCCTTCGGCATCCTGCGCCTCTCGCAGTACTGCGACCGCGTGGCGAATGAAATTCAAACCGAGCAGTGCCGCAATCGCGCCATAGACAGGGCCGGAAAAGCCAATGAGCCAGGGTGCCATGCCGAGCGGCGCCAGCGCCAGCGTGTAATACAGAATCTGCTTGCGCGTTTCGCGCGCGCCCGCCGTCACGGGCAGCATCGGCACGCCCGCCTTGGCGTAATCCTCATGCGCCCAAAGCGACAGCGCCCAGAAATGCGGCGGCGTCCAGATGAAGATGATGGCGAAAAGAATGATCGGCACCAGGGTGATGTCACCCGTCACTGCGGCCCAACCGATCAGCGGCGGAAAGGCACCGGCCGCGCCGCCGATCACGATATTCTGCGGCGTGCGGCGCTTCAGCCACATGGTATAAACCACCACATAGAACAGGATGGAAAAGGCCAGCACCCCAGCGGCCAGGTAATTGGTCGCAAAGGCCATCACCACGACAGAACCGACGCCAAGCAAAATGCCAAAGGCAAGCGCGGCATCCGGCGCAATGCGCCCGGCGGGGATGGGCCGGCGCGCCGTGCGGCGCATCACCGCATCAATATCGCGATCATACCACATATTGATGGCGCCAGAGGCACCCGCCGCCACCGCGATGCAGAGAATGGCAATCACCGCCAGCACCGGATGCAAATGCCCCGGCGCCACCAGAAGCCCGGCGACCGCGCTGAATACCACCAGCGACATGACGCGCGGCTTGAGCAGCGCGACCCAGTCGCGCACCTCCGAGATATTGTAGGAAACAGGAAGGGGGGCCGCGCCCCCCTTGCCGTTTTCGATGACTGAATCGCTCATCGTAACCCCATAGGCCTCGCGGCCTTACCGCATACGAGGAAGTTCCTCAAAGGTGTGGAAGGGCGGCGGAGATGCCACTTGCCATTCCAGGGTGGTCGCACCTTCGCCCCAGGGATTGGCCGCCGCCTTGGCACCCGACCGCATGGTTACCCAGACGATGTAGAAGAAGAAGACAAAGGAAGCGACCGAAATGACCGACCCGATGGAGGCAACGAAATTCCACCCCCAGAAGGCATCCGGATAATCCGGATAGCGGCGCGGCATGCCCTGATTGCCCGAGAAATGCATCGGGAAGAAGGTCAGGTTAACGCCGATAAAGGTCATCCAGAAGTGGATCTTGCCAAGCGTCTCAGGATATTGCCGCCCGCACATCTTACCGATCCAGTAATAGAAACCGGCATAGATCGAAAACACAGCGCCAAGCGACAGCACGTAATGGAAATGCGCAACCACGTAATAGGTGTTGTGCAGGATCTGATCGATACCCGCATTGGCCAGCACCACACCCGTCACGCCACCCACGGTAAAGAGGAAGATGAAGCCCACCGCGAAGAGCATGGGCGTATCCATCCTGATGGACCCGCCCCACATGGTCGCGATCCAGGAGAAGATCTTCACCCCCGTCGGCACCGCGATCACCATGGTGGCCGCCATGAAGTAAGCGCGCGTGTCCACATCCATGCCGGAAGTGTACATATGGTGCGCCCAGACAATGAAGCCGACAAAGCCGATCGCCACCATGGCGTAAGCCATACCGAGGTAACCGAACACCGGCTTCCGGCTGAAGGTGGAAATGACATGGCTGATGATGCCGAAGCCCGGCAGGATCATGATGTAGACTTCCGGATGGCCGAAGAACCAGAACAGATGCTGGAACAGCACCGGGTCACCACCGCCTTCAGGGCGGAAGAAGGCCGTGCCGAAATTGCGGTCCGTGATCAACATGGTGATGGCGCCCGCCAGCACCGGCACCGCCAGCAGCAGCAGGAAGGCCGTGACCAGCATGGACCAGACAAACAGCGGCATCTTGTGCAGCGTCATGCCAGGCGCGCGCATGTTGAAGATGGTGGTGATGAAATTGGCCGCGCCCATGATGGAGGAAGCACCCGCCAAATGCAGCGAAAACAGCGCCAAATCCATCGCCGGGCTGGAATGGAAGGTTCTGTCTGACAGCGGCGGATAGATCGTCCAGCCCGCGCCAGGGCCTTCGCCCACGAAAAGGCTCGCCGCCAGCAGCAGGAAAGCCGGCACCAGCAGCCAGAAGGAGATATTGTTCATGCGCGGGAAGGCCATATCCGGCGCCCCGATCATGATCGGCACGAACCAATTGCCGAAACCGCCGATCAGCGCGGGCATGACCACAAAGAACACCATGATCAGGCCATGGGCCGAGATATAGGCGTTCCACATCTGGCCATCAGAGAAAATCTGCATGCCGGGATACATGAGTTCCAGGCGCATCAGCAGCGAAATGCCGATCCCCACCACCGCCGCAACCAGCGAGAAGATGATGTAGAGCGTGCCGATATCCTTATGGTTCGTCGAAAAGAACCAGCGGGACACAAAGCCCGGCTTGTGATCGTGATGATCGTCGTGATGGGCGTGCGAAGCGGTTGCCATGTTTGTCTTCCCTCTGCCGCGCCTTACCGGCGGGCCTCCGCGATCTGAAGTGAATCCTGAGAAACGGGCGCGGCAGCGATCACCGGCGCACTGCCATCAGCCTGGGCGAAACGCTTTTGCGCATCGGCAACCCAGGCATCGAATTCCGCACGCGGTACGGCACGCACGGCAATCGGCATGAACCAGTGATTCGTGCCGCAAATCTGATTGCACTGACCATAGAACACGCCGGGGCGATCCGCGCGCATCCAGGTTTCCAGCGTGCGCCCAGGGATTGTGTATTTCTGCACACCCAAAGCCGGCACGAAGAAGGAATGGATCACGTCATGGCCCGTGGTCAGCACGCGAACATTCGCACCCACCGGAATGACCAATTGATTATCCACATCAAGCTTGAAGATTTGGCCCGGCTTCAGGTCAGCTTCCTGGACCGGGTAGCTGTCAAAGGCGAAGTTCCCGTGATCCACATAGGTGTAATTCCAATACCACTGACGCCCCTGCACGGAGATCGTCATATCCGCATCCACCGCGCGATCCTGAAAATAGAGCAAGCGGAAGGATGGGATGGCGATGATCACCAGGATCAGCACCGGGATCACTGTCCACGCAATCTCAAGCCCGGTGTGATGGCTGGTCGTGGACGGAACCGGGTTGCGATCGGCGCTGAAGCGCCACACGCAATAGGCCAGCAGCACGAGAACGAAAATCGTGATTGCGACAATGATGAAAAAGACCAGGCTGTTCAGCGACGCGATGCGTTCCTTGATCACCCCGCCTGAGGGTTGCAAGCCCATGCCCCAGGGGGCGGGCGCGCCGACCATGCTCTCCGCCAGGGCTGGCACCGTCAGCACCAAACCCATCGCCACGGCGGCCAGACCGGCGAAAAACCGACCCATGCCTAATGCGCGGCACTTTGCCTTCAAAACCTTCATCAACCCATCCCTTATCGGTCGTGAAAATCACGCCGTTTCAAGATTTTAACCTTTGCTCCACGAAGGCTTCTGCCCCAGGAGTCCCGAACTTGGGCGGACCATAATGGCGCCCCCCGCACCGCACAAGGGCGGAGATGCGGAAAAGCGGCATAATCCATTTTCCAACATCTCAGGCCTCTCCCTCCGCGGCTTCTTCCTCACTGATGTGGTCAACCATATCCGCCAACATGGACCGGATATGTTCATCGCCGACCACATAAAACACCTGCCGCCCGCGCCGATCTGCCTGTAACAATCGCGCCGCCCGCAAAAGACGCAGATGATGCGAGACGAGCGAGGCAGAAATACCGAGCTTCTCGGCCATTTCATTCACCGCTGCCGGTTCATCCCGGCAGGCCAGGATGATCTTCAGGCGCGTCGGGTCGCTCATCAGCCGAAAGGTCTCGGCCAATTCCACCACCAAATCATCACCAATCCGAAAACGCCCCCGCATGGGATCATCGCCCCTGTTTCAAGCTGTACATGGCGTCGGCAGGTCAGTTTCCGCAAGACATGGCCCGAAAAGGACTTGACGAAGGGGCGGGCAAGACCAAGCTTGCCCACAGGATAAGTCACTGAAAAACAAGGGATATATGCAGAAATGAACAGTTGTTCAGCCATTACACGCCGGGCCCTTGGCCTTGGGCTTTTTGCGCTGACACCCTTTCCTGCGCTGGCGCAGAACCGCGCCCAGCCCCGCGCGCTTTCCACTGTTGCCATGGTGGGCGATCTGGTCCGCGATATCGGCGGGGACCGCATTCGCCCCGAAACCCTGATTTGGGAGGGGGTGGACCCGCATTTGTTCCGCCCCACCCGGGCCGATACGGCGCGGCTGCTGGCCGCCGATATCATCTTCGCCAATGGCCACCGCCTGGAAGGCCGCATGGGCGATGTGCTGGCCCGCGCCGCCGCCAATGGCAAGCCGGTGGTCATGGTGGCCGAAACCCTGCCCCGCGCCAACCTGCGCGCCAATCCTGACTATCCGGACGCCGCCGACCCACATGTCTGGATGGACCCGGTTCTGTGGGCCGAGGCCTCGGGCAGCATCGCCATGGCACTTGCCCGCCTGATGCCTGATCAGGCGGGTGTGTTCGAAGCCAATCTGGCCGCGCTCCGCCAGCGCCTGGCGGCGCTGCATGATTATGGCGCGCGGGTGATGGCGAGCATCCCGGCACGCCAGCGCCTTTTGGTCACCGCGCATGACGCTTTTGGCTATTTCTCTGCGCGGTATGGGCTGGAAGTGGATAGCATCCAGGGGCTTTCCACGGAATCGGAAGCCAACCTTGCGCGCATTGAGGCCATTGTGCGTAGCCTGGTGGATCGCCGCATCCCGGCGGTCTTTGCCGAAACATCGGTCCCTGATCGTGCCGTGCGGGCGCTGATTGAAGGCGCCGGGGCGCGCGGCCAGCGCGTGGCCTTGGGCGGCACGCTGTTTTCCGATTCGATGGGCAAGCCCGGCACTTATGAGGGCACCTATCACGGCATGCTGGACCACAACTTCACCACCATCGCCCGCGCCCTGGGTGGGGAAGCACCGGCACGCGGCATGCTTGGCAGGCTTGCCGCCGCATGAGCCTCTCCGCACCCGCACCGCTTGCGATTACGCATCTGACGGTCGCTTATGGCGACAAGACCGTGCTGTGGGACATCACCTGGCAGGCAGCACCAGGGCTGACCGCGATTGTCGGGCCGAATGGCGCGGGCAAATCCACCTTGCTGCGCGCCGCACTTGGCCTGATCCCGAGCATCGCCGGCGAGGCGCGGTTTTTTGGTCGCAGCCTGGATGAGGTGCGCAACCGGGTTGGGTATTTGCCACAACGCGCTTCGGTGGATTGGGATTTTCCGGCAACCGCGCTCGATGTCGTGTGCATGTCGCGCTATCCGCGCATGCGCTGGTGGGGGCGCGTGCCGAAGGCGGAACGTGATGCGGCGCGTGCGGCTTTGGATCAGGTGGGGCTCGCTGATCTCGCGGATCGGCAAATTGGGCGGCTGTCAGGCGGGCAGCAGCAGCGCGTTTTTTTGGCGCGCGCGCTGGCGCAGGATGCTGACCTGTATCTGATGGATGAACCCTTCGCTGCGGTTGATGCGGCAACGGAACAGGCGATCATCGCCGTGCTGCGCCGCGTGGTGGCGGCAGGGCGCAGCGTGATTGCCGTACATCATGATCTTTCAACCGTGCCGGCCTATTTCGATCAGGTGCTGCTGCTGAATGGCCGCGCGGTCGCCGCCGGCTCTGTCAAATCCGCCTTCACGCCGGATGCGATTGCGCGCGCCTATGGCGGGCGGTTGAATGTACTTGAACAGGCTGTGGCGGAAGGCGGGCTAAGGTGAGTCTTGGCTATAACACGCTGGTTGTTCTGCTGGGCTGTGCCCTGCTGGGGCTTGCCTGCGGTACGGTTGGCGCTTTTGCGCTGTTGCGCGGGCGCGCGTTGATGGCGGATGCGGTGGGCCATGCAGCGCTACCAGGCGTGGTGCTGGCGGCGATGATTGTTGCCACGCTTGGAGGCAATCCACGCGCTTTGCCGCCCTTGTTGGCGGGCGCGCTGGTCGCGGGCGTGTTGGGTGTGCTGGCGGTACAGGCGCTCACGCGCGGGCGGCGCATTCGGGAAGACGCCGCCATCGCGATTGTGCTCTCCAGTTTCTACGCGCTTGGCGTTACGCTGCTGTCCTATGTGCAGACCATGCCGCAGGCAGCGCAAGCCGGGCTTGGCAAATTCATCCTGGGCCAGGCGGCAGCGATGCGCGCGGAAGATGCGCTTTGGGCTGGCGGCATTGCCGCATTTTCCGTGCTGGTCTGTCTGGCGTTGTTTCAGCGCCTGCGCGCCGCCTGCTTCGACCCCGATTACGCGCGCGTCATGGGGCTTTCGGTGGCGCGCACCGATCTGATGCTGCTGGCGCTGATTGTGATTGTCGCCGTGGCCGGCTTGCAGGCGGTGGGGCTGGTGCTGGTCGTGGCCTTGCTCATTCTGCCGGCGGCAACGGCGCGCTTGCTCACGCATCGGCTGCCGGTGTTGTTGCTGGTCTCGGCACTACTGGGGGCTTTGGCGGGGGCTTTGGGCGCGGCGGCTTCCGCCTTTGAACCGGAATGGCCAACGGGCGCGGCAGTGGTCTTGGTGGGCGCGATTTTCTTCACGCTCGCGCTGCTGCTGGCGCCAGAGCGCGGCGTGCTGCCCGAAGCCTGGCGGCGTGCGCGCCGACGCATTGCCGCGACTGAATCGCATTTCCTACGCGCCGCCTGGGAAGCGCAGGAGGCCGCCGGCGCTGGCCCCGGCACGGCGGGCGATCGCTGGACGCCGATTGCTGCGCTGGCCGCCGCGCGCGGCTGGTCTGAAGGCCATGCATCGCGCCTCGCATTGTGGCTTGGGCTGCGCGGCCTGGTGGCGCGGGCGGATGGCGAGATCCATCTGACTCCGCGCGGTGCCGCTGCTGCGCGGCGTGCGGTGAGGGCGCATCGCGCGGTCGAGATTCATCTGCTCGGCCTTGGGGCCACGGATATCGCGGGCGCGGATCGCTTGGCGGATTTGGTGGAACATGGGCTGCCGGCGGACATGGCGACACGTTTATTGGCAGAACCTTCCTCGCTGCCCGCATCGCCTCATGCCTTGGGATCGAAGCCATGACAGCAGTGGATTTTCTGCGGCTCGATCTGCCTGCCTTGCTGGCGGCGATTCTCGCTTGCGGGTTGTGCGGTTTGCTTGGGTCTTTCCTGGTGCTGCGGCGCGATAGTTTGCTGGGTGATGCGCTATCCCATGCGGTGCTGCCGGGCATTATTGTGGGCTTTGCGATCACCGGCGCGCGGGCGGGGTTGCCCATGCTGCTGGGCGCCTTGGCGGCAGCGCTGGCGGCGGTTTTTCTCATCAGCCTGGTGCGGCGCGTCGCGCGGTTGGAATCGGGCGCGGCCACGGGCGCTGTCTTCACCAGCTTCTTCGCGCTTGGCCTGATGCTGATTGAAGCAACCGGCGCGCGCAGCGTTGATCTTGATCTTGATTGCGTGTTGTTCGGCCAATTGGAGAGCCTTGTTTGGCTGGAAGCGCAGGATTTTGCCTCATTGCTTGATCCCGCCGCGCTGGCTTTCCTGCCGCGCCAGATATTCCTGTTGGCGGCAGTCTGCCTTGTATTGGCCGGGCTGGTCGCGCTGCTTTGGCGGCCCTTGCATTTGCTCTGTTTTGATCCCGATTACGCCGCCGCCATTGGCTTGCCGGCGCGTCGGCTGGAATTGGCGCTGAATCTGATGGTGGCCGCGGCGGCAGTCGCAGCTTTTGAAGCGGTGGGCAGCATTCTGGTGGTGGCGATGCTGGTCTGCCCGGCGGCGGCGATACGCTTGCTCACGGATTCCTATCGCGCGCAGGTCTTGGGCGGTGCGGCCTTGGGTGCGGTACTCGGCGCGCTCGGTTATGCCTTGGCTGGGCCTGTGCCGGCGACACTCGGGCAGGCGTTTTCGCTTAATGCGGCGGGGGTGATTGGCTCGCTGGGTGGGCTTGCGGTGGCGGGTGCGATGCTGCTGCGCCAGATGCGGCGCGGCGCGCCAAAATCAGCCGCTATTTCAGGATAATTTCCACGCGCCGGTTCTGCGGTTCGCGCACGCCATCGGCGGTGGCGACCAGGGGCTGAGTTTCACCCAAGGCAGTGATGCTGATGTCCTGCCGCGCAACGCCGCGCTTGATCAATTCCTCCGCCACGGTTTCCGCGCGGCGACGCGATAGCACCATATTGTATTGCGGCGTGCCGGTGCGATCCGCATGGCCTGCCACTTCAATCCGCGTGGGCTGGGCGCGGGCTGCTTCCGCGGCCTCACCAATGATCTGGCGGGCACGCGCGGTCAGATCGGCGCGGTTCCAATCGAAGAAAACAAGAAAGCTCCGTGCGGCGATGGGGGCGGCGACAGCGGCGGGAGCAGCGGCCGGCGCATTAAAGGCGTAGCGCAGACCCACCAGGAAGGATTGGTTGCGGCTTTCCGTATCTGCCTTGCCGGAGAGCACCGTGGCGCCGGCGGCATTGACGTAGCTGACCGGGATGCTCGGCCCCAGGCTTTCGAGGTAACGATACTCGGCGGTAAGGGTCAGCCCTGGCACCTGGCTGATCTGCAGACCAAGACCAACGATACCCTGAAAGGCAAAGGCGCCGCCCGTATCATCG
>JADCEV010000081.1 GCA_020249865.1 Roseomonas sp. | reverse complement strand
GCCCCAGCACATCACGCGCATCGCTACTGCGATGGGAGTTCAGCACCGGCGCATTGCCAGAGCCGAGCTGCGGCATGCGCACCGCATTGGGCGACATGTCCAATTCCTCGGTAATGCCACCGAGGGACGGGACAAAGTTGCGCGCCCGCGCGCCGGTGGACCAGACGACCTCGACCGTGCGTGCGGCACGATCCACGGTCGCGGGTGCGGTGATGGCGCGGCGCGCGGTGATCGATTGCCCATCGGCGGGAAGTCGATCGGGCAAAGCGGGATCAGCCGGCGCGGGATCGCTCCCGCCCGGGTCGGTGATTTCGGTCATTGAGTCTCCTGTGAGGAAGCTGGCGCCTACGCCCCTGGAGCGGGGAATGGCTTAAAAATCTTGGATCTGGCGGCAGGGGAGACGCGTACGGTCTTGCGCATATTGCTGAATTGCGGCGAACTGAGAGGCAGTCAAAAAGAAAGGGGTCATCCGAATGCAAAAGCCAATGTCAGTGGAGGCGCTCGAGAATTTTGGTCGGGTGCGACTGTCAAAGTCTTTTTTCATGAGGGACTTTCTTTACTCCGACATCTCGCAGATATACGGCATCCCGAACGTGCCTGACGATCCCGCTCTTGCTATCGAGGCAGGCAAACGCCTTTGCCAGGATTTATTAGAACCGATTCAGAATCACTTTGGTAGAATTGCCATTAGATCCGCCTATCGCTCGAAGAGAGTGAATGAGGAAGGGAACAAAAAGGGCCATAACTGTGCGTCCAACGAGAAGAACGCGGCAGCTCATATCTGGGATTTGCGCGATAAGGATGGCTGCATGGGGGCGACCGCCTGTATCGTAGTTCCATGGTTCCATGATCGGTACAAGCAGCCAGGAGATTGGCAGAAGCTTGCGTGGTGGGTCCATGATCATCTGCCGTATTCAAAAATGTACTTTTTCCCGAGGCTTTGGGCATTCAACCTGCAATGGCATGAGCGACCCAAGAAACAGATCGACAGTTACGCAGAACCGAAAGTTCGGCTGACGAAGCCGGGTATGAAGAACCATGAAGGGAGCCACGCCCACGAATATGTCGGGCTGCCTGCCTTTGATCCAAGCTTGTGCACGCCAGAGGCTGTACTCCCTTATCCTGGCGCTGGTGCCGAAGCCGTGGGCGCTTCAGCAGAATAGGCTTGCGCTCCCGCCGCACCGGTCGCGGCGATTTCCACCGCCGCCATTTGCGCCGCGTCCTGCGTACCGCCGGATTTGGCGACGCGGCGCGGATCGGTATCAAGCGAGATGCCCGCCGCATCCAGTGCCGCATTGGCTTCACGGATCATCTCGACCGCGGATCGGAAGTCATAGCCAAAGGCACCGGCGGCCTCAGGCTGCGGCACAAAGCCGGCACGCACCTGCGCGATCAAAGCCGTGGTATCCTTCAGCGGATCAATCATCTCATGTGCTGGCGGCACATGCGCGACGCCCTTCGGCATGGCATCCGCCCAAAGCCCGAGCAGCGCGCCCTGGACGTGAAAGCGCTCGGCGATTGGGCGCACCAGCATCGGGATCAGCATGCCGTATTGCATCTGTTCACAAAGCCGGCGGAATTCGATCTTGCCGGCGCGGAGGCTTGAGTAATTCGCCTGAGTCAGATCGCCGGAAACCTGGTCGTAGGTCAGGCCCGCACCGACGGCAGCGGCTTCAAGCGAGCGTCGCGCAAAGGCGGTATGCGATCCACCGCCGGAGGGATTGACCACACTTACATCACCTTGGCCACGCCGATAGAGGATCATCCCAGGCTCAAAGCTTTCCACCGCGCGGCCTTGCGCATCTCGGAGCAGACCAGGGTTGCTATCGCTGGGCTTGGTCAGGGTTTCCTCACCATCATCAGTGACCACCGCCGCAAGGCACGCCTCAATCTTGGCTTTCATCAGCAGCGCGGCCTCGTAATCGCCAAGGTCGCGCAGTCGGAGCAACACGGGCGCAAGCCAGGAGACATCGCGCAATTGCCCAGGGCGGCGCTTGCGAAAGACGTGCAGCACATCGCGCGCCGGGATGAAATTACTCGCGAGCCGCGCGCCAGGCAGCATCCAGGCGCCGGGATGGGTGGGGAACAGCCAATAGCCAATCGGCTCGCCCGCCGATCCAAGGGCGATGCCCTGGATGGTCGGGGCGCCATCCACGACGCCATTGCGCGCTGTATCCAGGTGATCGCTTTCCAGTACCTGCAAGCTGAGGCCAATCGGGTTCCGCGCTGATGTCGGCACGGTCAACAGCCGGATGAAGCATTCACCGCTTTCGACCACCGCGCGCATGGCCAGCGCCTGCAGGCCATAGAGATCGAGCTTGTCCTCGGCGTCGCAGGCCGTGCTATCCGCCCAGGCCTGCCAGGCATTGCGATGCGCGGTTTCAGGCCAGCGCGTGGTGATGCCCGCGCCGACCGCATTGCCGGTCCAGAGATCCACGATGCGCGCGGCATAGGGATCATTGCGCACCGCATCGCGCGCGCGCCTTGCGACGCTGGCAGCGGCCATGCCGACCTCGCCATTTGCACTGCCACCCGAGGGCGACCAGGCCGAGGCACGGTTCTCCTGCGCGGCCGCATAACCTCTGAGGGCCTTCCATGCAGCGCGCAGGTGAAGCTTCATTCGGTGGGGGCCTCAGTCACGGCATCAAGCAGCGCGCCGGCGGCGTCGGCGATCGGGCCATGGCAGGCCGCGCGATCCGCCGCGACCCAGGCGAGGGCGAGGCTTGCTGCCTCAGGCGGCGAGAGTTCCTTCTCCCAGGCGATCTGGCGCAGCCGGGCAAAGGCACGGAAGGCCTCCTCCGGCACGCCAAGCGCTGCCGCCAGCGTGGCGGGTTGCCAATGTTGGGTTTGGGGCATGGGGGGCTCGCAGAATGGGGTGGAAAAACTGCCGCCAGCACGCTAAGTAAGACCTTGTTCAATATCAGGTATTACCGGAGCGCATCATGGCAAATACAGTCACGACTAAGGGTCAGGTCACTATTCCGAAGCAGGTCCGCGATCTGCTCGGCATCAAGCCGGGCAGCAGCGTTGCTTTCGAGGTTGCCGAGGATGGGAGCGTGCTGTTGAGCAAGCTTGGCAGCCGTGCCGCAAAGGCAAGGCCACCAAGCCGCTTTGCCAAGCTGCGCGGTAGCGCCAGCGCGGGCATGAGCACTGACCAAATCATGGCCCTCACTCGTGGCGAGAACTGAGGTGACGCTGGTTGATACGAATATCCTGCTTGATCTGGTTACCAACGATCCGTCCTGGGCCGATTGGTCGCAGCGGCAACTTGAAGCTGCAGCGGTACGTGGACCGCTTTTGATCAATGATGTTGTTTATGCCGAGCTCTCGGTAGGGTTCCTGCGGGTTGAGGAAGTAGATGTAACCATCGCCGCAGCCCAAGTAGAGGTGGCGCCAATACCGCGCGAGGCGTTATTCCTCGCTGGGAAGGCGTTTCAGCTTTACCGCGCCGGAGGCGGTACCCGTTCTGGTGTGCTGCCGGATTTCTTTATTGGTGCCCACGCCGCAGTCGCCAAAGTGCCCCTGCTCACGCGCGATGCGCGGCGCTACCGCAGCTATTTTCCGACCGTGCAACTCATCGCCCCATCGGACTGAATTTTGCTTCACGTGGGACGAGTGAACTGTGCGAGCGTCACGCCCGGCCGTCGTGCGGCGGCGTTCTCGGCGCCGCAAAGCGCTGCAATGGCGCGGCCCAATTCATCCAGGCTGCGATATTCGACGGCGCGGCCTTCGAAGGTCACGCGCGTGACGCCGCCAGTGAAGGCAGCGACAAGCACGGCGGCGCGGCTCCCTGCAGGCTGCGCCAGCGCCCAGGCGAGGGTTGCGGGGTCCAAGGCCACTCACCCGCCAGCGGCGCGCGACAGGGCGCGCAGGATTGGCAGGATCTGCGCCCCACCCGCGCCAAGCGCGATAAGCACAGCAACGATGCCCCAGATCGCACCCTCAATCCGGCGTGTCTGCTTGCGCAAGCCGCAGATTTCTGCGCGCACCGCCGTATAGCGCTCGGCACAACGCTCGACATGCAGCGCCAGATCCTCGCGCTCACGCGCGTGGAGTTCCCCGTTACTCATGATTTCCTCCTGAAAATAATCAGCGCAGCCAACCGCCACGCGGCGCCAGCCAACCGGGCCGGCGCATCATTGGCGGTGTTTCAGGGTTTGGCGCAGCGGTTGGCGCGGTCGCCTCCATCACTTGGCTTGCCACCGGCGCATTCGCGATATCCTCGCGCAGCCTTTGCCAGAAACGCTCACCATACCGATCCGCACCCAGCAACCACAACGCGGCACGCGCCAGTACGGCGCAATCCAGCGCCTCATTCCGATCGCGCAGCTTCGCCCATTCCTGGCGCACAAAGCCGCGCCTGTCCTTCACCTGATGCAGCTGCTCCGCCACCAGCTGCTTGATCCACTCAACCTCGATCCCTTGCGGCAAATGCACCCAGCCGGGCGGGAATTCCGCCGCCTCGCCGCGCCCAAGCCAAAGTCGGCGATAGAGATCAACCTTCCAGGTCGAAACAGATACCGTCCAAAGCTTCAAACCGCGCCGCAGTTTCCGCCCATCCACCAGCGCATCAACGGGCGTCGGGCCCTGCACCGGTTGCGCGCGGTTCCATCCATCCACGCCCTTGGTCGGCGCAATGCGCGGATCGCGCAGCCTGCGCAGATGGCCATAAACCGCCGCCGTGTCGCGTCCACCGGTATCAACGCAGGCCTTGGCTATGCGTATCGCGCCGCCATTCGCCCGCGGCCAATCCCGCGCCAGCAATTCCGCCAACGCATCCCAAGGCGCGCGTTCACGCGGGCTGCCAGCAATGACAATGTGATCGACCAGCCAGGAGGAATAACCCTCCGCCCAGGCCCAGACATCGCATTCCAGCCGGTCATCTTGCACATCCACGCCAGCCGTCAGCACCAGCGCGTCCTGCGCCACCACGCCAAGCCGGAAATCCTCGCGCCGTTCCACCAGGCGTTCCCAATCCGGTGCCTCGCCACGATCCTGCCAGGTCTCGCCAAGCACCGTGTTGCGGAAGGTTTTTAGATCCTCAGCCTTGCCCTGCGCAGCCTCCCAATCGCGCGCGATTTGCTCCCAGGACAACCAGCCGACCGGGGAATAGAGTGCCGAGATGTGAAAGCCGATGGTGTGCGGGTTTTCTGCCTCCGCTGTTGGCTGCCATTCGCCGGCGGCGAGCATGGCGGTCTTGTGATGTTCCTCGATCGGGGTGTCGCATTCCTCACAATGGTAGCGGACGCTGCGTGGGTCGCCCTTCTCCCAGATCAGGCGTTCGAATTTCAGCCATTGCATCGCGCCGCATTGCGGACAGGGCAGGAAATAGCGCCGCTGGTCTGATGCTGCGTATTCCCGTTCAATCCGGCTGCGCCCGGCGATGGTCGGTGTGGAAACCAGAAACGCCTTCCTGCGCCAGCCGAAGGTGCGCGCCCGGGCCTCGGCCAAGGCAATCGGATCACCTTCGCCTTCGATATCGCCGGGATAGGCGTCCACCTCATCCAGAAATAGAAACCTGGCCGGCATGGATCGCAGCCCGACCGCGCTATTGGCGCCTGTCAGCACGAGAATGCCGCCGGGGAATTCCTTGGACAGCATCGTGTTGCCGCTATCCCGCGCGCGGGCGGGGGCTACGCGGTCGCGGAGTGCAGGCGTTTCTTCCAGCAATGGGTCAATGCGCTGGCGCGAGAAGCGCTTGGCGAGTTCCACGGTCGGCTGCACGGCCAGCACCGGTGCCGGAACGTGATGCATGATGTAGCCGAGCCAGTTATTCCCTGCCTCGGAACCGCCAGTCTGCGCCCCTTTCATCACGACGACCCGCTGTGCCGGATGCACCGCAGACAACGCATCCATCACATCGCGGAGATAAGGCGTGCGGCTCGTGCGCCAGGGGCCGGGTTCGGATGAGGCACGGCTGCCAAGGATGCGGTGTTGCTCAGCCCAGGCCGAGACAGTGAGTTGCGGCGGCGGGCGCAGCATGGCCCCGGCGCGACGGCGCACATGCTCACGCGTGCGGCTCTCGCTCGCCGCCGATGCCGGGAGGGTCGAAGCGATCGGAAGCCTCCGTCAGAAGCTCATTGATGTGCTGCTGGAGGATGGTCTGCAGCAGATGGGGCTCGACGCCGAGTTCGGCGGCAATCACGCCTGCCACGCGCGCGGGCCAGTTCAGCAGCGCGTCGCGCATGGTGCTGGCGATTTCGTCAATCGTCGCATTGGCGGTCGCGACATCGAGCAAGCGGCCCTTGCTTTCATCGAGCGCCAAGCGCTGGGCTTCCACTTTCAGGGCGAGTTGCGCGACCTTCAATCGGGCGAATGGCGTGCCCTCGGCCGCAGCGCTGCCAGCGAGGGCGGAACGCTGCGGGTCCGCGGTTTCACGCATTTGCACCCGCAGCTTGGCGATATCCCACTGGCCATCGGGCTCCCGCGTGATGCGCCCCGTGCGTTCGGCCTTGTGCATGGTGGTGTCGCTGACGCCGAGGCGTCGGGCTGCTTCGCGCGTGGAGGATGTCAGTTCAGCCATGGCGGCGACCTCCCGCCGCGCGTTGGTGAGGAATCAGGATGTCAGTGAGTGGCGCGGCTGCGCGCTGCGTGGAATGCGGTGAGGGCTGCTTGCCAGTCTGCGTCATGGGCAGCGCCGATGCGCTGTAGGGATTCGAGCGTTACCTTCCGCCGGCTGTAGTAATCGCCCTGCATGCGCGCGAGCCATCCAGAAAGCCCCTGCGCGGCAAGGGCCTCGCTCGCAGTCGCTATCTCTGCCTCGCTCGGCTCGGAGCGACCCAAGGAAACATGCCGGCCATCGGTGCCCAATACGATCCAGCGGGTCTCAGTTTCTATGCGCATCTTCATTCTCCGTCTTGCGTGACGGACGCTTCGCGCTGTGTTTCGCGCGAGCCAAGGCAATAAAGCGCCAGGGATCGCGATGATCCCTGGGCTTGGCAATCATTCATGCCGCTGTGTGTTGAATGCCGCCGAGATCTGACCCGGGTTTGCCACGCAGATTTGACCCGGGTTTTGGGGATGTGGGGTTTTTTGATCCCGTCAGGTGGGCTGTGGTTTCCTTTCGCGCTGGGTCTGGGTTGCGGAGCTGTTCCTGAAGCGGAAGCTGTCGTTGCCGGTCTCCAGGATGTGGCAGTGGTGGGTGAGCCTG
>JADCEV010000080.1 GCA_020249865.1 Roseomonas sp. | reverse complement strand
GCACTTCCATCGGATTCGTGTAACCGAATTCCTCAGAAAGCTGCTTGCGCACCACGGTATCGTAGTGCTGGCGCAGCCGGGGCTGTTCCTTCACGTCGCTCATGCGTCAAGCACCTCGCCGGAGGCGCGTGCCACCCGGACCTTCTTACCATCTTCCAGCATCTTGAAACCAACCCGCGTCGGCTTGCCGGATTTCGGATCCAGCAGCGCCAGGTTGGAAAGATGAATCGGCGATTCCTTTTCGGTGATCCCGCCGGGATTGCCGACGCCGGTCGGCTTCTGATGACGCTTCACCAGATTGATGCCCTGCACCAGCGCACGATCTTCGGTCGGCATCACGCGGATCACTTCGCCCTGGCGGCCCTTGTCACGGCCGGTGAGGACCTGAACGCGGTCGCCCTTCCTGATCTTCTGAGCCATAGCTTACAACACCTCCGGCGCCAGAGAGATGATCTTCATGAACTTCTTCGCGCGAAGTTCACGCACCACCGGGCCAAAGATACGCGTGCCGATAGGTTCATTCTGCTTGTTGATCAGCACGGCCGCGTTACGGTCGAAGCGGATCACAGAACCATCATTACGGCGCACAGGGAAGGAAGTCCGCACGATCACCGCGCGTTCCACCGTACCCTTCTTCACCTTACCGCGCGGAATCGCTTCCTTGATGGAAACGACGATCACGTCGCCCACACCCGCGGTCTTGCGCTTGGAACCGCCCAGTACCTTGATGCACTGGACGCGCCGCGCGCCGGAATTGTCAGCGACTTCCAGATTGCTTTCCACTTGAATCATGGATCAGCCCCCCGCCGCCGGCGCCACGGTTTCACCGTTGCGCGCCACTACCGTCCAAACCTTGCGCTTGGAAATCGGCGGGCATTCTTCGATCTGCACCACATCGCCTTCCTTGCACAGGTTGGCACCGTCATGCGCCGCATACTTCTTCGACTTGCGGATGAATTTCTTATAGAGCGGATGCATCACGCGACGTTCGACCAAGACCGTAACGGTCTTGTCCATCTTGTCGCTGACGACCCGCCCGGTGAGGACGCGCTTCGGCATCGCCGTCGGTCTCCTCTCAGGCTTTGGTTGCGGCGGCGCGGCTGCGCTCACCGATGATGGTCTTCACCCGCGCAATGTCCCGACGGACCTGGCGAATGCGGCTAAGGGCTTCAAGCTGCCCGGTTGCGCGTTGGAAACGCAGATTGAACTGCTCCTTGCGCAAATCAAGCAACATCGTGTTCAGCTCATCAGCCGATTTGGCGCGAACATCGCCGATCTTGGTCATGGCCATGATCAAGCCTCCAGACCCAGACGGGTCACGAACTTCGTCTTGATCGGCAGCTTGGCGGCACCGAGGCTAAGCGCTTCACGCGCCACTTCGTTGCTCACGCCGTCGATCTCGAACATGATGCGGCCGGGCTTCACCCGGGCCACCCAATATTCCGGTGAGCCTTTGCCGGAGCCCATGCGGACTTCGGCCGGCTTGGTGGAAACCGGCACATCCGGAAAAATACGGATCCACACGCGGCCCTGACGCTTCATGGCGCGGGTGATCGCACGACGCGCGGCTTCAATCTGCCGTGCGGTCACACGCTCAGGCTCCAACGCCTTCAGGCCGAAGCCACCGAAGGACAAGGAAAACCCACCCTTGGCCAGGCCATGGATGCGCCCCTTATGGGCCTTGCGGAATTTAGTGCGCTTAGGTTGCAGCATTGTCCTATACCTTTAGCGCTGCGGCGCCTGTTCGGCGGCGCGCTTGTCTTGCGCCATCGGATCATGCGCCATGATCTCACCCTTGAAGACCCAAACCTTCACACCGCAAGTGCCATAGGTGGTCTTCGCCGTCGCCGTGCCGTAATCAATATCGGCACGCAGCGTATGCAGCGGCACGCGGCCTTCGCGATACCATTCCATGCGCGCGATTTCAGCACCGCCGAGACGGCCAGAGCAATTGATCCGGATGCCGAGCGCACCAAGACGCATCGCAGATTGCACCGCACGCTTCATGGCACGACGGAAGGCCACGCGGCGTTCCAGCTGCTGCGCAATGCTTTCGGCGACCAGCACGGCATCGATTTCCGGCTTGCGGATTTCGACGATGTTGAGCGCCACTTCGGCACCCGCCATCTTCTGCAAATCCTTGCGCAGCACTTCGATATCCGCGCCCTTTTTGCCGATCACAACACCAGGGCGGGCGGCATGGATCGTCACGCGCGGCTTCTTCGCCGGGCGTTCAATCACCACGCGGCTCACGCCAGCGCCCTGCAGGCGATCACGCAGCTGTTCACGCAGCTTGAAATCTTCATGCAGCATCTTGGAATAATCCGCGGCGGCGAACCAGCGGCTATCCCAAGTGCGATTGATGCCAAGCCGAAGCCCGACGGGATTGACTTTCTGGCCCATATTACGCGGCCTCCTGAGCTTCAGCGGCTTCCGCCACAACCTGTTCGGCCACGACGATCTTCAAATGGCTGAACCATTTTTCGATGGTCGCGGACCGGCCACGGCCACGTGCATGGAAGCGCTTCATCACCGACGCGCGACCAACTTCGGCGCGGGAGACAACAAGGCGATCCACATCCAGGCTGTGGTTGTTTTCAGCATTCGCAATCGCGCTTTCCAGCGTCTTCTTCACCGTGCCGGCGATGCGGCGCTTGCTGAAGGTAAGCTGCGCCACGGCATCCTGCGCCTTCTTGCCGCGGATCATCGCGGCAACCAGGTTCAGCTTGCGCGGGCTCACGCGGATATTGAAGGTCACAGCCTGGGCTTCACTATCGGCCAGGCCGCGCGGGTGTTTCGGCTTGCTCATGCTACTCAGCCCCGCTTCGTTTTCTTATCCGCCGCATGGCCAGTGAAGGTCCGCGTCGGAGAGAATTCACCAAATTTATGGCCGACCATATTTTCAGTGACCTGCACCGGCAGAAACTTCTTGCCGTTATAGACACCGAAAGTGAGGCCAACGAATTGCGGCAGGATCGTGCTGCGCCGCGACCAGATCTTGATGATCTCATTGCGGGTCGAAGCACGAGCGGCTTCCGCCTTGTTCAGCAGGTAACCGTCAACAAACGGACCCTTCCATACGCTGCGCGGCATCGCGATCAGCCCTTCGTCGCGTTGCGGCGACGGACAATAAATCCATCGGACCGCTTGTTATGGCGCGTCTTCGCACCCTTGGTCGGCTTGCCCCATGGCGTCACCGGATGGCGACCACCCGAGGTACGGCCTTCACCACCACCATGCGGGTGGTCAATCGGGTTCATGGCAACGCCGCGGTTATGCGGCTTGCGGCCCAGCCAACGATTACGGCCAGCCTTGCCCAGCTGCTGGTTGCTATTGTCGGGGTTGGACACCGCACCGATGGATGCCATGCATTCCGCACGGATCAGGCGCAGTTCACCAGACATCAGCTTCACCTGCGCATAGCCGGCATCCTTGCCGACCAACTGCGCGAAAGTGCCGGCAGAGCGCGCGATCTTGCCGCCAGCGCCCGGCTTCATTTCGATGTTATGGATGATGGTACCCACCGGAATGGCCGCCATCGGCATTGCATTGCCCGGCTTGATATCCGCGCGTTCCGCCGCCACCACCGTATCACCCGCCTTCAGGCGCTGCGGCGCGATGATGTAGGAAAGCTCCCCATCCTCATACTTCACCAGCGCGATGAAGGCCGTGCGGTTCGGGTCATATTCCAAACGCTCAACCGTCGCGGGCACGCCGAACTTGTCGCGGCGCTTGAAGTCCACCATGCGATAGGACTGCTTATGTCCGCCGCCGCGGAAGCGCGAGGTGATGCGCCCGTGATTATTGCGGCCACCCGAATGCGTCTTGCCCTGGGTGAGCCCCTTGACGGGCTTGCCCTTCCACAATTCGGAACGGTCAATCAGAATCGTGCCACGCAGCGAAGGCGTGATCGGATTGAAATTCTTGAGCGCCATGGCTTAAGCGAGCCCCGTCGTGAGGTCGATGCTCTGGCCTTCAGCAAGCCGCACCATCGCCTTCTTCCAGTCAGACCGCATGCCAGGACGGCCGCGGAAACGCTTTGTCTTGCCCTTCACCACAATGGTGTTCACGGCAAGCACCTTCACCCCGAACAGGCCTTCAACCGCCGCCTTGATTTCGGGCTTGGTCGCATCGCCCGCCACCTTGAAGGTGACCTGGCCACGTTCGCTATTCACGGTCGCCTTTTCGGTCACCAGCGGGGAAAGGATGGTCTGATACATCCTTTCCTTGCTGATCACCGGCTTCTTCGGCTTCGCGGCGTTCTCGCTCATGCCAGCCGCTCCTTCAGGGCTTCCACGCCGGCGCGCGTCACCGCGAGCACTTCGTGGTTCAGAATGTCATAGACATTGGCGCCAATGGTCGGCAGCACCTGCACCTTGGGCAGGTTACGCACGCAGCGCGCGAAATTCTCATCCGCCGCGGCATCCACCACCAATACGCTCTTCCAGCCCAGCGCCTTCACCTTGGCGGCAACAGCGCTGGTCTTGGCGTCAGCGGCAAGCGCGGCGTTTTCCAACACCACCAACTTACCTTCGGCGGCTTTCTGGCTCAGCGCGCTGATCAGACCAAGGCGGCGCACCTTCTTGTTCAGGCTATAGCCATGGTCACGCACCACCGGGCCATGCACCACGCCGCCCTTGCGGAATTGCGGCGAACGCAAGGAACCCTGGCGCGCATTACCAGTGCCCTTCTGACGGTAGGGCTTCTTGGTCGTGCCCGAAACCTCGGCCATGCCTTTGGCCTTATGCGTGCCGGCGCGGCGCTTGGCCAATTGCCAATGCACCACACGCGCCATGATATCGGCGCGCGGTGTCGCGCCAAACAGCGCTTCCGGCAATTCGATCTCACCAGCTTTGGTGTTCTCGAGGGTGATGACAGGAATTTGCATCTTCGCCTCGTTCACGCGATGGCCGCTGGGAAGGGCGCGTCAGCATGGCGCGCGCGCTTCACCGCATCGCGCACCAGCACATAGCCACCCTTGGAACCCGGCACGGCGCCCTTGATCAACAACAGGCCCTTTTCGGCATCCACGCCCGCCACTTCCAGATTCTGGGTGGTCACGCGTTCAACACCAAGATGGCCCGCCATCTTCTTGTTCTTGAAAGTCTTGCCCGGATCCTGACGGTTACCGGTAGAACCATGTGAGCGGTGGCTGATGGAAACCCCGTGCGAGGCTTCAAGCCCCGAGAAGTTCCAGCGCTTCATCGCACCGGCGAAGCCCTTACCCACCGTGACACCGGTCACATCCACCTTCTGCCCGGCCACGAAATGCGCGGAAGAAAGCACGGCGCCGGGTTCCAGCATGGCATCAGACGCCACACGGAATTCGACAACCTTGCGCGGCGCTTCCACACCAGCCTTCGCGAAATGCCCTTTATTCGCCTTGGAGACGTTCTTGGGCTTCGCTGTGCCAATGCCAAGCTGAACGGCTTCATAGCCATCCTTATCGGCGCTGCGCTTTGCCACCACGCGCACATTGTCAACATGCAGCAGCGTGACGGGGATGGTCGAGCCATCCTCATTGAACAGCCGGGACATGCCCAGCTTTTTGGCGATCAGGCCAGTGCGGCCATTTTTCGCGGCCATGATGGTAAACTCCCCCGGCCCTTCAGATCTTGATTTCGACATCCACGCCAGCGGCGAGGTCGAGCTTCATCAGCGCGTCCACCGTTTGTGGCGTGGGGTCAACGATATCAAGAAGACGGCGATGCGTACGGATTTCAAACTGCTCGCGGCTTTTCTTGTCAACATGCGGCGAGCGGTTGACGGTGAAACGCTCAATATGCGTCGGCAGCGGAATCGGGCCCCGCACGCGCGCACCTGTCCGCTTCGCGGTATTCACGATTTCCCGCGTGCTGCCATCCAGCACGCGGTGATCGAACGCCTTGAGGCGGATGCGGATATTTTGGCTGTCCATGATCTGGAACCCGATGCCCCGTTCTTACGCCGTGATCTTCGCGACAACGCCGGCGCCGACGGTGCGGCCACCTTCACGAATGGCGAAGCGCAAGCCTTCATCCATCGCGATCGGCGCAATCAATTCCACATCCATCGACACATTGTCACCCGGCATCACCATCTCCACACCTTCCGGCAGAGACACAACGCCAGTCACATCCGTCGTGCGGAAATAGAACTGCGGACGATAATTGGTGAAGAACGGCGTATGACGGCCACCTTCTTCCTTCGTCAGCACATAGGCTTCCGCCTTGAACTTCGTGTGCGGCGTGATGGAACCGGGCGCGGCAAGAACCTGGCCACGTTCCACATCTTCACGCTTCGTGCCACGCAGCAGCGCGCCGATATTGTCGCCCGCCTGGCCCTGATCCAGCAGCTTGCGGAACATCTCGACGCCGGTCACCGTCGTCTTCACCGTGGCCTTCAGGCCGATGATTTCAACTTCTTCACCCACGCGCACAATCCCGCGTTCCACACGACCGGTCACAACGGTGCCACGGCCAGAGATCGAGAACACGTCTTCAATCGGCATCAGGAAGGGGCGATCAATCGGGCGTTCCGGCTGCGGAATATAGGCATCCACCGCTTCCATCAGCTTCAGGATCGCCTGTTCACCCTTCTCAGGATCACGGTCTTCCAGCGCACACAGCGCCGAGCCATGGATGATGGGGATATCATCGCCCGGGAACTGGTAGCTGCTCAGCAGCTCACGCACTTCCATCTCAACGAGTTCGAGCAGATCAGGATCCGCCATATCAACCTTGTTGAGGAAGACCACCAGCGCCGGCACGCCAACCTGGCGCGCGAGCAGGATGTGCTCACGCGTCTGCGGCATCGGGCCGTCTGCGGCGGAGACCACCAGGATCGCGCCATCCATCTGCGCCGCGCCCGTGATCATGTTCTTCACGTAGTCGGCGTGGCCGGGGCAATCCACATGCGCGTAGTGCCGGTTCGCGGTTTCATATTCCACATGCGCCGTGGAAATCGTGATGCCGCGCGCGCGTTCTTCCGGCGCCTTGTCAATCTGATCATAGGCCGTGAAGGTCGCCCCACCCGCCTTCGCCAGAACCTTGGTAATCGCCGCCGTCAGCGACGTCTTGCCATGGTCCACATGCCCGATCGTCCCGATGTTGCAATGCGGCTTCGTCCGCTCAAATTTCGCCTTGGCCATGTTCGTGTTTCCAGATCGGGGGTTGCTTACCAGCGGTAGTGGCTGAAGGCCTTGTTGGCTTCGGCCATCCGGTGCGTGTCTTCGCGCTTTTTCACGGCAGAGCCGCGATTATTCGCCGCATCCATCAGCTCAGCCGACAGACGCTCTTCCATGGTGTTCTCGCCACGCTTGCGCGCGCTTTCGATCAGCCAGCGGATCGCCAGCGCCTGGCGCCGTTCCGCACGGACTTCAACGGGAACCTGATAGGTGGCACCACCAACGCGGCGGCTGCGCACTTCCACGGCGGGCTTCACATTATCCATCGCCTCATGGAACAGACGCAGCGGGTCACTATTGGGCCCACCCTTTTTCTTCAGCGTATCCATCGCCGCATAGACGATGGATTCGGCCACGCTCTTTTTGCCGTCATACATGAGAACATTCATGAAGCGGCTGAGAACGATATCGCCGAATTTCGGATCCGGCAGAACCTCGCGCTTTTCAGCGCGGTGACGACGCGACATGGTTCAGCCCCTCACTTCGGACGCTTCGCGCCGTAGAGCGAACGGCGCTTGCGACGCTTGGCGATGCCCTGGGTATCCAGCACGCCGCGCAGGATGTGGTAGCGAACGCCCGGAAGGTCCTTCACGCGGCCACCGCGGATCAGCACCACCGAATGTTCCTGCAGATTGTGGCCTTCGCCAGGAATATAGCTCACGACTTCGAAGCCATTCGTCAGGCGCACCTTCGCAACCTTGCGCAGCGCGGAGTTCGGCTTCTTCGGCGTGGTCGTGTAGACGCGTGTGCAGACGCCGCGCTTCTGCGGGCTGCCTTTCAGTGCCGGAACCTTGTTCCGGGCTGGCTTCGTCTCACGCCCTTGGGCGATGAGTTGGTTGATCGTCGGCATGACGCCCCTTCAGGTACCATCCAAAAGACCTTCAGCCCCGCCAAAAGGTATTGCCCGGCGCGGCGCGACTTATCGCGCCCTCCGGGCTTCCAATCGGCTGCCGGCCTCAGCCCCGTAAGGGGGCGGCGCCGGCGGCGCAGCTTTGGGTCCAAAATCAGCAAATCCCCCCAGGGGGACTCGCGTAAGGAGCGGCCTTTTACGTCCCGCCCCGGTTCAAGTCAAGCGCCGTTCACCTGTTGGAAGGGGATAATTCGACCTGTTTCCACAGCGAATTTCACCCCCTTCAACGGCGCCGGCCAAACCCGCCCTATTCGGCCGCCTTTGGTTCCGGCAAAGCCGGTGAAGCGGCTGCCAGGCGGCCGCGATCCCGCTGCGCGGCCAAGGCCCGCAGGCGGTTCATCACAGACCCCGTCCCTGCCGGGATCAGGCGCCCGACAATGACGTTTTCCTTGAGACCCGCCAGGTAATCCACCTTGCCCGCCGTGGCGGCTTCCGTCAGCACCCTGGTCGTTTCCTGGAAGGACGCCGCGGAGATGAAGGACCCGGTCTGCAGCGACGCCTTGGTGATGCCTTGCAGCACCGGCTCAGCGACCGCTGGGCGTTCCTTGGCAGCAATCCGCTTCTCATTCTCGATTTCGAATTCGATGCGGTCCACCTGTTCGCCGATCAGATAGGTGGTGTCGCCCGGATCGGTGACCTCAACCTTCTGCAGCATCTGGCGCACGATCACTTCAATATGCTTGTCGTTGATCTTCACGCCCTGAAGCCGATAGACCTCCTGAATCTGGTCCACCAGGTAATCGGCCAGCTTTTCGACCCCCAGCACCCGCAGAATATCATGCGGCACGCGGGGGCCATCCACCAGCGGATCACCCTTCTTCACATAGTCGCCTTCCTGAACCGAGACGTGCTTGCCCTTGGGCACCAGGTATTCGCGCGGCACGGGCGGTTCGTCACCCACCTGTTCCGGCACCACCAGGATGCGGCGCTTCGCCTTGTAGTCCTTGCCGAATTCCACGCGGCCATCAATTTCGCTGATGATCGCATGATCCTTCGGCCGGCGCGCTTCGAACAATTCAGCGACTCGCGGCAGACCGCCCGTAATGTCGCGCGTCTTGGAGCTTTCACGCGGCAGGCGCGCCAGCACGTCACCGGCAGCGACAGTGGCGTTGTTTTCCACCGAGAGAATCGTGCCCGGCGTCAGGAAGTAGATCGCTTCCGTGCCGTTTTCACGCTTCACCACATTGCCGGCCTCATCACGCAGGATCAGACGCGGGCGGAGATCAGCGGCCTTGCCGGGCGCCTTGTATTCCACAACCTCGCGGAACGAGAGGCCCGTCACTTCGTCAACGCGGTCAACCTGAGTCACATTTTCGATCAGGTCGGCGCATTCAACGCGGCCATTGCGTTCGGTGATGATCGGCAGGGTGAAGGGATCCCATTCCGCGAGCTTCTGCCCGCGCGTGACCTGCACACCATCTTCCGCAATCAGGCGCGCACCATAAGGCACGCGCTGACGCGACCGTTCACGACCCTGCGCGTCATACAACGCGATTTCGCAATTGCGGCTCATGACAATCGGCTGGTTTTGGCTATTGGCCACCACCACGCGATTGAGGATCTTGATGGTACCTTCAGACGCAGCTTCCACCGCACTCTGTTCCGCACCACGCTGCGCCGCGCCACCAATGTGGAAGGTACGCATGGTCAACTGCGTGCCAGGTTCACCGATGGATTGCGCGGCGATCACGCCAACCGCTTCGCCGATATTCACCGGCGTCCCGCGGGCAAGGTCACGGCCATAGCAGAGGCCGCACACGCCCTGACGCGCATCACAGGTCAGCACGGAGCGGATCTTCACCTGCTCCACGCCTGATTTTTCGATGCGTTCGGCCTGAACCTCATCAATCAGGCTATTGCGCGTGACGATGATTTCACCCGTTTCCGGATCAGCCACATCTTCCTGCGCCGTACGACCAAGGATGCGTTCAGAGAGCGAGGAAACCACTTCCGCGCCATCCATCGCGGCGCGCACAGAAAGCCCGCGTTCGGTGCCGCAATCAGGCTCCACAATGATGCAATCCTGCGCCACATCCACAAGACGCCGTGTCAGATAGCCTGAATTGGCGGTCTTAAGCGCGGTATCGGCCAAGCCTTTGCGGGCGCCGTGGGTGGAGTTGAAATACTCCAGCACCGAAAGCCCTTCCTTGAAGTTGGCGATGATCGGCTGTTCGATGATTTCACCCGAAGGCTTCGCCATCAGGCCGCGCATGCCGGCAAGCTGGCGCATCTGCGCGGGCGAACCGCGCGCACCAGAATGGCTCATCATCCAAACGCTATTGGTCGGCTTACCGACTTCCTGGCGCTGAATTTCCTTCATCATCGCGCCGGCCACTTCATCCGTGCAGCGCGACCAAGCATCAACCACCTTGTTGTAACGCTCACCAGCGGTGATCAGACCATCAAGGTATTGCTGTTCGAATTCCTTCACCTCGGCCTTGGTGCGTTCGATCATGCCCTTCTTGTCGTCGGGCACCACCATGTCGTTCTTGCCGAAGGAAATCCCCGCACGCGCCGCGTGACGGAAGCCAAGGCCCATCAGGCGGTCGGCGAAGATCACGCTCTCCTTCTGGCCGCAATGGCGATAGACCGCGTCAATCACGTCCGAGATATTCTTCTTCGTGAGTTGGCGGTTCACTAGCGCGTAAGGAAGCTGCGGATGCGAAGGCAGCAGGTCCGCAATCATCATGCGCCCCGGCGTGGTCAGCACCGTTGCCGGGCCGCCATTCTCGGTCGCGATATCCACGCGCGCATGCACAGCGGAATGCGGCGCGATCAGCCCATTCGCCAAAGCCTGTTCAATCTCACGCAGGCCGCGGAAGATTTGCGGGCGGAATTTCAGCGCCTCGGTTTCTTCCGCGGTCAGGTTCTTGCCACCCTTGGCGCCGGCGCTTTCGATCAGCGCACGCACTTCGTCCACGCGCTTTTGGGCGGCGCGGAATTCCGGGGTTTCCAGGCTGAGGTAATAGAGCCCAAGCACGATATCCTGGCTCGGCACGATGATGGGCTTGCCATTCGCCGGGCTCAGGATGTTGTTGGTGGACATCATCAGGACGCGCGCTTCCAACTGCGCTTCCAGGCTGAGCGGCACATGCACCGCCATCTGGTCGCCGTCGAAATCCGCGTTGAAGGCGGTGCAGACCAGCGGGTGAAGCTGAATGGCCTTGCCTTCAATCAACACCGGCTCAAACGCCTGAATGCCCAAACGGTGCAGCGTCGGTGCGCGGTTCAGCAGCACCGGGTGTTCGCGAATTACCTCTTCCAGAATGTCCCAAACTTCGGGACGTTCCTTTTCCACCATCCGCTTCGCGGCCTTGATGGTGGTGGCGTGGCCGTATTTTTCCAGCTTCGAATAGATGAAGGGCTTGAAGAGTTCCAGCGCCATCTTCTTCGGCAGGCCGCATTGATGGAGCTTCAATTCCGGCCCCACCACAATCACCGAACGGCCAGAATAATCCACGCGCTTGCCGAGCAGGTTTTGGCGGAAGCGCCCCTGCTTGCCCTTCAGCATATCGGAAAGCGACTTCAGCGGGCGCTTATTCGCCCCCGTAATCGCGCGACCACGCCGGCCATTGTCGAACAGCGCGTCTACCGATTCCTGCAGCATGCGCTTTTCATTGCGCACGATGATATCCGGCGCGCGCAACTCGATCAGCCGCTTCAGGCGATTGTTGCGGTTGATGACGCGGCGATAAAGATCGTTCAGGTCCGAAGTCGCAAAGCGGCCACCATCCAGCGGCACCAGCGGGCGCAGTTCCGGCGGAATGACCGGCACCACATCCAGGATCATCCATTGCGGATGCGCGCCCGATTCAGCGAAGCTTTCAATCAGCTTCAGCCGCTTCACCAGCTTCTTGCGCTTGGCTTCCGATGTCGCTTCCTTCAGCTCAGCGCGCAGTGTCACACCTTCCTTCTGAAGCTCAATCCCGCCCAGCATCTGCTTTACGGCTTCCGCGCCGATGCCGACACTGAAGGAATCCTCACCGAATTCATCCAGCTTCGCCTGGTACTGATCTTCGTTCAAAAGCTGATGCAGCTTGAGGTCGGTCAACCCCGGTTCCAGCACCACATAGCTTTCGAAATAGAGAACCTTCTCAAGTTCCTTCAGCGACATATCCACCATGAGGCCCACGCGCGATGGCAGGGACTTCAGGAACCAGATATGCGCGACCGGGCTCGCCAATTCGATATGGCCCATGCGTTCGCGGCGCACCTTGGCCAGCGTCACTTCCACGCCGCATTTTTCGCAAATAATGCCGCGGAACTTCATCCGCTTATACTTGCCGCAAAGGCACTCATAATCCTTGATCGGGCCAAAGATGCGCGCGCAGAAAAGCCCATCCCGCTCCGGCTTGAAGGTGCGGTAATTGATGGTTTCCGGCTTCTTGATCTCGCCATAGGACCAGGAGCGGATTTGCTCCGGGCTCGCCATGGTGATCTTGATCTGGTCAAAAGTGACGGCCTGACCCGTCTGACCCAGGATTTTCATAAGCTCGTTCATGCGGCCAACCTCTTGAGCGGGGCCGCCGCCACGAACACCTCGTGGCGGCTGAGCGGTGAGAGAATAAGACTAAGCTGATCCATCAGACCGGGCGGTTTTCCAGGTCAACATTGAGACCGAGCGATTTCAGTTCCTTCACCAAGACGTTGAAGGATTCCGGAATACCAGCCTCAAAACTGTCCTGATCACGCACGATTGCTTCATAGACCTTGGTGCGGCCCGAAACATCGTCCGATTTCACGGTCAGCATTTCCTGCAACGTATAGGCAGCGCCATAGGCTTCCAGCGCCCAGACTTCCATTTCACCGAAGCGCTGGCCGCCGAATTGCGCCTTGCCGCCCAAGGGCTGCTGCGTCACCAGGCTGTAAGGCCCGATGGAACGCGCGTGGATCTTGTCATCCACCAGGTGATGCAGCTTCAGCATATAGATATAGCCAACCGTCACCTTGCGTTCGAAACGCTCACCCGAACGGCCATCATGCAGCCAAACCTGGCCCGAGGTATCAAGCCCGGCCTTGTCAAGCATGCCTTCAATATCGGCCATGCGGGCACCATCGAAAACTGGTGTGGCAATCGGGATGCCCTTCTTCAGGTTTTCGCAAAGCTCCACCAGCTGATCATCCGCCATCGGCGCAATATCGCGGGCGAAGACTTCCTCGCCATAGATATCCTTGAGCTTGGCTTCCAATTCGCTGCGGCGCGCGCTGCGATGGCGATATTCATCCACCAATTCGCCGACCTGACGGCCGAGATTGGCGCAAGCCCAACCCAAATGGGTTTCCAGAATCTGCCCCACATTCATGCGCGAAGGCACGCCAAGTGGGTTCAGCACCAGATCAACCGAGGTGCCATCTTCCAGGAAGGGCATGTCTTCCACCGGTACAACGCGGCTGACCACACCCTTATTGCCGTGGCGGCCAGCCATCTTGTCACCCGGCTGAAGCTTGCGCTTCACCGCGATGAAGACCTTGACCATCTTCATGACACCCGGCGGCAATTCATCACCGCGCTGGACCTTTTCGACCTTGCTCTCAAAACGCTTTTGCAGCCTTTCGATCGCCGCATCGAATTCGCGCTTCATGGCTTCAATTTCGGCCATCGCAGCATCATCCGCGACCGAGATTTGCCGCCAGGTCGCCTTGGCGAATTCATCCAGCACTTCATCGGTGATCACCGTGCCAGCCTTGACCGCCTTGAAGCCGCCAGTGGCCTTACGGTTCAGCAGGCGTTCACGCAGCCGCGAATAGAAGGAACGCTCCTGGATCGCCTTCTCGTCGTCGCGGTCCTTGGCAAGGCGTTCAATCTCAGCGCGCTCAATCGCCATCGCGCGCTCATCCTTGTCAATGCCGCGGCGGGAGAAGACGCGCACATCAACAACGGTACCAGCAACACCCGGCGGCAGCTTCAGCGATGTGTCACGCACATCGGAAGCCTTTTCACCGAAGATCGCACGCAGCAGCTTTTCTTCCGGCGTCATCGGGCTTTCGCCCTTCGGCGTTACCTTGCCCACCAGAATATCGCCCGGATTCACCTCGGCACCGATATAGACAATGCCGGCTTCGTCCAGGTTGCGCAGCGCTTCTTCACCCACATTCGGAATATCGCGGGTGATTTCTTCCTGGCCGAGCTTCGTGTCGCGCGCCATCACCTCAAATTCTTCGATATGGATCGAGGTGAACACATCATCACGCGCGATGCGTTCACTGATCAGGATCGAATCTTCGAAGTTATAGCCATTCCAGGGCATGAAGGCGCAAAGCACATTGCGCCCCAGCGCCAATTCGCCAAGCTCGGTCGAAGGGCCATCGGCGATGATGTCGCCGGTCTTCACCGCATCACCCACCTTCACCAGCGGGCGCTGATTGATGCAGGTGGATTGGTTGGAGCGCATGTATTTGCGCAGCCGGTAGATATCAACGCCGCTAGTTGAACCATCGGCCGAGGTCGCACGCACCACGATGCGCGCACCATCAATCGAATCCACCACGCCGTCACGCCGCGCCACAATGGTGGCACCTGAGTCACGCGCCACCGCAGCTTCCATGCCGGTGCCGACCAGCGGCGCATCGGCGCGGATCAGCGGCACCGCCTGACGCTGCATGTTGGAACCCATCAGAGCGCGGTTCGCGTCATCATTTTCCAGGAAGGGGATCAGCGCCGCCGCCACCGAGACAAGCTGCTTCGGGGAAACGTCAATCGCCGTCACTTCTTCCGGCTTCACCAGACGGAAATCGCCACCCTGACGGACAGAGACCAATTCATCCTTGAAGCGGCCATCCGTATCCACATTGGCGTCTGCTTGCGCGACGATCAGCCGTTCTTCTTCCATCGCGGAGAGATAGCGGGAATCGCCCACAATCTGCCCATCCTTCACCAGGCGATACGGCGTTTCGATGAAGCCGTATTTATTCACCTTGGCAAAGGTCGCGAGAGAATTGATCAGGCCGATATTCGGGCCTTCCGGCGTTTCAATCGGGCAGATGCGCCCGTAATGCGTCGGATGCACGTCGCGCACTTCAAAGCCGGCACGCTCACGCGTCAGACCACCCGGACCAAGCGCCGAAAGGCGACGCTTATGCGTGACTTCCGAAAGCGGATTCGTCTGGTCCATGAATTGCGACAACTGCGAGGAACCGAAGAATTCCCGCACCGCCGCCGCCGCCGGCTTCGCATTGATCAGGTCATGCGGCATCACGGTGTCAATATCCACCGACCCCATGCGTTCCTTGATCGCGCGTTCCATGCGCAGCAAGCCGACGCGATATTGATTTTCCATCAATTCACCAACCGACCTCACGCGGCGATTGCCGAGATTATCAATATCGTCAATCTGCCCACGCCCATCCTTCAGGTCGAGCAGCACGCGCAGTGTGGCCACAATATCCTGCTTGCGCAGGATGCGCACATAATCCGGCACTTCTTCGAGCGAAAAGCCGAGCCGCATATTCATCTTCACGCGCCCGACCGTGGAAAGGTCATAGCGTTCCATATCGAAGAACAGGCCACGGAACAGCGCTTCCGCCGTCTCTGGCGTCGGCGGTTCACCAGGACGCATGACGCGATAGATATCCATCAGCGCTTCGTCGCGATTGGAGTTCTTGTCCACCGCGAGCGTATTGCGCATCCAGGGACCTATGGCCTGATCAATCGCGAGTGTCGGCAGGCGATTGAGACCAAGGTCTTCGATCTGCGTCAGCTTCGCTTCGGTCAGTTCTTCACCGGCTTCGGCCCAGATTTCCCCGGTTTCCATATTCACCAGGTCTTCCGCGACAAAGCGGCCGAGCAATTCGGCGCGGCCCACCAGCACTTCCGTCGTGCCGGCCTCAGCGATCTTGCGCGCCATGCGCGGCGTCAGCTTGGTTTCCTTCTCGGCCACCACTTCACCGGTGCGCGCATCCACCAAGGCTTCCGCCAGCTTCACGCCACGGAAGGCATCGGGATCAAAAGTGCGTGACCAGCCCTTGGGGCCGCGCGCAAACACCACCTGACCATAAAAGGAATTCAGGATTTCCTCGGCATCCATGCCGCGCACTTCATGCGGTTCAAGCTGATCATTCCGATCAGCGCGCAGCATTTCAGTGGCCGCGCTATCCAGCGCGTAAAGCAGCGTGGTGACCGGCAGCTTGCGCTTGCGGTCAATGCGGACATAGCAAATATCCTTGGCGTCGAATTCGAAATCGAGCCAGGAACCGCGATACGGGATCACCCGCGCGGCGAACAGATACTTGCCGCTGGAATGCGTCTTGCCGCGGTCATGGTCGAAAAACACGCCAGGGCTGCGATGCATCTGCGAAACAATGACGCGTTCCGTACCATTGATGATGAAGGTGCCGTTATCGGTCATGAGCGGCATATCGCCCATGTAGACATCCTGTTCCTTGATGTCGCGCACCGAACGGCTGCCGGTTTCCTCATCCACATCCCACACGATCAGGCGCAGCCGCACCTTGAGCGGCGCGGCATAGGTCAGCCCGCGCTGGATGCATTCCTCAACGTCATATTTCGGCTCTTCGAGTTCGTATTGCACGAATTCCAGGCGGCCGCGCCCGGCGAAATCATCAATCGGGAAGACGGAACGAAACACTTCCTGCAACCCGGTGACGGTACGGGCATCCGGAAGCACTTCCATTTGCAGGAAGCTTTCATAGGATGCGCGCTGCACATCAATAAGGTTCGGCATCGGCGCCACTTCCGGCAAACGCCCGAAGCTCTTGCGGATCCGCTTACGCCCGGTGAAAGACTGGGTGATCGCGTTCATGCCTGTCCTGCTCTTCTCTATCTGTCCTGCCGGCCTACCCTGCCGGCCCGGGTTACCCGCTGAACGCCACCCCGGTCGGGGACCGGAGAAACGCGGGCACGGGCGGAACTGACCCCCTTTTCAGGGAAGTTCCACCCGCGCCCAACCTTTTTTGCCCGGCCCCGGCAGCGGATGCCCAGGGCCGGCCTGAAGTCTTACTTCACTTCGACCGTGGCGCCGTTTTCTTCCAGCACCTTCTTAATCTTGTCGGCTTCGTCCTTCGACACGCCTTCCTTCACAGTCTTCGGCGCGCCTTCCACCAAGTCCTTCGCTTCCTTCAGGCCAAGGCCCGTAATGGTGCGAATTTCCTTAATGACATTGATCTTCTTGTCGCCGCCATTGGCCAGGATGACGGTGAATTCGGTCTGCGCTTCGGCAGCCGGCGCGGCAGCGGCAGCGGCCGGCGCGGCGGCAACAGCCACAGGCGCGGCGGCGGAAACGCCCCACTTTTCTTCCAGCATCTTGGAAAGCTCGGCAGCTTCCAGAACGGTCAGGGCGGACAGCTCGTCCACCAGCTTCGCGAGATCAGCCATGTCTTTGTACTCCTTGATCTAGTAGCTTGGTTTGGTTCTTGCAACTCCCCCAGGGCGGCATGCCATGGGGGACAAAACATCCGGGCCTCAGGCCGCGTCCTTCTTGGCGTATGCCGCCAACACCCGCGCCACCTGCCCACCAGGGGCCTGAAGCACGCCCGCGATCCGCGTCGCCGGGGTCTGGATAAGACCCAGCAGCTGCGCGCGCAGCGTCTCCAGGGACGGCAACTCGGCCAGGGCCTTCACGCCATCGGCGTTCAGCGTCTGGGTTCCAAGAGCGCCGCCCAGGACAACAAACTTATCGTTTGTCTTGGCGAACTCCACGGCGGTCTTCGCCACGGCCACAGGGTCCACTGACCACGCAAGCGCGGTCGGACCCTTCAGCAATGGTGAGATGCCTTGGAAGCGGGTGCCTTCGAGGGCGCGGGTGGCCAAGCGGTTCTTCGCGACCTTATACGAAGCCCCCGCCGCACGCATCTTGCGCCGAAGTTCACTCACATCCGCGACAGTCATCCCGCTATTGCGGGCAACCAGCACGAAGGAGGTCTCGGCGAAGATCGTGGCGAGGGATTCGACGAATTCGCGCTTCTCCGATCTTTCCACTCTACGTCTCCGTCGGTGACTGGGGCCTTTTGGAAGGGCTCCAGCCGGGTTCACTCGGGGGCGGGCGCCGGCATGGCACCAACCCCGGTTCGCCTGTCAGTCCGGAACGCCAAACCAAGCCATTCCAGGGGCTTAGCCCCCGATGGTCTCTGCTTGGGCACACCGTCTATCCCCTGCGGGCCCGAAGGCCCTTCACTGTCCCGAAGGACTACAGGAGGTCTCCGACAGGTTCGGGAACGGCCATGGGCCATCCCCTGCCCGCCCGGCCCTTAAGGCCCGGGCGTATTCAGCGCGTGGGGGCTAACCCACGCGAAAAGCTCAGTTGGCCGAGGCCGAAAGGCTGGTCACATCCACCTTCACGCCGGGACCCATGGTGGAGGAAACCGCCACCTTCTTCACATAGGTCCCCTTGGCGCCGGTCGGGCGTGCGCGCTGGATCGCTTCCACGAAGGCGCGGGCATTTTCGACCAGCTGCGCCTCGGCGAAGGACGCCTTGCCGATACCGGCATGCACAATCCCGGCCTTCTCCGCGCGGAATTCCACCTGACCAGCCTTGGCGGCCGTCACGGCACCCTTCACATCCATCGTCACGGTGCCGAGCTTCGGGTTCGGCATCAGGCCACGCGGGCCGAGCACCTTACCAAGCCGGCCAACGAGGCCCATCATGTCGGGCGTCGCGATGCAGCGATCGAACTCGATCTTGCCTTCCTGCACCAGGGCAGCCAGGTCATCCGCACCCACTACGTCAGCGCCGGCGGCCTTGGCTTCATCAGCCTTGGCGCCACGGGCGAAAACGCCGATGCGCACGGTCTTGCCGGTGCCATGGGGCAAGCCGACAACGCCGCGCACCATCTGGTCAGCATGGCGGGGGTCAATGCCAAGGTTCATCGAGATTTCAATGGTTTCGTCAAACTTTGCCTTGGCGGCGCCGCGGGCGAGCTTCACTGCCTCATCCAGCGCATAGGTCTTTTCACGATCAAAACCCGTGTAGGCCGCCTTCAGGCGCTTACCGATCTTTGCCATGGCCTTAGCCCTCCACCACGGTCAGGCCCATGGCACGGGCAGAACCCGCGAGCATGCGCACGGCAGCGTCAACGTCATTGGCGTTCATGTGCTGCATCTTCACCTTGGCGATTTCGACCAGCTGCGACTTGGTGACGCGGCCAATCGGCGCGGATTTGCCCGGCGCGGTTGAGCCCTTATCGAGCTTCGCGGCCTTCAGCAGGAAGTAGGTATTGGGCGGCGTCTTGGTGATGAAGGAAAAGGTGCGGTCCGAATAGGCCGTGATGACCACGGGCGTCGGCGTGCCCGGTTCCATCTGCTGCGTCGCCGCGTTGAATTCCTTCACGAATTGCATGATGTTGAGGCCACGCTGACCAAGCGCGGGCCCGACGGGCGGCGAAGGATTCGCCTTGCCGGCCGGGATCTGCAGCTTGATATAGCCTGCGATCTTCTTAGCCACTGTCTAATCCTCTCTCACAAGACCGAGAGGCCCGCGGTGCATGCGACCCCCGAAGGTGTCTCCCGCGTTCCCCAAAACGCCAAACAGCCCCTGGATTGCTCCCGGGGCGGTATAGCGGAAGGGGGCGTTTAGGGGGTGTGGGCGGGCGCGTCAAGCGGGTGCCCGTCTGGTATTTCGCGCAGGCTTTGCCCATAAGGGGGCATGCCCGCACAAGCCTGGATTGTCGTCATTGCCGCCGCAGCCTCGGTCTCTCTCGCGCTTGGGGCGCGACAGACCTTCGGGCTGTTTCTGCTGCCGCTCGGCACCGAACACGCCATTCCGGCCTTTGCCTATGGCGCGGCGGTGGCGCTGCATAACTTGCTCTGGGGCGTGGGCCAGCCCTTTGCTGGTGCCATGGCCGATAAATTCGGCGCGGGGCGTGTCGCGCTTGGTGGGGCGGTGATTTACGCAATTGGCCTCATTCTTCCTGCGGTCTGGCCCAGCACGGTCAGCCTGATCATCGGCATTGGGGTTTGCACCGCGCTTGGCGTGGCGGCAGCGGGATCGGGCACCGTGCTTGGCGCGGTGGCGCGCGCCGTGCCGGAAAACCGCCGGGGCGATGCGCTTGGGCTTGCTTCCGCCGGAGGGTCCATCGGGCAAGCGGCGCTGATCCCCTTTGTGCAATGGGGCATTACGGATTTCGGCACCTCCGGCGCTTTCTACATGCTGGCCGCCATCATGGCGCTGATGCTTTTCGTGGCCCCACGGCTGGAATGGGCGCCGCCTGGCCCGAGCACCGGGCGCCCGACCGGGCTTGCCGGCCTGCCCGCGCTGGCAAAGCGTGCCTTGGCGCAGCGTGATTTCGCGCTGCTGACGCTGGGCTTCTTCGCCTGCGGCTTTCAATTGGCCTTTCTGACCACGCATCTGCCCGCGCATCTTTCGCTTTGCGGCCTGCCAGCCGGGCTTGGCGTGACAGCGCTGATGCTGGTGGGCCTGTTCAATATTCCGGGATCATGGGTTTGTGGGCGGATTGGCAATAGCATCCGCCCGGAAGTGGCCTTGGGCGGGATTTATATGGTCCGCACGCTCGCGATTGCGGTTTTTGCCAATGTGACGCCGACCGAATGGGGCACGCTGATCTTTGCCGCCGTGATGGGCTTCATTTGGCTTGGCACCATCCCGCTGACCTCGGCCGCGATTGCGCGGCGCTTTGGGGTTGCGGACCTCGGCGCGCTTTATGGGATTTGCTTCTTTTCGCACCAGCTCGGCGGGTTTCTGGGGGCAGGCGCGGGTGCCTGGGTGGTAGATGCCACGGGCAGTTACGCCGCCTTCTGGCCGGTAATGCTGGTGGTCGGCGTGATCGCCGCGCTGGCGAATTGGATTACGCGCCCGCCGAGGTTGGCGGCTGCGTAAAGCGCCGCTTGGCGCCGGTTGTCCCACTGCCCGCGCTGGGCTAAGCCACGCCTCCCAGGCGCCACGCCGCGCCAATTCTTGAGCCAGGCCAGACCACCATGCCCATCATGCCCGATAGCTGGATCCGCAAAATGGCGGCGGAACACGGCATGATCGAACCCTTTGTTGAAGCGCAGCGCCGCGAAGGGGTGATTTCCTTCGGCCTGTCATCCTATGGCTATGACGCGCGGGCGGCGGATGAATTCAAGATTTTCACCAATGTGGATAATGCCATTGTGGACCCCAAGGCGTTTTCCGAAGACGGTTTCGTCACGCGCAAGGGCCCGGTTTGCATCATCCCGCCCAATTCCTTTGTGCTGACCCACACCGTGGAGTATTTCCGCATCCCGCGCGATATCCTGGTGATCTGCCTTGGCAAATCCACCTATGCGCGCTGCGGGCTGATTGTGAATGTGACGCCGCTGGAACCGGAATGGGAAGGCCAGGTCACGATTGAAATCAGCAATACCACCCCGCTCCCCGCCAAGGTCTATGCCAATGAAGGCATTTGCCAATTCCTGTTCCTGAAGGGCGAAGCCCCGCCCGAGGTCAGCTATGCCGACCGTCGCGGCAAATATATGGGCCAGCGCGGCGTCGCGCTGCCGAAGCTCTGATGGATCGCATTCTGATCCGTGGCGGGCGGGTGCTTTCGGGCAGCATCCCGATCTCAGGCGCCAAGAACGCTGCCCTGCCGCTGATGGCGGCGGGGTTGCTGTCCGATGGGCCACTCACGCTCACCAATGCGCCGGACCTGGCCGATGTCGCCACCATGGCGGGGCTGCTGGGGCATCATGGGCTCACTGTTTCACGTGACACAAACGCGCGCAGCATCACCATCAGCGGCGCGGCCACCGATCTGGAAGCGCCTTATGATCTGGTGCGCAAGATGCGGGCTTCCGTGCTGGTGCTCGGCCCCCTGCTGGCCCGCCATGGCCGCGCGCGCGTCAGCCTGCCCGGCGGCTGCGCCATCGGCACGCGCCCGGTTGATCTGCACCTGAAGGCGCTTGAGCAAATGGGCGCCGAGATCGAAATCACCGCCGGCTATATCGAAGCCCGCGCGCCCCAGGGACTGAAGGGTGCGCGCATCATCTTCCCGCAGGTCTCGGTCGGTGCCACGGAAAACATTCTGATGGCGGCGGCCTTGGCGCGCGGGCAGAGCGAAATCATGAATGCGGCGCGTGAGCCAGAAATCACCGACCTTGCCGCCTGCCTGATGCGCATGGGCGCAAGGATTGAAGGCATCGGCACGGATCGCCTGCTGGTGGAAGGTGTGGCAAGCCTTGGTGCCGCGACGCACCCCATCATTGCGGACCGGATCGAAGCCGGCACCTTTGCCTGTGCCGCTGCGATCACGGGTGGTTCCTTGCTGCTGCAAGGCGCGCGCTTGGATCATCTGGGCGCCGTCACCCGCACGCTCCGCGAAGCTGGCGTTGATGTGGCGGAAGAAGAAGGCGGCTTGCGCGTGACGCGGAGCAATGGCTTGCGCGGTGCCGATGTGATGACCGAACCCTTCCCGGGGTTTGCCACCGATATGCAGGCGCAATTCATGGCCCTGATGTGTGTGGCCGAAGGCGCTTCCATGATCACGGAGACGATTTTCGAAAACCGCTTCATGCATGTGCCTGAGCTGTCCCGCATGGGGGCGCGCATCAATTTCCACGGCGCTTCCGCCATTGTGCGCGGGGTTAAAAAGCTTTCCGGCGCGCCCGTGATGGCGACTGATCTGCGCGCCTCGGTATCGCTCATTCTGGCGGGCTTGGCCGCGGAAGGTGAGACGATTGTCAACCGCGTCTATCACCTGGATCGCGGTTATGAACGCGTGGAAGCGAAACTCGCGGCGGTGGGCGCCGATATTGAAAGACTGGCGGGCAGGTAGTCATGGATATCCCGATCCCCAATGCGCTGAATGGTGCGCCGGCGCAGGCTGATGCGCCGCTTGTGATCGCGCTCCCCAAGGGGCGCATCCTAAAGGAGCTTCACCCGGTTCTTGCCCGCGCCGGACTTATCCCGGCCGAGGATTACGCCGATGAGGATAGCCGCCGGCTGAGGTTCCCGACCAATGATCCGGCAGTGGATGTCATTCGCGTGCGTCCCTTTGATGTTGCGACCTTTGTCGCGCATGGCGCGGCGGCGATTGGCGTTTGCGGCGCTGATGTGCTGATGGAATTCGATTACCCGGAAATCTATGCGCCGCTTGATTTGGGTATTGGGCGCTGCCGCGTCTCCGTCGCCGAACCCGTGAACGCCACCTCGGATGATCCGCGCCGCTGGTCGCGCGTGACGGTGGCGACCAAATACCCGAATATCGCGCAGCGCCATTACGCCGCCCGCGGCGTGCAGGCGGAGATTGTGCATTTGAATGGCGCGATGGAATTGGCGCCTTCCATGGGCCTTGCACGCTTGATCGTGGATTTGGTGCAAACCGGGTCCACGCTGAAGGCCAATGGGCTTCGCGAGACTGAGGTGATCGCCCACGTCACCTCCAAGCTCATTGTCAATCGCACCGCGTTGAAAACGCGGCCAGAGGCGATTGGCGCCTGGATCGCGCGCTTCCGCGCTGCCTTGGAAGCCACCGCATGAAGCGGTTTTGTTCGCGCGAGGCTGGCTTTGAAGCCGCCTTCACCGCGCTATTGGATGACGCGCGCGAAACCACGCAAAAGGTGGATGGCGTTGTTGCCGGCATCATCGCCGATATTCGTGCGCGCGGCGATGCGGCGCTGGTGGAATTGACCGCGCGGTTTGATCGCTGGCAGCCGGCCAATGTGGCAGCGCTGCGCGTCACAGAGGCCGAGATTGACGCGGCGGATGCAACCATCGCGCCGGAACTCCGCGCCGCGCTCAACCTGGCGGCGGAACGGATCGAGACATTTCACCGCGCGCAATTGCCGCAGGATTTGGTGATGCGCGATGCGGCGGGCCTCACGCTTGGGCTCCGCTGGGGGCCGGTGGATGCGGTTGGCATATATGTGCCGGGCGGCAAGGCGGCTTATCCATCCTCGGTGCTGATGAATGCCCTGCCGGCGCGCGCGGCGGGTGTTCCGCGCATTGCCATGGCGGTGCCAACGCCGGATGGCGCGCTCAATCCTTTAGTGCTGGCCGCAGCCAAGCGCGCTGGCGTGACAGAGATTTACCGTATTGGTGGCGCGCAAGCCGTGGCAGCGCTGGCTTGGGGCACGGACAGTATCGCGCCGGTGGACCGCATTGTCGGGCCAGGCAATGCCTATGTCGCGGAAGCCAAGCGCCAGGTCTTTGGCCGGGTTGGCATTGATTCCATCGCCGGGCCTTCCGAGGTGGTGGTGATTGCTGATGGCGCCAATGATCCCGCGCATGTCGCGATGGATTTGCTGGCCCAGGCCGAACATGATGAAAGCGCGCAATCCATCCTGATCACGCCAGATGCGGCGCTGGCGGATGCGGTGGCGCAGGCCGTGCAACACGCGCTGAAAACCCTGCCGCGTGCGGCGATTGCCGGTGAAAGCTGGGCACGCCATGGCGCGGTGATAGTGGTGCGTGACCTATCGGAAGCAGCCGCACTGACCAATCGTCTGGCGCCCGAGCATCTGCAATTGATGGTGGATGATCCGCAAGGCTTGCTCTCGCAAATCCGCCATGCCGGCGCGGCGTTTCTTGGCCGCTTCTGCCCGGAAGCGGTGGGGGATTACATCGCCGGGCCAAATCACGTATTGCCCACCGGGCGTACCGCGCGCTTCGCCTCCGGGCTTTCGAGTTTCGATTTCCTGAAGCGCACTAGCTGGGTCGAAGCGGATGGCGCGGCGCTCAAACAAATCGGGCCTGCGGCAGTGGCTTTGGCGGAAGCCGAAGGGCTGCAAGCCCATGGGCGGAGCATCAGCATCCGCCTGAACTGAAGGGTCCGTTGCAGCTTTGGCTTCAGCCCTTTACGGCAAAACCTTCTTCTTCCACCGCGCGCACCACATCCGCGCGCGGCAGGCTGGTTTGCGCGACAACACGCTTGGCGGCCAAATCCACATCTACCTTCGCCGCACCGTCCAGCGCGGTGATGGCGTTGGTCACGGCGCGGATGCAATGCCCGCAGCTCATGCCTTCAACCTGCAGCGTGATGGCGTCAGCCATGGCATGTGTCCTTTCCTGTTTTTTGGGTCGCCTGTTCCAAGCCACCAGGTATTTCCACGCGGCTTGGACATGCGCCCGCCAATTCTTCCAAAATCGGGCAATCGGGCCGGTCATCGCCATGGCAATGCGCAGCCAGATGACGCAGGCTTTCTGCCATGGCGCTAAGCGATTTAGCCTTGGCTTCCAGTGCCGCGACATGATCCAGCGCAAGCCGCTTCACTTCCGCACTCGCCCTTGCGCGATTGCGCCATAAATCCAGCAGGCGTTTCACATCCTGCAGCGGAAAGCCCAGATCACGCGCGTGGCGAATGAAGCGCAGCTCCGCGATATCGGCTTCTGAATACACGCGATATTGATTGGCGCCGCGCCCGGCGGAGATCAGCCCAATCGCCTCATAATGGCGGATCATCTTGGCGGAAATGCCCGATGCGCGGGCCGCGTCACCGATATTCATGGCCGGGGCCTCCAGCGCGACAACAGCAGTGCATTGGTCAGCACACTCACACTTGAAGCCGCCATGGCCGCGCCGGCGATGGGCGGAGAGAGCAAGCCAAAGGCCGCCAATGGCACGCCAAGCAGATTATAGCCAAAGGCCCAGAACAGGTTTTGCCTGATCTTGCGCAAGGTCAGCCGCGTAATCTCCAAGGCTGCCCGCACCAAGGCGGGATCACCGCGCAATAAGGTAATCCCCGCCGATTGAATGGCGATATCCGTCCCCGTCCCCATCGCAATGCCAAGATCAGCGCGGGCGAGTGCGGGCGCGTCATTCACGCCATCGCCAACCATGGCGACCGCTTCGCCCGCTTGCTGCCAGGCAGTGATTCGCGCGGCCTTGCCATCGGGCAAAACCTCGGCGGCGACATCGGTAATGCCAAGCGGGGCCGCGACCGCAAGGGCAGCAGCGCGCTGATCCCCGCTGATCATCGCGGGTTTCACGCCAAGCGCGGCAAGCCCCGCCACGGCCGCCGCGGCACCAGCGCGCGGCGCGTCTTCAAACAGGAACAACGCGCGGGCTTCGCTGCCTTCGATCAACCAGGAAAGGCTTTGCCCCGCTGCCTCACCGGCCGCCGCTGCCTCGGCCAAGGTGCCGCGTGCGGCGCCTGCTTCCTGCAGCAACCTCGAACTGCCAAGCGCATAGCGTCGCCCACCGACCACGCCCTCCACACCGCGTCCGGGCAGGGCGCGGAAATCGGCGGCGGGCGGCACAGCGCCCGCTTCGGTCAGCACGGCCCGCGCCAAGGGATGCTCACTGCCCGCTTGAAGCGCGGCGGCGATGGCGAGCGCTTCTTTGCGCGTCATGCCGGGCGCGGGATGCAGCCCCGCCAGGCGCGGCTTGCCTTCCGTCAGCGTGCCGGTCTTGTCGAAGGCCACCAGGGTGATGCGCCCGGCACGCTCAATCGCGTCCGCATCGCGCAGCAAGATGCCGGCTCGCGCTGCCGCACCGGTGCCGGCCATGATGGCAGCAGGCGTCGCGAGGCCAAGCGCGCAAGGGCAGGCAATCACCAGCACGGAAACCGCATTGATCAGCGCGGCTTCAAACGCAGCGCCAGCCAGCAACCAACCAATCAAGGTTGCCAGTGCCAGCCCAAGCACCGCCGGCACGAAAACCGCACTCACACGGTCCACCAGTTTTTGCACGGGCGCGCGCGATGCCTGCGCCGCTGCCACCAACTGCGCCACACGGGCAAGCGTGGTATCGCCGCCCACCGCACGCGCTTCGATCACCAAGCGCCCATCCAAAGCCATGGTGCCGGTTGAAACCTTCGCACCTTCTTCCTTTTCCACCGCGCGGCTTTCGCCGGTTAGGGCGCTTTCATCCACGCCCGCGCGGCCCTCTCGCACCAGCCCATCCACCGGAATACGCTCACCGGGGCGCACCACCACCAGATCGCCGATGGCAAGCAAGGCAGCGGGCACTTCGCGTTCCTCACCGGCTTCCAGCCGCCGTGCCTGACGGGGGCTGAGGTCAAGCAAGGCGCGGATTGCGGCCCCGGTGGCGCGCTTGGCGCGGGCCTCCAGATATTTGCCGAGCAGAACGAAGAAAATCACCATTGCTGCGGCTTCGAAATAAAGATGCGGCGTGCCGTGATGCGCGGGCGTGGTCAGCAAAAGCCAGGTGGAAAGCGCCCAGGCCGCGCCAGTGCCAAGGGCCACCAGCACATCCATATTGCCCGTGCCAGCGCGCACCGCCGCGAAGCCCGCGCGCCAGAAACGCGCGCCGAGCCAGAATTCGACAAAACTCGCCAGACCAAATTGCGCCCAACCACTTGGCATCCAATCCTGGCCGAGCCCCATGCCGATCATGCCGATCAGAAACGGGGCAGAGAAAAGCCCCGCCAAAACAACATCGCGTCGTTCGGCAGCGAGTGCACGCGCCGCCGCTTCCTCCCCAGCTTCTGTGGTGCTACCGCGCAATTCATAGCCAGCAGCTTCCACCGCCACGCGCAAGGCTGCTTCGGTCACGCCTGCAATGGCTTTCACATGCGCCTGTTCAGATGCAGGATTTACCTGCGCTTCCAGTACGCCCGGCACGGCCCGTAGCACGGCCTCCACCCGGCCTGCACAGGCGGCGCAGCTCATGCCGCCAATGGCAAGGTCAAACTGCGCTTCAGTCACGCCATAGCCAGCTGCTTCAACCGCCTGTTTCAGCGTGGCAGCATCGGCGCTGCCCGCCACTTCCGCGCGATCCGTGGCGGGGTTTACCTGGACATCATCCACACCGGGCAGCTTGCGGATGGCGCGTTCCACCCGCCCGGCGCAGGCAGCGCAGGTCATGCCCTCAATTGGCAGGGATAGGCGCGGCAGGGGAGCGGCGGCATCGGGCATGGCAGCCCTCATCTGGCGCTTCCAATTATGGGAAGGTCAAGCCCGGCGCGATTGACGAAGGCGTCATCCATGCCGAGATACAAGATGCCATGTCTGCGCTTTTCCTCACCCTTTTCGCCCTGCTCCTGGCCCCCCTCCCTGCCCTTTCGCAGACGGAACCCTTCCGCGTGCTCAATCAGACCGAGCAATCGGCCCATTCGCTTTTTGCCGTGCGCACGGGGCGGCCGGATTGGGGGGCCAATATGTTGACCCGCGGCCCGCTGGCGCCAGGCGCCGGGATCAATATACGCCCGGCCGAGAATGCCGGCTGCCGCTTTGATTTCCGCATGGTGCTGAGCGATGGGCGGGAAATCATCAATCGCGGCATGGATATTTGCGCGGAAAAGGTGGTGGCGATGCAAACGCCCCTGCCCCGCCCGCCCGGCGCCGCGGCCCCCACCCCTACCCCCGGCGCGCCGCCGCAGGCACGCGGAAGGGCTTCCACCGGCACGGGCTTTGTTGTGGCGCGCGATCGCGTGCTGACCAATCATCACGTGATTGATGGCTGCAACGCGATCACCGTGCGCACCGCCGATGGCCGCACCCTGCCCGCCACCATGCCCGCGCGGGTTGATGTGCAGCGTGACCTCGCGCTGCTTGCCGTGCCGAATGACCCCGGCCCCATCCTGCCCTTTCGCGCCAATCCGGTGCGGCGCGGCGAAAGTGTGGTGACTTATGGCTTCCCGCTGGCGGGCCTACTGGCCGCAGGGCCAACCCTGACCACGGGGGAGGTCAGCGCGCTGGCCGGCCTCGCCAATAATGAACAGCATTTCCAGATCAGCGCGCCCGTGCAGCAGGGCAATTCCGGCGGGCCATTGCTCGACCGGCAAGGCCATGTGATGGGCGTGATTGTCTCCAAGCTCAATGCCCAGCGCATCGCGCAGCGCACCGGCGATATTCCGCAAAATGTCAATTTCGCCGTAAAGGGAACCGAGGCGTTGGGCTTCCTCCGCCGCGCCGGCGTGGAACCCACCTTGCGCGAAAGCCCGCCCGCGGAATTGAGCGCGGCCGAGGTTGGTGAACGCGCGCATCAAAGCACCGTCTTCATTCGCTGTGAGAAATAGCAGCGCCGATTATGCGGGGCGACGCAGGGCGATATCGTAAAGCGCCTCACCTTCCAGGCAGAAATAGGCCACTGGCCAGCCACTGCTGACCGCGAATTCGCATACCGCCTGGTGAACGCCAAGCACGCCAAAGCCCGGGCGGATCATGCGTGCGAAATCATTGAAAATCAGAAAGCCACCCGGCTTCACCTTGGGCGCGGCTGCGGCAGCATCGGCGCGCACGGCATCATACCCGTGATCGGCATCCACATAGATCATGTCGAAACTGGCATCGGCGCAGGATTGCAGGAAGGGCGATGACAAACCCTCATGCCGTTCAACGCGCGGGTCTGCCAGTACATCGGCGCGGCACAGGCTGAAGGTGATATCGGCCAAAAGCAGCTTTTCGGGCGCCATGATGTCCAAAATGACGCGGGCGAAATCGCCTTGGTAAGTGCCTACCTCGGCCACTACACCGCCCTGCGGCAGACGGCGCAGCATTTCAATCCGGTCGGTAAGCAATTGGCAGCCTTCTAGCTGCGCCTGCGGAATGCGTGGCGCCGAAGGCGGCACCGGCTGCACCGCAAGGCGCCCTAGCCGCCAGAGTTTCTTCACGCTTTCGGGCAGCGCCCGGCGCACAGCCAATTCCAGCCGATAAAGACCCTCGCCCGCCACTCACGCCCCCTGGCCCGTATCTCATTGCCTTTGGCATACCAGGCGGAGCCGGTCGAGCAGAAATCTCGCCCGGTGCGACCCTCAAGCCCCGTCTATCGCCTCAGCCAAGGCTGCAAAGGATTGCTCAACCGGTGAAATCTCGCCCTTGCGCTGGCGCAACACAGCCTCGATCCGCGGCGCCAGCTTCACCGCCGCATCCGCTTCAGGATCATGCCCGGCGCGATAGGCGCCAAGCCGCACCAAATCCTTGATCTCGCCATAGGTGGACAGCAGGCGCTTGGCTTCCGCCACCAATTGCCATTCATCTTCTTCCAAAACGCCGGGCATGCTGCGGGAGACGGAGCGCAACACATCCACCGGCGGATAACGACCGGCCTCGGCGATGGCACGGTCCAAAACCACATGCCCATCCAGAATGCCGCGCACGGCATCGGCCACGGGTTCATCATGATCATCGCCTTCCACCAGCACGGTGAAAAGCGCGGTGATCGCGCCCGGTGAATTATCCGGGCCTGGCCCGGCGCGTTCCAGCAAACGCGGCAATTCGGTGAAGACCGAAGGCGGATAGCCGCGCGTGGCGGGTGGTTCGCCGACCGCAAGGCCAATCTCACGCAGCGCCAGGGCAAAACGCGTCACGCTATCCATCAACAGCAACACCTGCAGGCCCTGATCGCGGAAATGCTCGGCCACCGTCATGGCGGCATAGGCGGCTTCGCGCCGGAGCGGCGCCGCGCTATCCGATGTCGCGCAAACCACCACGCTGCGGGCAAGCCGCTCAGGCCCCAAATCATCTTCGATGAATTCGCGCAATTCGCGCCCGCGTTCACCAACCAGCGCAAAGACAATCACATCCGCCGCCAGCCCGCCCGCCAGCATGGCCATAAGGGTGGATTTCCCAACGCCGGAGGCCGCGAAAAGCCCAAGCCTTTGCCCGCGCCGCACCGGCGTGAACAGATCAAGCACGCGCACACCAAGCGGCAACCGTACCCCAAGGCGGGAACGCTGCCCCGCCGCTGGCGCCGGCGCATGGGTTGGGCGCTGAATGGCGCCGGGTGCCGGCATGGGTCCGCCATCGAGCGGCCTGCCCATCGGGTCCAGCACGCGCCCAAGCCAGGCATCGGAAACCGGCAAGGCCGGGCGCGGCGCCAGGCTGGCGCGCATGCCAGAGGTGAGCCCCGTCAGCGGCCCAAGCGCAATCGCCTGCGCCTTGCCATCCCGGAAGCCGGCGATTTCCGCCATGACCGGCGCGCCAGAGGGCGAGATGATCGCAACCCGATCCCCAATCGCGGCCAAAGGGCCAAAGCCTTCCAGCGTAATCGTGAGCCCCGTGATGGCATTGACATGGCCGTGAATGCCTTCCCGCGGCAGGGCGCCCAGGGCAGCGGCGGTGGCGTGAAAATCAGGCAGCATGTGGATTCCTTACCACGAAATGGCGGCGCGCGGGTAAAGAAGAAAGCGCGCCACCGCCCAGAATGTCAGTCCTCCAGCGCCGCCGAACGCGCCTTGAGCAAGGGCCGCAACAGCGGATTCGGAAAGGACCGGGCGATGGTCACGGCATAAAAGGTCTCAACCAGGCCCGAAAGCTGCGTTGCGCGAATAAGGGTGCCGGCGCGGAGCTCATCGCGCACCACAATGGCGGGCATCACCGCAAGCCCCACATCCTGGCGCGCAAGCAGGCGCATCATCGCCATATCATCCACCTCGGCCGCGATGCGGGGCGTAACACGCAGCCTGTTCGCCAGCGCTTCAAATTCCGCGCGCAGCCCGCTTTCCGGCCCCGGCACAATCACCGGATGGCGTGCCAGCAATTCCGGCAGGCTGCCCCCCTGGCGGAGCCTTTTCGGCGTGCCGAAAAGCTCCACCCGCTGCCGCGCCACGCGGTGCCCAACCAAGGCGGGCCCAGGCCCGGCCGCCGGCAGCCGATCCATCAGCACCACATCAAGATTGAGCGCGCGCAATTCAGCGAGCAATTCAACCGGCCCGCCTGAGCGCAGCACCAGATGGAGATCGCCCCGTTCCAGCAAGGGCTGCAAAAAGGCCAATTGGAAATTGCGGGAAAGCGTTGCCAGCGCGCCAATGCGCAAGCTCGCCTGGGCGGCATTTTCGCCCTTCAGCGTTGCGAGTAATTCCTCGCCCGTCGCGAAAATCGCATCCGCATGGTCAAGCGCGATGCGCCCAGCCTCGGTCAGCGCCAGCTTGCGTTGCGTGCGTTCAAACAGCGGGTGCCCCAGCCGCGCTTCCAAATCGCGGATTTGCACCGAAAGCGCTGATTGCGACAGACCAAGTTTTGTTGCTGCGCGCGTCAGGTTTCCCTCATGCGCGACAGCGCGGAAATAGCCGAGATGGCGCAGGTTCAGCCGGTTCATCCTTCTATTTTATCGAACATTAGGATTGATACAATGTATTTTATTTATCCTTTTGTGCAGCCTATGGGGCGGGTCCCTTCATCTGGACGGAACCAAAACCATGCCCGGGCTGGACCTGCTGCTGACGAACCTTCTTTCACCCATCGTGCTTGCCTTCGCGCTTGGCGCTGTGGCGGGCTTTATCCGCTCAGAGCTTGAATTGCCCGAAGCGGTGCTGAAACTCATTTCGATCTATCTGCTGTTCTCCATTGGCCTCACGGGCGGGCGCGAACTCGCCCAGGTTTCCTTCAGCGATGTCTCAACGCTGATTGCAGCAGCGGCGGCGATGACCTTCGCCATTCCCATCACCTGCTATGCGGTGTTGCGTCGGGTGGGTGGCTTTGATGTGTCCAATGCGGCGGCGGTCGCGGCGCATTATGGCTCGGTTTCCAGTGTCACCTTCTTCGCCGCCATCGCCTTTGCGCGCGCCATGGAAACCCCGGCGGAAGGCTATATGACCGCGATTGTCGCGCTCATGGAATTCGCCGTCATCATCTCACTCGCCATCGGGCGCTGGGGCAATCAGGCCAATAAGGGCAATTTCCGCCTGGGTGAGCTTTTGCTTGATACGCTCCGGGGCCGGGGCATTCTGCTGCTCACGGGCGGCATGTTCATCGGCTATATGGCGAGCGATGCGGAATGGCGGCGGATCGCGCCCTTTTATGAGCAGCTTTTCCGCGGCTTCCTGATGCTGTTCCTGCTTGAAATGGGCATGACTGCGGCGCGGCAGATTCGGGCCTTTGCTCAGGTCGGGCGCTTCATGACGGGTTTTGCCATTGTGGCGCCGGTCTGCTTTGGCCTGGCCGGGCTGATGGCGGGCTGGCTGGTTGGCCTGTCGCAAGGTGGCGCCTTTGTCTTCGCTGCGATTTCCGCCAGCGCATCCTATATTGATGCACCAGCGGCCTGCCGCGCTGCGCTGCCGGAAGCGAGCCCGGGCATTTACCTGACCGCCTCGCTCGGCATCACCTTTCCCTTCAACCTGCTTGTGAACATGCCGCTGCTTTATGCGGCAAGCGGCTGGTTTTATGCGTAAGCGCTGCGCGGCATGATCGAAAGGCGGGGGGCGCGTTACCTTGGACGTAAGGTGCCCCCCGCCTGACGCGGCGGAAAGGCAGCCAGCGATGCCTGATGCGCTTCCATGATATCCCTGATCTGCCCGCCCAGAAACGCCTTGCGCATCGCGAGCAGATTGGAACGATGCCCATCGCGTTGCTCAAACGGGTCCATGCGCAGATTGAAGATCAAGGCGCTTTCAACAAAGGGATCAAAGAAACCATCACGCGTCTGGAAATGCGCTTTCCAGGGTCCCATGCGCACTGCGGTCAGGCGCGATTCATTGTACATGATCTGCACCTGCCGCGCACTCGCCGCCCCTTCGGTCCAATGCGCGAGGTTATTCACGCCATCAATATGCACATGATGGCTGGCGCGCAGCCGCGCCGCGACATCAGGCGCGCCGGCGGCAGCGGCGAAGCTGGTGAAGAGATCCATATGGCTTTGAATGCCATTGGAAACGGAACCCGCGCGGATGCGCGCCGGCCAGCGGATCAGCATGGGCACACGCACGCCGCCTTCCCAGGTTGTCGCCTTCTCACTCCTGAAGGGTGTGGTGCCGCCATCGGGCCACCACGCCGCCATGGCGCCATTGTCTGAGGTGAAGGCAATGATGGTATTGTCGCGAATGCCAAGCTGATCAACGCGATCCAGGATGCGCCCGACCTGCGCATCCAATTCCATCATGCCCGCGCCATAAATATCATCGCCCGAAGAATACGGCCGCGCCAATAATCGGCTTTCTGGCCTGAGATAAGTATAGATGTGCATGCGCGTCGGGTTGTGCCACAGGAAGAAGGGCTGACGGGCGCGGGCACTATCTTCAATAAAACGCAGCGAACGATCAACGAATTCATCATCCACCGTTTCCATGCGTTTGCGCGTGAGTGGCCCCGTATCCGTACAGCGCTGCGCGCCCCAGGGGCCGAAGCGCGCATCCGTCACCGGCGCGGGATTATTGGCGGGCAGTGCCACGCAATCCAAAACGCCGCGCGGGCGGTAGCGCGCATTGAAGCCGGGATCGGTCGGCCAATCCGGGTCTTCCGGCTCATCTTCCGTGTTCAGGTGATAGAGATTGCCGAAGAAGCTGTCGAAGCCATGCACCGTCGGCAAATGGCGATTGAGATCGCCAAGGTGATTCTTGCCGATCTGCGCCGTGCGATAGCCCTGCGCGCGCAGCACCGTCGCAAGCGTTGGGTCACGCTGATCAATGCCGATAGGCGAGCCCGGCAGCCCCACTGTGGTCAGCCCGGTGCGGATGGGCATTTGCCCGGTGATGAAGGCAGCGCGGCCAGGCGTGCAGGTGGGCTCCGCGTAATGATCGGTGAACAGCATCCCTTCCCGCGCCAGGCGATCCAGGTTCGGTGTTGGCACCATCATGCCATGGCTATAGGCGCCGACATTCCAGTAGCCGACATCATCGGCCATGATCATGATGATATTGGGCCGTGCGGCCGCACCGGCCGATGGCTGGGCGGCAGCGCCGCGCAGTAGCCCCGGCGCCATACCCGAAAAAGCCGCGGCCAGGCCGCCCCCCAGAATCGCGCGTCTATTCGCCATTGCGGTCTCTCCAACCCCTGATTGCGCGGGCTTTAGCGCGGCCTGGGGGGCCGCACCATGCGGGGCGCTTGATTCTTCCCCCCCTTCGGCCCAAGGATCACGCGCATGATCCTGCTGATCGACAATTATGACAGTTTCACCTTCAACCTTTTCCACTTCCTGGGCGATTTGGGCGCGCGGGTGGAGGTCAGGCGAAACGACGCCATAGACCCGCAAGGGGTACTGGCGATGAAGCCCGAAGCCGTGGTGCTCTCCCCCGGCCCCTGCACGCCGAATGAAGCCGGCATTTGCCTGCCGCTGATCTCGCTCGCGGCCGAGGTGAAGCTGCCGATTCTGGGTGTGTGTTTGGGCCATCAGGCGATTGGCCAGGCCTTTGGCGGGCGCGTGATCCGCGCACCGGAACCGGTGCATGGCAAGGTCTGGGATGTGCATCATGGCGGGACGGATATTTTCGCCGGCCTGCCCTCCCCCTTCGCCGCCACGCGCTATCATTCGCTGATCGTGGAACGCGACACCCTGCCCGATTGCCTGCGCGCCACGGCTTGGACGGAAGATGGGCTGATCATGGGCTTGGCGCATCGTGATTTGCCGGTCTGGGGCGTGCAATTCCACCCGGAAAGCATCGCCTCTGCCCATGGGCATGACCTTTTGCGCAATTTCCTGAAACTGGCCGGCGCCAGCCACGGCGCTGCCGTCCCGGCCTGATCCCATGTCGCTGAAACCCATCCTGGCGCGGCTCGCTGATGGAGCGCGGCTGACGGAGATCGAGGCCGAGGAAGCCTTCGGCATCATCATGGCGGGCGAAGCCACACCGGCGCAGATCGCCGGCATGCTGATGGCGATGCGCGTGCGGGGCGAAACGGTCGAGGAAATGACCGGCGCGGTGCGCGCCATGCGCGCGCGGATGGTCGCGATTGAAGCGCCACCGGGGGCGATGGATATCGTTGGCACCGGGGGCGATGCGGCAGGCACGCTCAATATCTCAACCACCACCGCCATGGTGGTGGCGGGCTGTGGGGTGCCGGTGGCCAAGCATGGCAATCGTGCGCTGTCGTCGAAGTCTGGTGCGGCGGATGCCATCTCGGCGCTTGGCATTTCGCTTGATGTGCCGATGGAAAAACTGCCCGAAATATTGCGCGAAACGGGGATGGTGTTTCTGATGGCGCCGCGCCATCACGCTTCCATGCGCCACGCCGCCGGGCCGCGCATGGAATTGGGCACGCGCACGATTTTCAACCTGCTCGGTCCGCTCGCCAATCCCGCCCGCGTCACGCGGCAAATGACCGGCGCCTTTTCGCCCCAATGGCTGCGGCCGATGGCGGAGACGCTCGCGCGCCTTGGCACCGAACGCGCCTGGCTGGTGCATGGGCAGGGGCTGGATGAGCTGACTTTGGCCGGGGAAAGCCAGGTGGTGGCGCTGGAAGCTGGCGCTATCCGCGAATTTACCGTGACGCCGGAGGATGCCGGGCTCAGCCGCGCCCCGGCCTCCGCGCTCAAGGGCGGGGACCCGGCGGAAAACGCCGCTGCGCTGGAAGCCCTGCTGCGCGGTGCGCATGGCGCCTATCGCGATGTTGTGTTGCTGAATGCTGCGGCATCCTTGATCGTCGCCGGCAAGGCGGCGGACCTGAAGGCCGGGGTCGCGCTTGCAGCCAAGGCCATAGACGAAGGGGCCGCCTTTGGAGTATTGGCGCGCCTCCGGGCGCTTTGCCCCCCCAAGGACATTGCTGGATGAATGCACCCCATATCTCGGTGCCCTCGACCGATGCCGCATCGGTCCCTGACACCCTGGCCCGTATCCTGGCCGATAAGGCGCGCGAAGTCGCCGAACGGATGGAAATCACGCCGCAGGCGGAAATCGAACGCCGCGCGGCAGCCGCGCCGCCTTTGCGCGATTTCGTGGGCGCGCTGTGCGAGCGCATAGGCGAAGGCCGCACCGGGCTGATTGCCGAAATCAAGCGCGCTTCGCCTTCCGGCGGCTTGATCCGTGATCCCTTTGACCCTGCCGCCCTGGCTCGCGCCTATGAATTGGGGGGGGCTGCCTGCCTTTCCGTGCTGACCGATGCACCCTGGTTCCAAGGCGCGGTGGAGCATCTGGAAGCCGCGCGCGCCGCCTGTTCCCTGCCCGTGCTGCGCAAGGATTTCATGATCCATCCCTGGCAGGTGTTTGAAGCCCGCGCCATGGGTGCTGATTGCATTCTGCTGATCATGGCAGCGCTGACCGATGCGCAGGCCAGCGAATTGGAAGATATCGCGCGGTCCCTTGATATGTCCGTGCTGGCCGAAGTGCATGACCGGCGCGAATTGGACCGCGCGCTTGGCCTGGAAACCCGCCTGATCGGCATCAATAACCGTGATCTCCGCACCTTACAGACGGACCTCGCGACCAGTGAAGCGCTCGCGCCCCTGGTGCCGGCGGATCGCCTGCCGGTCGCTGAAAGCGGCATCCGTACCCCCGATGATGTGCGCCGCATGGCCGCTGCCGGGGCGCGCTGCATCCTGGTGGGTGAACATCTGATGCGCCAGGCCGATGTCGCCGCCGCCGCGCGCGAATTGGTGGACGTGTCCTGACCGAACAGCGCCTCACGCATTTTGATGCCGCGGGCCGCGCGGCCATGGTGGATGTCTCGCCGAAGGCTGAGACAGCGCGCACGGCCACCGCGCGCGGGCGCATTGCGATGGCGCCGGCAACGCTGGCCCTTATTCGTGAAGGCCGCGCCGGCAAGGGCGATGTGCTGGGCGTGGCGCGGCTGGCCGGCATTATGGCGGCCAAGCGCACATCGGATCTGATCCCGCTCTGCCATCCGCTGATGATTTCCAAGGTTGCGGTTGATCTGGAACCGGAAGGCGATGATGCCATCATCATCGAAGCCACCGTCAGCCTGACTGGCAAGACAGGGGTGGAAATGGAAGCACTCACCGCCGTCAGCATCGCAGCCCTCACGGTCTATGACATGGTGAAGGCCGTGGATCGCGGCATGCGGATTGAAGATATCCGCCTGGTGCATAAGGCCGGTGGCAAATCGGGCGAGTTCATCGGTGGCTGAGAAGGGCGGCTTGCTGCCGGTTGAGGAAGCCCGCGCGTGCATCCTGGCCGCGCTGAGCCCGACCGCCGCCGAGACCATCGCCCTGTCTGAAGCCGCCGGGCGCGTGCTGGCGCGGCCGGTGCTGGCGCGGCTCACGCAGCCACCCGCCGCTGTTTCCGCCATGGATGGCTATGCGCTGCGCGCGGCGGATGGCGTTTTGGGTGCCAGGCTTGCCGTGATTGGCGCGGCGCCGGCGGGGCATCCCTTTGCGGGGGTGGTCGGGCCTGGTCAGGCCGTGCGGATTTTCACGGGCGGCTTTGTCCCCGAAGGTGCCGATTCGATCCTGTTGCAGGAAGATGCCGAAGCCGCCAATGGCGCCGTTTTGGTGAAGGAAAGCGTGACCGTCGGGCGCTGGGTGCGCAAACGCGGCCTCGATTTCGCCGAAGGCGAAACGCTGCTGGCTGCTGGCCGGCGCCTGACGGCCCGCGATATCGGCCTTGCGGCAGCGAGCAATAACCCCTGGCTTGCGGTGCATCGGTGCCCGCGTATCGGCATTCTGGCGACCGGGGATGAAATCGCACTCCCCGGAGACCCCATCCCGCCCGGCGGCATTGTCAGTTCCAACGCCCATGCCTTGGCCGCGCTGATTCGTGCGGGGGGCGGCGAGCCCATCGTGCTGCCAATCGCCCCTGATGATGCCAGCGCCATTGCCGATGTCGCTGCCGCTGCACAGGCCTATGACATGCTGGTGACCACCGGCGGCGCCAGCGTGGGTGAACATGATCTGATCCAACAGGCGCTTGGTGGCGAGGGGTTTGAACTCGGCTTCTGGAAAATCGCCATGCGGCCGGGCAAGCCGCTGATCTGGGGGCGGTTGGGGCGCGTGCCGGTGCTTGGCCTGCCGGGCAATCCGGTCTCGGCGCTGGTTTGTGCCATTATTTTCCTGCTGCCCGCCTTGGCGCGGCTTTCCGGCCTGCCGGGCGCCCCCACGCCAAGCCGGCGCGTGATCTGCGCCACCGCCTTGGCCGAGAATGACCGCCGCGCCGATTTCCTGCGCGCGAGCCTCGATGCCGATGCCGAAGGGCACATCACGGTACGGCCCTTCCCGGTGCAGGATAGTTCGATGCTGGCCACATTGGCGCGCGCCGATGCGCTGGTGCTGCGCGCACCCTTCGCGCCCGCCTTGCCGGCGGGGGCGGAGGTGGAGGCGATTATCCTCGGCGAATTGGGGGTTTGATCCGGCGCTATTCCGCGCGGATGCCCAATTGGCGGATCAGCGGGCCGAATTCGCCCCAGAGTTTGCGCATATGTTGCAGCATGGCCTCTGGCCCCATCGGGTCAACATCGAAGCCCACAGCCTCATAGCGCTGGCGCACTTCCGGCACCGCCATGCCGTCGCGGATTTCGGTATAGATCCGATCAATGATCGGGCGTGGCGTGCCGGCCGGCACCATCAGCCCGTTCCAGCCGCCGACATCATAATCGGCTGGCCCACCCACGGCGGCGACAGGCGGAATGCCCGGCACCTGGGCCGAGGGCTTGCCGGTGCTGAGGCCGAGCGCCTTCAACTGCCCATCACGCACCAGCCGCCCTGCGGCGGCGGGCGTGTCAAAGCCGAAATTCACCTGACCGCCGAGCAAGGCGGCCAGCGCCGGCCCGCTGCCCTGGAAGGGCACATGCAGCGCATCCAGCCCCGCCTTCGCCAGGAATAGCGCGCACACCAGATGCTGCGCGCCACCAATGCCCGACGAATTATAGCTGTATTTGCCCGGATTGGCCTTCACCAGCGCCATGAAGCTCCGCAAATCCTGCGCCGGGAAATCCGGCTTCACCAGCAGCATGAAGGGCGCGATGCCAAAGATCACCACCGGCGCCAATTCGCGTTCCACATCATAAGGGGTGCGCTGCACCAGCGGGCTGAAGGAGATGGGCCCGATTGAGGCCGAGAGGATCACATTGCCATCCGGCGGCGCCTTCGCCACCAAATCCGTGCCGATCTGCCCGCCCGCGCCGGGGCGATTTTCCGGCACCACCACCTGGCCCAGGCGTTCCGACAGGCGCTGCCCCGCAAGCCGCCCGACCACATCTGTCGCCTGACCAGGCGGCCAGGGGATCACCATGCGGATTTGCCGATTGGGCCAGGGCGCCTGCGCAGCGGCCGGGCTGGTGGCGCCGCGCAAAATGGCTGGCGCGGCCAGGGGTGAGAGCGCGGTGAGCGCGAGCAGCTTGCGACGGTTTTGCATGGAAACCTCCCTTGCATCATGGGGGACATCACACCCCTTATCGTTGGAAAAGAGCATGGCGCATTGCGTGGCACCTGGCAAAGCCTGATGACTGGCGCTTGCCCGGTGCTGCGCTGTCCTATTGGATTGGCGCCGGAGCCTTCTGCAAATCACCTTACTCAGCAATAGGGGAGCATCAGCATGCACCTGAAACGTCGCACCGCACTTGTCGCTGGCTTTCTTGCCGCACCTGTCATTGCCCGCGCGCAGTCGCGCAGCGTGACGCTGGTGGTGCCCTTCGCGCCTGGCGGCACCACGGATATCGGCGCACGGCTGATTGCGCCGCGCCTTGCCGCGCATCTTGGGCAGAATGTCGTCGTGGAAAATCGCGCCGGCGCCGGCAGCGCGACAGGCGCTGAACATGCGCGCCGGCAAGCACCCGATGGGCAGACTGTCCTGATCGCCGCAGCGGCGACGCTTGCGGTCAATCCCGCGCTGTTTCCCGATACACCCTATGACCCGATCCGTGACTTTGCACCGATTGCACTGCTGGGCGTGACCGGCTTCGTGCTGGTGGTGCCGGCGGCATCGGGCATTACTGATCTTGCCGGGCTGATCGCCAAACTCCGCGCTGAGCCAGGTAAGCATAATTACGCTTCCGCTGGGGTTGGTTCCATGCCGCATCTGGCTGGCGAATGGTTCCGCCATGCGCTTGGCCTGCAAACCGAACATGTCGCCTATCGCGGCGGTGGGCCCGCCATGCAGGCGATGCTCTCGGGCGAGGTGACCTTCATGCTGGAATCAGTGCCGACCGTTGCGGGCGCGATTGCCGATGGCCGCTTGCGCGCCCTGGCGCGCGCCAGCCTGCGCCCTGTTGGCCCCTTTGCCGCGCTGCCGGCCATCGCCGATCAGGCGGTGCCAGGTTTTGATGCGGAAACCTGGATCCTGGCCGCCACCCCTGCCGGCATACCGCCCGCGACGCTGACGCGCCTGAACGCCGCCTTCAATGCCGCCCTGGCCGAAGCGGAATTGGCGCAGCGCCTGGCCGAGATTGGCACGATTGCCGTGGCCGATAGCACGCCGGCCAGCACCGCGCAGTTCGTCGCGCAGGAATTGGATCGGTGGAAGAACGTAATCAGCCAAACGGGCGTGAAGATCGAACGGCGCTGAGATAGCGTCATGACGGATCTTTGGTGATAGACCAGATCAGGTACAAGCCACGTCAAACGTCCATGACTATCCGCGCCACTGCACAATCTTTTCCGCCAGAAACAGTGTCGCGACGACACTGCCAACAAAGATCAGCAGGTGGTTGCGGATGGCATCCCGCTTGGGAACCATATCAACGGGCTGCGTAGGCAACGCCGCCGCTTCCGCCTCCGCAGTTTCTGCCGCAACCTCGGCCGGTGTCAGTGCGGGGCCAAGGTAGCGGAAGCGCCGCGCTGCCTCAGCTGGCGCCAGGGCGCTGCCATCCCAGGAAAGCCATTGCCGCACAGCGGGATTCCAGCCAAGCGGCAGCGGCGCCTGCCCGCCATCATCCAAACGCGCCAGCCAATGCCAGGGCCGCGCGGTATCGGCGGGCTCTCCAGGGCGGGCGGCATCGGGCCAAGCATTCATGGTGTTTCCCCTTGCTATTGGCGAAAATGATTCCCGATACCGCGGCGGGATGCAATCATCCTCGCTGCCTTGCCCCCTGCCAGCCCAAGCCGCAGACTGATCCAGGAAGGAAACGCCATGGAACAGGATGCACGGGCACGAAACCCGCTTTTCGGCCCGAATAAATTCAAGCTCGGCATTTTCAGCGCCAATTGCGATGGCGGCCTGACCATGAGCCGCGCGCCGGAACGCTGGAAGGCCGATTGGGACGACATTGCCGCCATGTCGCAAATCGCCGACGCAGCCGGCATTGAATTCATCCTGCCTGTCGCGAAATGGCGCGGCTATCAGGGGGATGCGAATATTTATGGCCGATCGCTCGAGACCCTGACCCATGGCGCGGCGCTTGCCGCCATTACCAAGCGCATCGCGATCTTCTCCACCGTGCATGTGCCGATCGTCACACCCGCCTTCGGCGCCAAGGCGATTGCAACGATTGACCATGTGAGCCATGGGCGCGCCGGGCTCAATATCGTCTGCGGCTGGAACCAGGCAGAGTTCGATCTGCACGGCGTCACGATCCAACAGGATAAGCGCTACCAACACGGCCTTGAATGGTTTCGCATCTGGTCGAAAATGCTGGCAGGCGGCCCGGAATTCGATTGGGACGGCGAATTCTTCAAGCTCAAGAATTGCCATACCAATCCGGTATCCGTGCAGCGCCCCTGGCCGCCCGTCATGTCGGCGGGGTTTTCGCCAGCGGGGCGGGATTTTGCTTCTCAAGCCGCTGATGTGCTGTTCCTGAACGTGACGGAATTGGACCAGGTGCCGGCACTGCTTGAAGATGTCCGCCAGCATATGGCGCGCCATCAGCGCCAGATCGGCGTTTTCACCATGGGTCATGTGGTCTGCCGCCCAACGCGACAGGAGGCCGAGGATTTCTTCCACTATTTCGCCGAAGAAATGGCGGATACGGCAGGGCAGGCCTATTATCGGAGCAATCGCGGCGCCATGGTGGGCACGCCAGGGCAGCAGATCGCGCGGCCCTTTGAAAACCGCTTCACCCGCGAAGGCCGCTTCAAATTTGATGGCGCCTATCCCGGTTCCTACCCCTTTGTCGGCACGCCAGATGATATCGCCGATGAAATGGCGCGCATGAGTGCGACAGGGCTTGCCGGCTGCACCATCGCCTTCCTCGATTACCTCAAGGAAATTCCCTATTTCGTGCAGGAAGTGCTGCCGCGCCTGGAACGGCTGGGGCTGCGCCAGCCGGGATAGGCTTGGGCCTTGCGGCAGCCCGGTTTTCACGCCCAAACTGAGCCGCTCAACGGAGGCTTAGGACAATGGCGCAAATCACCCGTCGTGCGGCGCTTGGCGCTTCGGCATTGCTTGCCATGCCGGCCTTGGCGCAAACGCGCTTTCCGGAACGGCCCATTCGCCTGATCATTCCCTGGGCGGCCGGTGGGCCGGCGGATATCGGCTTTCGCATCATGGCGGATCACGCATCCCGCAGCCTGGGCCAGCCGGTGGTGGTGGAAAATCGTGGCGGGGCTTCCGGCATTCTGGGCGCCATGGCGCTGCAGGAAGCGCGCCCCGATGGCTATACGATTTCGCAAATGCATGTCGGCGTGGTGCGGCAAATGCTGCTCAATCCCCGCCCGCCCTATGATCCGATCAATGACCTGACTTACATCCTGCAAATCACCGGCTTCGTCATGGGCCTGGTGGTGCGCGCGGATTCACCCTGGCAGAGCCTTGAACAATTGCTGGCCCATGCGCGCGCCAATCCGGGCAAGCTCAATTTCGGCACGCTGGGGATTGGTTCAACACAGCATCTTGTGGTGGAACGCATCGGCTTTCAGCGCGGCTTGAGCTGGACCCATGTGCCCTATCGCGGCACATCCGATACATTGCGCGCGCTGCTGGGCGGGGAGATTGATTTTGCCTCAGAGGCATCTGGCTGGGCACCGATGGTGGAAGCGGGGCAATTGCGCCTGCTCGCGATTTATACTTCGACCCGCGCCAAGCGGTTTCCGCAGGTGGCAACACTGAAGGAACAAGGGCTGGATATTGTGGTGGATAGCCCAGGCGGGCTGATCGGCCCGCGCGGCATGGATGCCGGCGTGGTGCGCACGCTGGCGGAAGCCTTCACCGCCGCCGCGCAAAACCCCGCGCATCTGCAATTCCTGGAACGCGTCAATCAGCCGCTGATCCTGCTGGATGGCCCGGCCTATCGGGAGGCGATGCGCCAGACCATGAATGAAGAACGCGCGCTGCTGCGACGATTGAACTTGGCCCCAACTTAGACTGCGGTGCTATGGCGCGTAGCAGCGGGCGCCAGATAGGCATCGAAACACGCTGCCAAATGCCGCAGGAAGCGCGCGCCCTTCGCGGTCATCGTCAGGCACCCAGCGGCTTCCGACACCAGATCATCGACGATCAGCGTGGCGAGCTTCGGAAGCGCAGTTGCTAAAATCTCTCGTGGCACCAGCGAAAGATCCACCGCCTGGTCGCACATGATGCGTTCAATAATCTCTGCGCGGATCAGATCTTCGCCTGTGAAGGCACGCCCGCGCGCAATCGGCAACCGCCCCGCTTCCACCGTCGCAAGCCAGCCGCGTTCATCCGCATGATTCTGAAAGATACCGGCGCGACAACGACCAATCGCCGAAGCCCCAAGGCCGAGCAGCACCGGCGCTTCGTCCGTGGTATAGCCTTGAAAATTGCGCCGCAGCCGACCTGATGCCGCCGCGCGCGCCATGGCATCTTCCGGCCGCGCGAAATGGTCAAGCCCAATCGCGACATAACCCGCATCCGTCAGCACGCGCGCTGCCGCTTCAGCTTGTGCCATGCGCAGCGTTGCATCCGGCAAATCCTCAAGCCTGATCGCTTTTTGGTGCGACTTCATCCAAGGCACATGCGCATAGCCGAAAGCCGCAACGCGATCCGCGCCATGTTCCGCGGCAAAACGGGCCGAGGCTTCAACTTCCACCACCCCCTGCCCCGGCAGGCCATAAATCAGATCCATATTGATCCCGCCAATGCCGGCAGCCCGCAGTCTTTGAACCGCCACCGCCACTTGTTCCGCCGGCTGCACGCGCCCGATCAGCCTCTGCACCTTGGGCGAGATATCCTGCACGCCAAGGCTTGCGCGCGTCAGGCCCATGCCGGCCAGCGCGTCGATCATGCGTGTATCGAGCGTGCGCGGATCAAGTTCGGCGGCGATTTCCGCTCGGGACTGGAAAGGGAAATGCTGACGCAGCGCCACGCCAAGCGCGATCAAACCCTCTGGCCCCAGCGCGGTTGGCGTGCCGCCGCCCAGATGCAAAACCGCGACACCGCCATGCGCGGGCAGCGCCGCGCCCAATAGCCGCGCTTCTTCCGCCAAAGCCGCGCCATAGCGCGCAATGCGCGCGGCCGAGCGCGTCACCGCAGTATGGCAGCCGCAATACCAGCAAAGCGATGCGCAAAACGGCACATGCACGTAAAGCGATAGCGCATCGGTAGGGCTGGTTTCCGCCAACCAGCCACGCAAGGCGGCTTCATCCAAGGGCGTGAAATGCGGCGCGGTCGGGTAGCTGGTGTAGCGCGGCAGATTGGCGCTGGCATAGGCGAGCAGGCCGGAATCCGGCGCTTGGGCGGCTTGGGTCATGGCGCACAAAAAAGCCCGGACCATCGGCCCGGGCTTTGCGTTGGCGCAAAAGTGCCGCGCGGATCAGCGCGGCAAACGTCCAAACTGCCCCGAACCAGGGGTGGAGCCAGCGCGGCGGCGCGACGCTTCGCCTCCGCCACCACCGCTCCGCGCCGAGCCAGTACGGCGCGGGCGCTGCTGTTCCTGCGCCTGGCGCGGCTTCGGCGCCGCGCGTTGCGGGCGGGGCTGACGTGGCGGACGGGGGGGCGCCGCTTCCTCGGCTTCGCCGGTGCGGCGATCTTCCGCCGGGATTTGCGTGCGGATCAGTTTTTCAATCGCGCGCAGCTTGTCACGGTCTTCGCCAGAGCAAAGCGCAATCGCAATGCCCGCCGCGCCGGCGCGCGCGGTGCGGCCGATGCGATGCACATAGGTTTCCGGCACTTCCGGCAAATCAAACTGGATGACATGCGTCACGCCATCCACATCAATGCCGCGCGCGGCGATATCGGTCGCGACCAGCACCGGTGCGCGCCCATCGCGAAAGGCTGCCAGGGCCGCTTCACGCGCATTCTGGGATTTGTTGCCATGGATCGCATTGGCGCTGATGCCATCCTGGTCCAGCTGATTCACAATGCGATCCGCGCCATGCTTGGTGCGGCTGAAAATCAGCGCGCGACCAACGCCTTCGCCACGCAGCAATTCGGCGAGCACGCGGCGCTTATCCTGCCGATTGGCGTGAATGACGCGCTGCGCCACTTTCTCGGCCGTGGTTGCCACCGGCGCCACCGCCACGCGCACGGGCGATTTCAGCATTTCATCTGCCAGGCGGTTGATTTCTGTGGGCATGGTCGCGCTGAAGAACAGCGTCTGGCGTTCCGCCGGCACGGCACGGATCAGGCGGCGAATGGCCGGCAGGAAGCCCTTGTCCAGCATCTGATCGGCCTCATCCAAGACCAGCGTGCTGACGTGATCCAAGCGCGCAGAGCCCTGTTCCAGATGGTCCTGCAAGCGGCCAGGGGTTGCCACCAGCACATCAATGCCACGGCCCAGCGCCTGGCGCTGACCGCCAAAGCCAACGCCGCCAAAGATAGTCGCGATGGAAAAGCCGAGATGCTTGCCATAGGTGCGGAAGCTTTCGGCGATTTGCGTTGCCAATTCACGCGTCGGGCTCAGCACCAGCACGCGGCAGCCGCCGCGCGGCGGGCGGCCCTTCAGCAGGGCAAGCTTATGCAGCAAGGGCAGCGCAAAGGCCGCAGTTTTGCCGGTACCGGTTTGGGCAATGCCCAAAAGGTCGCGCCCTTCCAGCACGGCAGGAATGGCCTGGGCCTGGATCGGGGTTGGGGATTTGTAGCCCTCATCCTTCAAAGCCTGAAGGATGAGCGGGTTGAGGCGCAGAGCCTCGAATTGTTCGGTCACGATGAATCCTAGATCAGCCGCGCACAGCCTTCCGGGCCAAGCGCGGCTTGGGGCAGAAAGCCCCGCGGGATTGGGACCGTCCTAGTGAGAAAAGCGTTCTGGCTGACCCGGAACCGCGCCGCGCTTAAACCAAGCCGGGGGTCCGATCACGCAGCCGCCAGGGCGCGCGGCGCGCGGAATGGCGCGCTGACCCGTCTCATATGGGCGCCCTTCAAGGCGAAAGCAAGGCGGCTTCGCCCCGATGCCGCTTTAAGCCGACATCTTGATCGGCGGTTCCACATCCGGCGGCAGCGGGCAGACATAGGGGGTTGCTGCTATGCGCTTCTGGTGGTCCGCCTTGGCGGCGGCCAGGATTTCCGGATTGGCGATGGCATCCACCGCCGTGCCTGCCATGATCTTCGCCACATGCACTAGGCCCTTATGCGCAATGCCGGATTTGCCCTGCGCGGTGAGTTGCCAGGAATGCCCCGGCGTGCCGACCGCACAAGTCGCACCGCGCGCCTGCACGGTTGGCACCGCCCAGGACACATCACCAACATCGGTGGACCCCACACCGCCAAAACCCTTGTTTTCCAGCGGCACGATCTTGTCACAAAGCGGCAAATCCATCTCCGGCGTCAGACCATGGCGGCGGAAGGCGGAAACAATGTCTTCGGGCTTCAGCGTCGCCTGGATTTCGCGCGCAAAGCGGCGATCCTCCTCATCGAATTGCGGCGGGCCGAGGCGCTGGAAATTGTCATACATCGCCTTTTCCAAAGGCGTATTGCCCAGAAGGTTGGATACCGCGCTCACCACCTTGGTGGAGACACTGGTTTCCGTCATCAGCGCTGCGCCATCGGCAATCTTGCGCACGCGCGCGACCAAGCACTTCAATTCCACCAGATCCCGCGCGCGGATCAGATAGCGCACCTTGGCCGTGCCCTGCACCACATTGGGCGCAATGCCGCCAGCATCCAGATAGGCGTAATGAATGCGCGCATCGGATGGCATATGTTCGCGCATGTAATTGACGCCGACATTCATGAGTTCCACCGCATCCAGCGCGCTACGGCCCAAATGCGGCGCGGCGGCGGCGTGGGAAGACCGCCCCGTGAAGGCGAAATCAATGCGCGTATTGGCGAGTGACACGGGCTCATTCACCGCCGAAAACGCCGCCGGGTGCCAGCAGATCGCCATATCCACATCATCAAAGCAGCCGGCGCGCACCATGAAGCCCTTCGCGGCACCGCCTTCTTCCGCTGGGCAGCCATAATAGCGCACGCGCCCCTTGATGCCGTTTTGCGCGAGCCAATCCTTCACCGCGCTCGCCGCCAGCAGGGATGCAGCGCCGAGCAGATTATGCCCGCAACCATGCCCGCTGCCATCGCCAGGCAAGGGGCGCGGTTCCGCGATGCCCGCTTCCTGTGACAGCCCCGGCAGCGCATCATATTCACCAAGGATCGCAATGATGGGGCCTTCTTCGCCGGCTTCGCCCATCACCGCCGTTGGGATGCCCGCCACGTTCTTTGTCACGCGAAAGCCATGGGCTTCCAGCATGGCGGTATGTTCGGCGCAGGAACGGTGTTCGGCGTAGCAGAGTTCCGGCATGCCCCAGACGCGGTCGCTGAGTTCAATCGCCTCAGGCGCCTTGGCATCCACCAGCCGCCAGATTTCTTCTGTATTGCGCATCGCTTTAGGCTCCCAAGTTTATCGGGCGGGAGTTTTGCCCGTCGCCCCAGGCAAGTCCAGGGGTGGACGGGGCGGGACAGTCAGCGCAAGCTTGACGCCTTCAGGAAAGGAAACCGCCATGGCCCGTGTGCGTGAAGTCTCGCCCGAGGAATTGACGCCGGAACTTCGCGACATCTGGCATCGCTATGTCACCGGCTATGGCCCGTTTGAGGAGCAATTGGCGGTCTTCGCCCATGTGCCGGCGGCGCTGCGCCATTTGATGCCGATGCTGATGGAATTGCGCGCGGCGGGCACGCTGCCGCGGCGCTATCTGGAATTGGCGATTGTGGTGGTCTCAAAGCTCAATGCCTGTGATTACTGCGTGGATCATCACGGGCCGTTCCTGGCCGTGGAAGGCATCCCGACCGAGGCTTTGGAAGGCTTGCCAGGGCGAATTGATCATCCATCGCTGACACCGATTGATCGGCTGGTGGCGGAATATTCCACGGCTGCCTGGGAAAACAGCCATCGCGTGCCCGAACGCCTGTTCCGCGCGCTGCGGGAGCATTTTTCAGAAGCGCAGATTGTGGAATTGACCTTGCGCCTCACGCTCTGCGGCTTCTTCAACCGCTTTACGGGTGCGCTTAGGATTGATGCGGCGGCGCATAGCCAGGTGGCGGCGGAATAAGGGAAGGCTACGCCCCCTTCACGCCACCCGCGGTCAGCCCGGCCACAATCTGCTTTTGCGCCACCAGCGTCAGGATCAGCACCGGCGCTGTCACCAAAAGCGCCGCCGCCGAAAGCGGCCCCCAGGCGATCTGCTCAAAGGTCAACATGTTGTTCACCGCAACGGGCAGCGTACGGGTTTCGCGCCCCGCCAGCACCATGGCAAAGATGAAATTATTCCAGGAAAAAATGAAGGACAGGATCGTGGCAACGGTGATCCCAGGTCGCGCGAGTGGCATGGCCACATAACGAAATGCCTGCCAGATCGTGGCACCATCCACAAGCGCCGCTTCCTCCAATTCCGGCGGCAGGCCTTCAAAGAAGGAAATCATCACCCAGACCACGATAGGCACCGTGATCACCAAATGCGTGATGACAATCGGCGTCAGCGTGCCGGTCATGCCAAGCCATTGGAACAGCAGGAACAACGGGATCAGATAGGAAAGGCCAGGCGTGATGCGCGCAATCAGGATCAAGGCGGCAGCGCGCATGGCGTGCATCTTCGCAATGCCATAACCCGCCGGCACGCCAATCAGCAGCGCAATGCCGGTGGCACCGAAGGACACCACCACGGAATTCCAGGCAAAGCGCAGGAAATCATTGCGCGCAAAAACTTCGCGGTAATTGTCCAAGGTTGGCGATTGCGGAATGAAGACCGGCGGCCAATCGGTATTGTCCAGCTCATTCTTGAAGGACAGCGACAGCATCCACAGAAAGAACAGGATGGCCGGCGAAACCAGCACCAGCACCGAAAAGCCAAAGCCGATATTGCCGATCAGCCGGCGCAGCCGATACTGCGCGGGGCTACGCTTTGCTTCTACGCTCATGTCATTTTCACCCGCTGACGCGTCCATAACAGCAGCGCAGCCAGCGCCAGGATGATCACGAAAAACACCACCACTACGGCCGAGGCATAGCCGACATTGTAGAAGGCAAAGGCTTGCAGATAGAGGAAGATATTGATCGTCTCGCTCGCTGAGCCCGGCCCGCCCTGGGTGATGACATAGATCGTATCAAAAGCCTTCAGCGCATCAATGCAGCGAATGATCAGCGCCACCACGATGAAGGGCATCAGCAGGGGCAGCGTAATGTGGCGAAAGGCTTGCCAGCCATTGGCGCCATCAATCTTCGCGGCCTCATAAGGATCAACCGGCAGGGAAGCGAGGCCGCCCAGGATCAGAAGCATCACCAAAGGCGTCCAATGCCAGACCTCGATCATCACCAAAGTCGGGATCACCGTATTGGCACTATAAATCCACATGCTGGGCGGCAGACCCACCTGGCCCAAAAGCCAGTTCAGCACGCCAAGCTGCGGGTGGAAGGTCATGGTCCAAACCAGCGCCACCGCCACCGGGGTCGCCATCATGGGCAGGATAAAAATGGTCCGCGCCAGGCCGCGCAGCGGGAATTTGCGATTGAAGGCCAATGCCGCCAGAAGGCCGAGCAGCATCGGGAAGATCACCGCCAGCACCGTGTAGAATAGCGTACGCAGCATCGCCCAGCCGAAGCGGGAATCGGAAAACAGCTTGGTGTAATTATCGAACCCCACCCAGCGCCGTTCCCCGCCCAGATGCCAATCATGGGCGGAGACATAAATCGTGAAAATCCAGGGAAAGATGATGACGGCAAGCACCACCACCGCCGCCGGCACAATGAACCAGCCATAATGCCGGGCGTAATTGCGCACCCGCGCCCCCTTGCTGGGGGACGCGGTGATGGTTTCAGCCTGTTGCATCAAGTCGTGAAAGCCTCAGCTTTCCCTTTCGCTTTGCTCGAGAACCGGGCGGAACTCAGCCGTGGCGCGACGCAGTTCTGTCGCCACATCCGCACCGCTGATGGTATTGGTAAGCGCCGTGCCGATCACGTCACGGAATTGCGTTACTGGCACAATCTCGGGCAGGCCGGCGCGGGCGATTTTCGCACTTTCATTCAGCGTTTGGAAGAATTCGCGCGGGAAGGTGCTGGCGGCAATTGCCTGTTCATTGCTGAAGGGGCTGCTGCGCGCCGGCACGCCGGCACCGCTGGTGAGGAAGCGGAGCTGATTTTCCTTGCCCAGCGCCCATTGCAGATAAAGCCAGGCCGCACCCTTTTTGCGTGAGGCTTCGGGAATGCCATAGCCCGCACCGAACAGGCAGCAATGGTGATTGGGCCCGCGGCCCTTCGGCACCAGCGCATAACCAACCTTGCCCGCGACGCGTGACCGCTGACGATCTTCCAAGGGTGCCGCGAAGCCAATGCCATCAATCCACATGGCCGCACGGCCCTGCATGAAGGTGGTTTGGCATTCATTCCAATTGAAGCCGATGGACCCGGGTGGTGAGACATCGCGGAGGAATTTCTTGTACATCTCCCCAGCCCAGATCGCGTCATCCGTATCCGTGATCAATTGGCGATTGGCGTTGATCATGTCGCGCTGCGCGGTGCCGAGCAGATAGCTGGACCACAGGACAACATTGGCGTTCTTCAAGCCGCGCCCGACATGGCCATAAATCTGGCGGGAAGGTTCGGTCAGCGCGCGCGCCGCTTCGAACATGCCATCCCAGGTGGTTGGCACGGCGATATTCTTCGCCGCCAGCAATTCCTTGTTGTAGTAAAGGATGAAGTAATCCGCGAAGGCCGGCAGCGAATCCATCCGCCCATCGGATTGCGTCGCATATTGCACCATGCCGGCGCCGAAATCGGCGAAGTCAAAATCCGGCGCGGTGATGGATTGATCAGCGATCAACGCGCGAATATCGGTATTCCAACGCGCCCGCCCGACCTGGCGCTTATTCACATGCAGGCTCAATTCCGCCACATCAAAGGAAGGCCGGCCAGAGGCATATTCGACAATGATCTTCTGGCGATGCTGCTGTTCCGGCACCACTTCAATGCCGCAGCGAATGCCAGTCAGTTCCTCGAATTCCCTGTTCTGGCGTTGCAGCAATAGCCCGCGTGGAGAGGTCTGCAGCGTGACTTCAATGCGTTCGCCGGCAAAGCGCTTCCAGTCAAAGCGGCTTTGCGCATTGGCCTGCCGCACAATGGCAGGCGCGGCGATCAATGCCGCAGTGGCGCCCAACGCCTGGCGGCGCGTGATGTGATTGGCCATTCCTGGACCCTCCGTTCGTTCACGGCGCGGCATTGGTGCGGCGCCTCGTTTCCTGATCCTTCTCCTATCCGCGGCATACCGCAAGCGGGGAATTACAGGGCTTCCCGCCG
>JADCEV010000008.1 GCA_020249865.1 Roseomonas sp. | reverse complement strand
GCCGGCGGCGACGCAGGCATTCATCAGCCGCGCGCCATCCATATGCGTGCCCCAGCCTTCGCCATGCGCCACGGCAGCAACCGCGTTCAGTTGTTCCAGCGGCCAAACCGCACCGCCGCCGATATTGGCGGTCTGTTCCACCTCCAGCAGCTTTTGCGGCGGGGTGTAGCGGGTTTTCGGACGAATCGCGGCGCGCAATTCATCCGCGGTGAACATGCCCTTCGGCCCGCGCATCGGCATGATCTGCACACCGGTCAGCGCGGCATGGGTGCCGCCTTCGCTATGCAGGATGTGGCTGGTTTCATGCGCCACCACCTCATCACCCTTTTGGCAATGGGTCAGGATCGCCACCACATTGCACATGGTGCCGGATGGCAAATACATCGCCGCTTCCTTGCCCATCAGCGCGGCCATGCGGTCACAGAGTTCGTGCACGGTTGGGTCATCGCCATGCTGCTCATCGCCCACTTCGGCGCGCATCATGGCTTCCTTCATGGCCGGCGTCGGGCGGGTTTGCGTATCGGAATAGAGGTTGATGCGCACAGGCGGCGCACCTGGCGGCGGACGGTTCGGAGCATGGACCATGGCGGTATTCCCTTGATTGATGGCGGCAGGATGCAACGTGCTGAGGCTTTCTGCCAGAGGGTGGCCCAGGCTTCCTAGGGCGGGGCAAAACTGCAAGGCTTGGTGCCGAAACCGTGCAGGAGGGAACCACCATGCCCGATATCCGCAAACTTGTTTACCTGCGTGAGGAAAGTTTTGCGGAGGCCGGGCGCGTGGCCCCACGCCCCATCATCCGCGCCGTGGCGCTGATCCTGATCGGCAATCCCTTTGCCGGGCGTTTTGAGGAGGATTTATCGCCCCTGGTGGATTATGGCCCGCAGCTTTCGGCCCAGGTCGCGCCGGAATTGGTGAAGCTGCTGCGCGGGCCTGCGGTTTCCTATGGCAAGGGTGCCATTGTGGGCGCGGCGGGGGAATTGGAACATGCCGCCGCTATCCTGCACCCGGCCCTTGGCCGGCCCTTGCGGGAAGCGATTGGCGGTGGTGCGGCGATTATTCCATCCGCGGCCAAGATGGGCGGGCCTGGCAGCGCGCTCGACCTGCCGCTTGGGCATAAGGATGATGTCTGGTCGCGTGGGCATTTTGACGCGATCACCGTGAGCCTTGGCGATGGCCCGCGCTCGGATGAGATTCTGGTGGTGATCGGGCTCGCGGATGGTGGGCGGCTGCTGCACCGGATTGGGGAAGGGGCGCCGCGATAGGGTGACCCCGTTCAATTCCCGTCACCCAAGGCGCCTGCGGAAACCATGCCGCGCCTTGTCGAAGGCAGCGTCAAACAAGGGCGATAGTGCCGCCAATGTGCTGTGCGATGGGTTGAGCACTGCCACCCAGCCCATCCAGGCATAAATTGGGTGCGGCGAAAGCTGGTCCAGGGCGGTGAAGTCCCAAGACCCCAGGACCACGCCCCCTTTACCCGGGCGCAACGGCATTGCCCCAAAGCGCGAAACATAGTCTCCCCGCGGCAGGCCAAGGCTCAGACGAAAAACACCATGCCGATGCAGCGCGGATGCCTTGTCATTCGCGCCATCATGGTCCTTGAGCGTGGCAAAATAGATGCCCCTGGGAAGGCGCTTGCCGGGGTTGTAGAATAGCGCTGTCTCGCCCCAGCTGGTGGCAAGAGAAACATCGCCATAGCGGGCAGACAGCATGGCCGCGACCTCGTTCATTGTTGGTGCGGCCATGACTTTTTCTTCCAGGACAGAAAACTCAGGCTTCATGCCCGGCACGCCGCAGTACCACGCAATGTTCGATCTTTGGTTCGGCATTTTCTGTGTCCATGAGAATATGGGCAAGAAACTGCCCTGCCGCGCTTGAAGACTGGGAATGCTCCAAGGCAGCGTCAGCATGGGCCTGGCTTTCCCAAAGTACGACATCAACATAAGACCCATCATCCCGCCGCGCCGTGAGCCTCAGCAGGAAGCCTTCCTGCTTTTGCAGGAATTCCGACTGGCAAATGCCTGATGCAGCCAGCATCTCCGCCTCGGAGCTTCCAGGCGCCAGCTTGAATGAGACCAATTCCAGGACTTGCTGCTTCACGATCATCCTCCATTCCCGGCGTCTTGCGCGCGGTGGCTGTCTTGTACGGAAAAATATGTCGCTTTCTGGCATATTTTGCGCCATAGGGACCGGATGACGATGTCCACCCGCCTCGCGCGCCTTGATCGGCTTGAGGCTTGGCTGAAGAACGAGGATGCGCTCGCCTTGGGGGATGCCGCGATCGAAGTCGGCGTATCCCTGCGGACGCTGCACCGGGATTTGGAAATCCTGCGCGAACGAGGAGTTCCCGTGGAAAGCGAAAGGGGTCGAGGCGGCGGTGTGCGCATTGCACCCGGTTGGGGAATTGGGCGGATCAACCTGTCACGCCGGGAGGCACTTGATCTGCTGATCGGCCTGGCCATTGGCGAAAGCCTGTATGCGTCACTTCAAATGAGCCATGCCGAAGCAATTAGGCGCAAGGTCATGGGCAGTTTCGCGCCTGGCGAACAGCGCCGGATTGCGGCCATGCGCAAACGCATCAGGATTGGTGGGGCAGCGTCTGGCGCAGTGCTGGCATCCCTTGAAGAGACCCGAAAGCAATGCGGGCACGCCCTGAAGGAAGCTTTCGCGCTCAATCGCGTCATCAGCATGCGCTACCGGGACCGACACCGGAACCATACGGAAAGGTTGATTGAGCCTCATTTCCTGCTGCTCAATCCGCCGGTCTGGTATGTGCTGTGCTGGGATCAATTGCGCGGCGATATTCGCGCCTTTCGGTGTGACAGGATCACGGATGCCTTCGTCACCGATACCATCTTTAAGCCTCGCCCCTGGGATGATTTCGCCAGGATGCTGGAGGGGTACCCCACACGTGAGGCTTAGCGAGTTTTCAAGCCAAGAGGCCAACTTGGCTTGAAAATAGGCAAAGTTTGTAAGACCGCATTTTCCGAGTCGCCAAGTGTTTCCACTTGGCTTGAAAATGCTTACGCCGCCTCACTCTCCGCCCGGCGCGCATGGCGCTTGCGCTCATGCGGATCAAGGTGGCGCTTGCGCAGCCGAATGGCGCCCGGCGTCACCTCAACCAATTCATCATCTTCGATGTACGCGATAGCCTGTTCCAGGCTCATCTTGCGCGGTGGGATCAGCAGCAGCGCCTCATCCTTGCCGGCGGCGCGGATATTGGTCAGCTTCTTTTCCTTGATCGGGTTCACTTCCAGATCATTGTCGCGCGAATGCTCGCCCAGGATCATGCCGACATAAACCTTCACGCCGGGGTCCACAAACAACGTACCGCGTTCCTGCAAATAGAACAGCGCGTATTGAATGGCCTCACCATCCGAATTCGAAATCAGCGACCCATTGCGCCGGCCTTCAATCGGCCCGGCCCAGGGGCGATAGCCCAGGAACAGCCGGTTCATCATGCCCGTGCCGCGCGTATCGGTCAGGAATTCGCCGTGATAGCCAATCAAGCCGCGGGACGGGATGTGGAAGGTCAGCCGCACCTTGCCGCCGCCCGAAGGCCGCATATCCTGCATCTGGCCTTTGCGGAGCGACATCTTCTCCACCACCACGCCGGAATAGCTTTCATCCACATCAATCAGCGCTTCTTCGAAGGGTTCCTCACGCTCACCGGTTTCGGGATTGTCGCGCGTCAGCACGCGCGGGCGCCCGATCGTCAGCTCAAACCCCTCACGCCGCATGGTCTCGATCAACACGCCCAACTGCAATTCACCACGGCCGGCGACTTCGAAAGCGTCAACCTCCTCGCTCACCTTCACCTTGATCGCGACATTGCCTTCGGTTTCCTTGAAAAGCCTTTCGCGAATCTGCCGCGACGTGACCTTCTTGCCCTCACGCCCACCCAAGGGGCCGTCATTGATGCGGAAGGTCATGGCGAGTGTCGGCGGGTCCACCGGCAGCGCTGGCAGCGGTTCGGTCACTTCCGGCGCTGCGATGGTGTCGGGGATCGTCGCATCCGAAAGCCCGGCGATGGCGATGATATCACCCGCGCGCACCTCATCCACCGGCACACGCTCAAGGCCCGAGAAGGTCATGAGCTTCGTCAGCCGCCCGGTTTCCACCACCGAACCATCCTGGCGCAGCACGCGCACTGGCATATTCACGCGCGCAATGCCCTGCTCCACGCGCCCGGTCAGGATGCGGCCGAGGAAATTGTCGCTTTCCAGAATCGTCGCATTCATCGCGAAGGGCTTTTCAAGGTCCACCTTCGGTTCCGGCACATGGGACAGGATCAGGTCAAACAGCGGCGAAAGATCCTTGCGCGCGCCATTCAGTTCCAGATCTGCCCAGCCCTGCCGGCCGGAAGCGAAAAGCGTGTGGAAATCAAGCTGCTCATCGCTTGCACCCAGGGCAGCGAAAAGGTCGAAGACTTCGTTATGCACTTCATCCGGGCGGGCATCCTGGCGGTCCACCTTATTGATGACCACAATCGGCTTCAGCCCGCGCGCGAGCGCCTTGGTGAGCACAAACTTGGTCTGCGGTAGCGGGCCTTCGGCGGCGTCGCACAGCACAATGGCGCCATCCACCATGGACAGGATGCGTTCCACCTCACCGCCGAAATCGGCGTGGCCGGGGGTGTCCACGATATTGATCTTCACACCCTTCCATTCCACGGCGGTGGATTTGGCAAGGATGGTGATGCCGCGTTCGCGTTCCAGATCATTACGGTCAAGCGCGCGTTCGGCGACCTGCTGATTGGCGCGGAAGGCACCGGCCTGGCTCAGCAGCTTGTCCACCAGCGTGGTCTTGCCGTGGTCAACATGGGCGATTATGGCGACGTTACGAATTTGCATTGAACACCTGAGAGATAGAAAACCGGGGGAAGAGCCTGGCAAAAACGCCACCATCCCGGCTCCCAAGGCTTGGGGGCGGGCGGTGGTTTCCATCCAGGCGTTTCGTTATGGCGGGGAGATAGGCTGTCCCGCCGGAAAAAGCGAGGAAAAAGCGCGGCGCGGCGAAAAAAGACTAGCCGAGCGTTGCCGCCACCCCGCCGGGCCGGCTGCCCACCAGCGCCGCCAAGTCGGCCTGGGGCCGGGCGCCGAAATGGGAAATCACCTCGGCCGCCGCAATGCTGCCCCAACGGCCGCATTCGGGCAGAGGCAAGCCACGGGTCAGCGCCGCCATGAAGCCGGCGGCATAGGCATCCCCCGCGCCGGTGCTGTCCACCAGCCTGGTTGGTTCGGCGCGGATATCATGGGTCTCGGTGCCGGCAATGATGCGGCTGCCCTTTTCACTGCGGGTGAGCGCGGCAATGGCGACTTCGGCGCGCACGGCCTTGGCCGCGGCATCGAAATCATCGGTTTCATAAAGGGCGCAAATCTCGGCTTCATTGGCAAAGACGATATCGGCTTCTTCGCGAATGAAGGCGCGGAAGGCAGCGCGGTGGCGGCCCACGCAGAAGGGGTCGGATAGCGTAATCGCCACTTGCCGCCCGGCCTGATGGGCAATGCGCGCTGCTGCGCGGAAGGCGGCCTGGGCCGCCGGCGGGTCGAAAAGATAGCCTTCCAGATAGACAATCCGCGCGCTGGCAATGGCGGCCGGGTCCAGATCAGCCTCGCCAAAGGTCACGCAGGCGCCAAGAAAGGTGTTCATGGTGCGCTGACCATCGGGGGAGACCAGGATCAGGCAGCGCGCTGTGGGGGCGCCACCGGCCAAGGGCGCCGTGGGAAACACCACCCCGGCGGCGGTGATGTCATGGCGGAACACCTGGCCGAGGCCATCATCCGCGACCTTGCCAAGATAGCCGACCTTGGCGCCAAGCCCTGCTGCAACTGCACAAGTATTGGCGGCGGACCCGCCGCTGCTTTCAATGCCTGGACCCATGGCGGCGTAAATCGCCTCGGCCTGGTCGGTGCCAATCAGCGCCATGCCGCCCTTGGCCATGCCGTGTTCTTCCAGAAAACTGTCCTCGGCACGCGCCAGCACATCCACAATGGCATTGCCGATGCCAAGAATATCAAGGCTGGGGGGGGTCATGGGCGGGGCTCCGGGAAAAGGTTGCGGCGGGATTAGCCTTGGGCGAGGGTGGCGTCCACCATGCCGCAAGCGCTTCTTCTCGCCTTTCGCCAAATGGGCGATCCTGCCTTTCGCCTTCCCTTGATCCTGGGTGTGATCGGGGCGGCCTTGGCGGTGGCGGGGTTGATCGGCTTGGCCGCCTGGCTTGCGGGTTGGGCGGCGGCGGGCGGGCCGGAATGGCTTTCCTGGATCACCCAGGCGGGCGGCGCGGCGGCTGGGGTATTCCTCGGCTGGTGGCTGTTCCTGCCGGTTGCGCTCGGTATCGCGGCACAATTCACCGATAGCGTGGCAGGCGCGGTGGAGCGGCGCCATTACCCTGGGCTCGCCGCGCCTTCCGGCGCTTCCGCCCTGGCGCAGGCTGGCTATGGCGTCTGGTTCGGGGTGAAATTACTTGCGCTGCAAATGCTGCTTTTGCCGCTGTTTTTCATTCCTTTTCTGGGCGCGCTGCTGGCGCTGCTGATTTCGGCGCATGGGCTTGGCGCGGGGTTGCTGCGCGAAGTGGCGCTCAGGCGCATGAACCTGGCGCATTCGCGCATCGCCTGGCAGCGTTTGCGCTGGCAGGGCTGGATGCTCGGCCTTGCCTTGGCCCTGATGGCGATGGTGCCGGTGCTGAATCTATTCGTGCCGATCATCGGGATTGCGGCGGCTGCGCATTTGCTGATCCGCGGCCTTGGTGGATTCGATACGCTTTCGGGCGCATCTACAAAAAGCGGGGGATAACCCGCTTTGGCCCGTTGTGGCGCGCCAGAGTCGCATGCTAGCCGAAGGCATCAGCAACGCGAATCAGCCAGGGGGCCAAAATGTCGCTTTTCCGCCGCAAGGATGAAGCCACCACTCCGCCAGCACCGGAACCAACCAGCGTGCCGACGGCGCGTGATCCCGACCTGGCGGTGCCGCCCTTTCGCCCGGCGGCGGTAGTGCCGCCCGCGGCAAGTGCGGCGGCCACATCGGCCAAGCCCACCATTACGCCATCCCCCGCCGCGCGCCCTTCGACACCTACGGCTGGCCGCCCCACCGGTCGGGCCGAGGCCGGTGAAAAGCGCGTCCTGCAATTGGGCAAGGGCATCAGCATTCAGGGCAGCGTGACGGAAGCTGAGCGCATCGTCATTGAAGGCACCATGGAAAGCCAGCTTTTGCAGTGCCAGGAATTGGCCATCAGCCATTCCGGCGTCTTCAAGGGTGAAGTGCAGGTGGAAGATGCCGATATCGCTGGTGTGTTTGATGGTACGCTGACCGCCACCGGCAGCCTGATCATCCGCGCCACCGGCCGGGTATTGGGCGTGGCGCGGTCCCGCCGCCTTTCCGTGGAAGATGGCGGGCAGCTTACCGGGCGGATGGAAATGATCACCGAAGCACCTTCCAGCCCCGCCATGGCTGTGGCGCCGCCCGTGCGCGTGGTCGAATCCAGCGAATCCTGATCTGGCGCCGCGTGCGCCAGCGGCCAAGGCCGGCAGTCCCACCACCGCGGCGAAGCATATCGGCGCGGTCCCTTCCCCTTGGCCCCATGGGCGCCGCCAGCCTGGCTTTGGCGGTGCTCTTGCTTACCCCCGCCTGCCGCAAGGCTGAAGCCGAGAATGCCGCGCTTGGCCTGGAACAGGCGTTGCGCGATACCAGGGCAAGCTTGGCCGTGCTAGGCATGCCCGAAACCATGACCCCAACCCGCGCTGCCCCCTTGCCCCCGCCGCCGAGCAGCGCCAGCGCCCCGCGCCGCTTGGGTGCGAGCCCACCCCCCGCCGCCAGCGTTTTGCAGGGACAAGAGCCCGAGGCAGTGATCTCTGCCCTTGGCGAACCCGCCTTACGCCGGCGGGAGGGGGAGGCAGAGATCTGGCTCTATCAGGCGCCGGATTGCCGATTGGACCTGGTTTTCTACCCGGAGGCGTCGCGGCTGGTGCTGAACCATGCGGCGGCCAGGGCCTTTGGCGCGCGGCGCCTGACCGAATCGGCCTGCATGGCAGCGATTGCGCGCGCGCCCAATCCGCCACCCTGGACCGCCCCCGGCGGCGGAGGCTGAATAGCGCGCATGGACCTTTGGCTTGATGCTTTTGTGCCAGCCTTTGCGCTGCTTGGCCTTGGGGCGCTGTTGCGCCGCATCCTGCTGCCCATGGATGCGGTTTGGGCGGGCATGGAAAAGCTGATCTATTGGGTGCTGCTGCCAAGCCTGATCCTTTCCGCCCTGGCAGCGCTTGACCCCGCGAGCCTGCCGCTGGGTGCCATGGCTTTCACCATTTGGGGCGCGCTTGCCACCGGCACGCTGATTTCCGTGCTGCTGGCGCGCTTCATGGGGCATGGGCATGCGGCCATGACATCGGTCCTGCAGGGCGGCATACGCTTCAACAACCTGATGGGCTTTGCGATTGTGGGCGCGATTTTCGGCGCCGAGGGTATCAGCTTCGGCGCAGTGGCCACCGGCATCATCGTGCCCTTTGTGCAAAGTGTGACCACGCTTGCCTTCGCCATGGATGGCAGCCGCGGCAGGCCAAAGCCATTGGTGATCCTGCGGCAATTGATCCTGAACCCGCTGATCATCGCCTGCATCCTGGGCTTCACCATCGCCGCACTTGGCGGTTTTCCCCCGGGCGTAAAGCCAACCATCCAAACCCTGGGGCGCGCATCAGTGGCGCTTGGCCTGCTATGTGTTGGCGCGGCGCTATCCTGGGAGAGTTTTACTGATCGCATCCCAACCCAGGCGCTGACAGGCGTTTTGAAACTGGTGGGCATGCCGGCCATTACCTATGGTTTGGGCACATTTGCCGGTCTGCCGCCCTTGCCGCTGGCAGCGGCGGTGATTTTCATGGCGCTGCCCACTGCCGCCACTTCCTATGTGATGGCGCGCGCCATGGGCGGCGATGCCAAGCTGATGGCCGCCATCACCACCACCGAGCATATCGCTTCCATCCTGACGCTGCCCTTTTGGGTCATGCTGGTTTTGGGGTGACGCTATTGGCGCCGGGCAGGCGCCTTCCCATATCCAAGATATCTTCGTGTCTGACAGGGAAAATCCACCGATGATGCGCTTTTTTCTGATCCTCTGCGCGCTTTATGCTGGCAGTACCGTGGCGCAAGCCGCGCCGCCATCCGCCGCGCAAGATGCCGTACCCGTTCAGCAGGAACGGAGCCTTTCGGAACGCGCCGGCGCCGCCATGGGTCGCGCGGCAGAGGAAACTACCTCGGCCTTTGGGCGTGCCTTGCAATGGACGGGGCGGCAATTGGAAGGCGCTGGGCAATGGACCGCCCGGCAGGGAGAGACAATCGGGAGCGAGCGGCCGCCAAATGCGGCCGCGCCCGCACCGGTTCGCTGAAGGCCTTTACGACTGTTCCGGTAGCGTAATTTCCAGCCAGCCGCGCGCATCCATCCGCGCGGCATCGCCGGGCAGCAGCAAAACGGTCGTGGTATCGCTTTCCACAATCGCCGGCCCTGCCACCGGCTGATCCGCGCCAAGAGCCGCGAAATCATAAACCGGCACCTCGGCCACGCCGCCTTCCAGCATAATGCGGCGCGTGCCGCGCGGCTTTGCCGTGGCGCCTGTAGCCGTGCCCGCCGGGGCTGGCATAGGCGGCAAGCGGCCAATCACCGCAAGCCTGGCATTGACCAGCACAACCTCTTCCTGGCGTAGCGCATAGGTGAACAGCGCTTCGTGGCGCGCATGGAAGGCATCACGCAGCCGATCGGCAAGCCCAGCACCTTCCCAGGCAACATGATCCAAAGGCACGGCGATATCAAAAACCTGTTCGCCATAGCGCATATCTGCTGCGCGCCGCGTTTCCACCGTGCCGCCAAACCAGCTGGCGACGCGCGCGCGGCCTTCCTTTTCCAAAGCGGCCCAAATGGCGCGGAGCGCCTCATCATCCGGCACACCGCCTGTGTTTAATTCGCTACGCGCCATCTCGTACCGCAGATCGGTATGCAGCATGCCCCAGGCGGAAAGCCCCGCCGCAAAGAAGGGCACCGCCACGCGCTTCATGCTGAGTTCCCGCGCCACTGCGCTGGCGTGCAGCCCCGCCGCGCCTCCGAAAGCCAGCAGACAGAAATCGCGCGGATCAACGCCGCGCCTGACAGTCGCCACGCGAATCCCATCCGCCATGCGGATATTGGCAAGCCGATGCACACCCGCTGCCGCTGCCATGGCATCAAGCCCAAGCCTGGCGCCGAGGTTTGCAAAAGCGCGCTCCGCCGCCGCCATATCCAGCTTGCGCTTGCCGCCCAGGAAATTCGCGGCATCCAGATAGCCCAGCACCAGATTGGCATCTGTCACCGCCGGTTCCGTGCCGCCCTGCCCATAGGCTGCTGGCCCCGGCACTGCGCCGGCGCTGCGCGGACCAACCTGCAAGGTGCCACCCCCGCCGATATGGCCGATGGAACCGCCACCCGCGCCAAGCGTCACGATGTCCAGACTTTCGAGGGCAATGCGTTCCCCCGCGACATCGCGGCCTCGGCCAAGCGCGGCATCACCTTCCTGGATCAGCGCAATATCGGTGGAGGTCCCGCCGACATCAAAGGTGATCAGATCCTGCCCGAGGCCGCGTTCCGCCAAGGCAACACCGGCGGCCACTCCGCCCGCCGGGCCTGACAGCGCCGTACCCGCCGCCAAGCGCGCCGCTTCCTCGACTGGCGCCACACCACCATGTGAGAGAATAACAAACACCGGCCCGCCATAGCCCGCCTGTTCCAGCCGCCCGCGCAGCCGCGCCAGATAGCGCGAGACAATCGGGCCGACATAGGCATTCACCGCTGCTGTGGAGAAACGCTCAAATTCCTTGATCTGCGGCAGCACCTCGGCAGAGGTGGTGATGAACACCCCAGGCAGCGCTGCACGCAAAGCCTCAGCTGCCGCGTTTTCATGCCGCGCATCGCGCCAGGAATGGAGGAAACATACCGCGACCGCCTCGACATTTTCAGCACGCAATTGTTCAATCGCGACATCAAGCGAAGCGTGATCCAGCGGCACTTCCACCCGCCCATCCGGACGCAGCCTTTCGCGCACCGCAAGCCGCAAGCGGCGCGGCACCAGTGCGGGCGCGGCGGGCAGGCGCATATTGTAGCGTTCGGGCTTCAGGCCCTCGCGCATTTCAATCACATCGCGATGCCCTTCGGTGGTGAGCATCGCAATCTTCGCGCCCTTGCGTTCCAACAACGCATTGGTGGCGACCGTGGTGCCATGGACGATGCGTTCTGTCTGCCGCAGCAGATCGGCGAGCGTGACGCCAAGGGTTTCGGCTAGAACAACAAGCCCCGCGACCACACCTTCGGATTGATCCGCGGGCGTACTGGCCGCCTTGGCGAGCGTGGTGGTGCCATCAGCGGCGACACAGACAACATCGGTGAAAGTGCCGCCGACATCAACGCCAATACGGTAGGTCATACTAGGCCCTCCGCCGCATCAGCCGCGCGCGCGGCGGGATCACGCTTGTCGGGTGGCCCCCAACCGCCGCCACCGCCGGAAAGCACATGCAATTGATCACCGGGTGCCAGTGGAATGCCGACTTCCTTGGTGCGCAAATCACGCGCGCTGCCATCGGCGCGTTCCAGCCGATAGTGATGCGGCAGGCCATCCTGGCCACCCAGCATCCCCGCCGCGCCATAGCGCACGCCATCACCGGCGGTATTCGCCACTGCCGGACCATCGGTTTCCAGTTTCAGCAGCAAATCGCCACCAAGCCCGCCGCGATAGGTGCCATCGCCCGCGCTGCCGGGGCGGAATTCATGCCGCGCAAAATACAGCGGGAAACGCGCTTCCGCCATTTCCACACTGCCGAATTTCAAACCGCCGGCGGAATGCCATTCGCCGGCCGTGGACCAACCATCGCCGCCCGAGGAACCGCCACCACCTGGCCGCGCATGGAACATATGCCAGACAAAAAAGCGCCCTGGCCGGCGCGGATCGCGCCCCTTGATTGCCACACGAAACCGCCGGCCCCAGCCACCCATGGCGCGATCCGGGCAGGCGTTGGCGAGGGCTTTCACCACCGCCTCCACAATCTCATTCGAACAATGCGATGTGCACATGGTCACTGGCGCACCTTCAGCGGCCCAGACCACCGTGCCCTCACGCGCCTTGATGGTGAGGGGCCGGAAACAGCCATCATTCTTCGCCACTTCGGGATCCAGCAGGAAGGCGAGCGCCATGCGCACTGCACTGGCCATGTTGGGATAGGATGAATTGACGAAGCCAGGCGTTTGCGGCGCGCTTTCCGTGAGGTCCACGGTCAGATGATCACCCTGTTTCGTGACGCGCGCACGAATGGCGATATCCTTGCCGCCAAAGCCATCATCATCCAGAAACGCCTCACCCAGCCAAGTGCCATCGGCCCAGGTGGAAATGATGCGCCGCGTATGTGCTTCCGCGAGCTTCAAAATGGCATCTACCGCCGCCACGGTGGTATCCGCGCCATAACGCGCGAGCACCGATAGCAGGCGCTTTTCACCAAGATGCGCGGCACCGATCATCGCCATCAGATCACCGCGCACATCGCGCGCGAGGCGCGTATTGGTGATGATCATGCGCACTAGGTCTTCGCGCGGCAGGCGCCCCTGGCCGAGCAGAATGGGCGGCACACGCAAGCCTTCCTGCCAAATTTCCGTCGCCCCCGGATTATAGCCGCCATGGGTGGCGCCACCGATATCCGTGTGATGCGCGCGCACGACCGACCAGAATACCAAGCGCCCTTCGGCAAAGACCGGCACAATGGCGGTCAAGTCCGGCAAATGCGACCCGCCATGATAGGGATCATTCAACAGGTAGATATCGCCTTCCTGAACGCTATCACCAAAGGCATCGCGCACTGCCTGCACGGCGAAGGGCATGGCGCCGACATGCACCGGGATGTGATCCGCCTGCGCCACCAGCCGCGCTTCGGCGTCACATAGCGCAATGGAGAAATCGCGGGACGAGTTCAGGATTTGCGAATAGGCGGTGCGCAGCATCGCCTCCCCCATTTCCTCCACAATGGCGCGGAAGCGATTATCGAGGACCGAGAGCGTGACGGGATCAGGGGCGGTTTTCATAGGGTGAAGGCTTCCCCCGAAGCCGCCCGCCGTCAAGGCTTCGCAGCGGGGCAAAACAGGGCCATGATCATCGCAACCAATGCAGGAGGAAACCATGGCCGTTCATGTCGCCACCCCCGACCTCAAAATCCTGACCGAGGGGCTGCGCTTCCCCGAAGGCCCCGTTGCCATGCCTGATGGGTCCGTGGCGCTGGTCGAAATCGAGGCGCGGCGCGTCACGAAAGTGTCGCCCAATGGCACGAAAACCACGATTGCGACTGTGGAAGGCGCGCCGAATGGCCTGGCACTGGGGCCGAATGGCAGTTTTTACGTCTGCAATAATGGCGGCTTCACCTGGCATGAGGAACCTGGGATGCTGCGCCCGAGTGGCCAATCGCCTGATTATTCGGGCGGGCGAATTGAACGGATTGATGGTGCGACGGGCAAGGTTGAAGCGCTCATCCGTGTTTGTGATGGGCGCCCTTTGCGCGGGCCGAATGATTTGATGTTCGATGGCAAGGGCGGTTTTTGGTTTTCCGATCTCGGCAAGGTGCGCGCGCGGGATCGCGACCATGGCGGTGCCTATTGGGCATCGGAAGACGGATCGCGCGTTGTCGAAGCGGCCTTCCCCGTGTTTGGTGGCGCCAATGGAATTGGGATCAGTCCCGATGGCAAGACGCTTTATGTGGCCGAGACCGAAACCGGCCGGCTTTGGGCGTGGGATATTGAAGCGCCTGGTAAGTTGAAGAAGGAACCCTGGCCATCAAGCGCTGGTGGGCGCGTGCTGTGCCAATTCCCTGGCTATCGGCGGCTGGACAGTATCGCCATCGCCGCATCGGGCAATATCATTGTGGCGACACTGGTGGCGGGCGAAATCACTACCGTGTCACCTTCGGGCGAGATTCTCCGCACCGTGAAAATGCCCGAACGCATGCCAACCAATATCTGCTTTGGCGGGTCGGATATGCGCACGGCTTATATTACGCTGTCCAACACAGGGAAGTTGGTAGCGATGCAATGGGATGAACCGGGCCTGCGCCTGCCCTATAATTGAGGAGGGGCGTGCGTCACCCCAATTCTGCCAGCACATCCGCCGTATGCTGGCCAAGCGCCGGGGCTTCTGCCATCCAATGGCCAAGCCCCGGCAGCATCGGCAACGGCACCGCGCCCAATTGCGGCTGCGGAATGCGCGCGGCGGCGCCATAGGCCGCCACATGCTCATTCGCCAACCAATCAAGCGGTGTATTGACGCGATCAGCGAGCAGCCTTTCGCCCTGTAAGATTGTCACCCATTCCGCAACGGGCTTCTTCAGGAAGGCCGCGCGAATGATGGCGTAAAGCGCATCCCTATTCTGCCAGCGCAGATCGAAATTCAAGAAGCGCGGATCGGCGGCGATATCAGCGATGCCTAGCGCGCCGCAGAGCTTCGGCCATTCCGCTTCCCGCACCAGCGTAATCATCACCCAGCCACCATCAGCGGCGCGATAGGCGCCCGCTGGCGCATTAGGCGGCGCGGCGGATTTGCCCTGCACGCCCCATTCGCCGATTTGGTGTGTCAGCAGATTGGACGTGGCCGCCATGAGCGACATGTCAATGACGCGCCGGCGCGGCGTGGTATCCTGCGCGCGCGCGGCGAGTGCAACCTGTACGGCAGAAAAGGCATAAATCCCCGTTGCCATATCGGCGATGAAGGCGCCGGCCTTATGTGGTGCGCCATCCGCACCCTCATTCAGGCTGACAAAGCCGGAAAAGGCTTGCGCGACGGAATCCGTACACGGCCGTTCTGCATAGGGACCGCTTTGCCCAAAGCCGGAAATGGAAAGACAGACCGCATCCGGCTTGGCGTTTTCCGGCCCAAGGCCAATGCGTGCCGCCACGCCGGGGCGGAATGCTTCAATCAGCACATCGGCTTGTGCAGCCAAGGCAGCCGCCGCGCGCTTGCCTTCTTCCGATTTCAAATCCAGCACCACGGAACGCTTGCCGCGATTGAAACACACCGTCATGACCGAAACCGTATCCTTGGCCGTGCCAAGCCCGCGCGACCAATCGCCTTCGGGTGGTTCCAGCTTGATCACATCGGCGCCGCAGGCGGCCAGCATCATGCCGCAATAGGGCCCGGCAATGCCCTGGCCGGCATCCAGCACCCGAAGCCCCTTATAGGGCCGCATCGCTTCATTCATCGCGTTTCCTCCAGCGCCAAATCATGCCTATCCTGACGCCAAACCTGAATAAGGGAAGGGGCCAGCCATGAAGATCACTCGCCGCGCCGCAATTGCCGGAGCCTTGCTGCCATTTGCTGCACGGGCGCAGGCGCCGGAATGGCCAAGCCGCCCTGTGCGCTTCATTGTACCCTATCCGCCAGGTGGGCCGACCGACATTATGGGCCGCATTGTCGCGCAAGCCGTGCAAGGCCCGCTCGGCCAGCCTTTCGTGGTGGAGAATCGCGCCGGCGCCAATGGGCTGATCGGGTCTGAGCAAGCGGCGCGCGCCGTACCGGATGGCAGTACCTTTCTGGTCAATGCCTCGGCCCATGTGATTGTGCCGCACCTCACTCCCAATATGCCGATTGATGTGCTGGCGGATTTCGCGCCGGTGACGAATATTGCCGCTGTGCCTTTGTGGCTGGTGGTGAATCCAGCGCTGCCGGTGCGGAGTGTTGCGGAGTTCATCGCCTATGCGCGCGCCAATCCGGGGCGGATTGCTTATGCATCATCGTCACAAGGAGGTGCGCCGCATCTGGCGGGAGAATTGTTCAAGCTGATGACAGGCACGGATTTGGTGCATGTACCTTATCGCGGCAGCGGGCCGGCTGGGCAGGACTTAATTGCGGGTACAGTGCAGGCGATGTTTGATTCTGTACCCGCCAGCGCGGGTGCCGTGCGTGACGGGCGCTTGCGCGCGCTAGGTGTCACGACACGCAATCGCATTGCGCCTTTCCCTGATCTGCCGACTATCGATGAGGCCGGTGTGCCTGGCTATGAGATTTCGACCTGGTACGGCATTTGGGCGCCGGCGCGCACACCGCCCGCCATTATCGCACGCTTGCAGCAGGCCGTTGCCAGCGCCGCTCGTAACCCCGAAACCCGCGCGCGTTTTGATACGCTGGGCGCGGAGCCTGTGGGCGATAGCCCGGAAGACTATGCGCGTTTCGTCCGCGCTGAATATGATCGTTGGGGCAAGCTGGTGCGTGATGCACGCATCAAACTCGATTGAAGGTGGCTAAGATGGAGACGGATTATCTGGTGATTGGCGCGGGGTCTGCCGGCTGTGTGGTGGCAAGCCGGCTGGGCATGGCCGGGCGGCGCGTCACGCTGCTGGAAGCCGGACCGAAGGACAGCCACCCTTGGATTCATATCCCCGCCGGCATGCTGAAACTGATGCAGAATCAGAAGCTGGTGAATTGGGGCTACGCGACGGAAGCCGAATCTGGCGCCAATAACCGCGAAATCCGCTGGCCGCGCGGACGCACTTTGGGTGGCACATCTTCCATCAACGGCATGCTCTATGTGCGGGGCAATCCGGCTGATTTCGATCTTTGGGCGCAAATGGGCTGCCGGGGCTGGAGCTATGAGGAAGTGCTGCCGCTATTTCGCCGCAGCGAAACCTATCGCAATGGTGGCGACCCGTCTGTGCGTGGGCAGGATGGGCCTTTGCAGGTGGAAGATTACCGCACCATCCTGCCGCTGACACATCGCTTCATTGAAGCGGCGCAGCAAGCTGGGCATCCCTTCCGCCAGGATTTGAACGGCGTTGAACAAGAAGGCGTCGGCTATTCGCAAATGACGCGCATTGGCCGCTGGCGTGGTTCGACGGCGCGCACCTATTTGGCGCAGGCGGGTGACAAGGTGCAGGTGGAAACCGAAGCCCAGGTCACGCGGCTATTATTTGAAGGCAAGCGCTGCGTCGGCGCGGAATTCTGCCAGGGTGGCACGCTCAAGCAAATCCGCGCGCGGCGGGAAGTGATCCTCTCTGGCGGTGCTGTGAATTCGCCGCATGTGCTGCAAATCTCCGGCATTGGTCCCGCCGAGCATTTGCGTGCGCTCGGGATTGAGGTGGTGCAGGATACGCCCCAGGTGGGCGCCAATCTGCAGGATCATTACGTCACGCGCGTGCAGCATCGCGTGAAGGATAGCATCAGCACCAATCAATTGGCGCGTGGGTTGCGCCTGGTGGAACAGGTGGCGCGCTTTTTCACGCTCGGCAATGGCGCGCTGACGTTTGGTGTGACCACGGCGCAGGTTTTTGCGCGTTCGCGTGAAGGGCTTGCCAGCCCTGATCTGCAATTGCTGTTCACCCCAGCAAGCTATGCGCTGGGCCAATTCGGTGTGCTGGAGAAACAGCCCGGCATGACTTGCGCCATTTGCCCGGTGAAGCCCGATAGCCGCGGTACCGTCATGGCGAAATCCGCTGACCCGTTTGAAAGGCCAGCGATCCGGCCGAATTACCTATTGGCGCGGAGCGATCAGGAATTGCTTGCACGCGGGCTGCGCATGGTACGCCAGATTTTCGCGCAAGCCGCCATCACGCCCTATAGCGTGAAGGAAATTCTACCAGGGCCAGCCGTGCAAAGCGATGATGAATTGCTCGCCTTCGCCCGCCAATACGGTACGACAATCTATCACCCGGTCGGCACCTGCCGCATGGGCGAAGACCCGGCGAGTGTGGTGGATAGCCGGCTCCGCCTGCGCGGCATTGCCGGGCTGAGGGTGATTGATGCCTCGATCATGCCAACCCTCACCACCGGCAATACCAATGTGCCAACCATCATGATTGGCGAAAAAGGTGCTGATATGATCATGCAGGATGAGGCAGCGTAATGCGCGCAATCCTATGCGAAAGCTGGCGGGATTTCGCGGAACTTGAAATCAAGGATGTGCCGCGCCCGGCGCTGCGCCCACGCAGTGTGCGGATCAAGGTGGCAGCGGCGGGGGTTTCCTTCGCCACGCAATTGGTTGTGGCAGGAAAATATCAGCGTAAACCGCCTTTGCCCTTCACGCCGGGGACTGAAATTGTTGGCACCGTGATTGAAGCCGCCCCTGATGCGGATGCGCCCCGCCCTGGGACGCGCGTTTTCGCCGTACTGGATTGGGGCGGCATGGCGGAAGAAGCCATTGCTGATGATATCCACACCATCGCCATCCCGGACGGTCTGCCTTTGGAACCCGCCGTCGCTTTCCCGATTTCCTACCCAACCGCCGGCGCGGCGCTTTTATGGCGCGGACGGATCAAACCAGGCGATTGGGTGCTGGTGCATGGTGCGGCGGGTGGCGTTGGTCTCGCCGCGGTTGAAATTGCCAAGGCTTGCGGCGCGAAGGTGATTGCACGTGCCGGTATTGCAAAGCACGATATGCTGCGTGCCCGCGGCGCGGATGCTGTGCTGGATAGCGCGGCACCCTTCCGTGATGCGGTGCGCGCTGCCACCGGCGGGCGCGGCGTGGATTGCTTGGTGGATACCATCGGCGGCCCGGCCTTTGATGAAAGCCTGCGCTGCCTTGCGGATGGTGGCAATCTTGTCGTGGTCGGCTTCGCCGGTGGAGGCATTCCGACGCTGCAAACCAATATCCTGCTGCTCAAGAATATCGGCGTGATCGGCGTGAATTGGGGCACTTATGTTGGCTGGTCCCCGGGCGATGGCCGGCGGGATCACGCGTCCGCCGCGCGCGCGCTTTGGGATCAATTGATGGTTTGGTGGCAGCAAGGCGCGCTGAAGCCCGAAATCCACGCAGCCTATCCCTTGGAGCAATTCCGCGAAGCGATGGATGAGGTTTCAGCCAGGCGCAGCGCCGGCCGCGTCATTCTGCGTCCCTGAAACCGCGCTTGATGGAAAGCCCCGCCGCCCATGCCAATCACCGCGTCATCGCGTTGATTGTCGCCTCTGCGCTGCTCATGCAAAACCTGGATAGCGCTGTGGTTGCCACCGCGCTGCCCAGCATGGCGCGCGATATGGGCGAAGATCCGGCGCGGCTGGGGGCGGCCATCACCTCCTATCTGGTGGCGCTCACGGTCTTTATTCCTTTTTCAAGCTGGATC
>JADCEV010000079.1 GCA_020249865.1 Roseomonas sp. | reverse complement strand
TTGGACAATCAGCTTGACCCGCCGGCGGACAAGAACCCGCTGGTCCGCGGTGAGCAATGGGCGGTGCATGGCGGGGGCTTCTATTACAAGCGCAAATATCTGCTGGCGCCGGAGAAGCTGCCGGAAAAACTCCATTGGTTCAAATGGGAAGCCTATTGGACCTGGATCAGCGGCTTTTCGCTTTTCGTGCTGATCTATTGGGGTCAGGCATCCAGCTATTTGATTGACCCCGCCGTGATGCCCCTTTCGCCCTGGCAGGCCATTGGCATCAGCGCCGCCATGCTGGTGGGCGGCTGGGTCGCCTATGATCTGGTCTGCCGATCCAAGCTTGGCGAGAATGAGGCGCTGTTGGGCGCCATCGGCGCTGTGGCGCTGGCGGTGGTGGCTTATATATCCTGCCAGGTCTTCTCGGGCCGCGGGGCGTTTTTGCAGGTGGGGGCCATGACCGGCACCATCATGGTCGCCAATGTCGCCATGGTGATCATCCCTGGCCAGCGCAAAATGGTCGCGGCCATGAGTGCCGGCGCCACGCCCGACCCGAAATATGGCCGCTGGGGCAAGCAGCGCAGTGTGCACAACACCTATCTGACGCTGCCGGTGCTGTTCATCATGATCTCACCGCATTACCCCATGACCTGGCAGCACCCGCTGAATTGGCTGATCCTGCTGGTGATTGGCCTGGCCGGCGCGCTGGTGCGGCAATTCTTCGTGCTGCGCCAACAGGGGCGGAATGCGCTGTGGCTGCCCGCCGGCGCGGTGGCGGCCATGGTCGCGGCGTTTTTCATCGTGCAATCCGGCAAGCGGGATTACGCGAGTGCCGAGGTGCCACCCTTCACGGAAGTTCAGGCCATCGTCGCCGCCCATTGCGCAAGCTGCCATGCCGCCCGGCCGAGTTTTGAGGGGATCGCGGTGGCGCCCAAGGGCGTGATCATGGAAACCCCAGCGCAAATCCGCCGCTGGGCGGCTGCGATGCGCCAGCAGGTGCAGACGGAAGCCATGCCCCCCGGCAATATGACCGAGATGACGGCGGAGCAACGCGCCAAGCTGATCGCCTGGGTCGCCGCCGGCGCGCCCCTGGATTGAAGGAGATTCCCCCATGGCCCGCAGCGGACCCGGTTCCCTTTCAACACATGTGCTGAACACGGCCGAGGGCATCCCGGCCGAGGGCATGGCGGTGGAGCTTTGGCGCATGGACCCCACGCCGGTTTTGGTCGCCACGCGGCGCACCAATGCCGATGGCCGCACCGATGGCCCCTTGGTGGCGCAGGCGGATTTCGTCCCTGGGCGTTATGAATTGCGCTTTGCGGTGGCGGAGTATTTCCGCGCCCGTGGCCAGGGGGCGGAGGTGCCATTTTTGGATGTGGTGACCCTTGCGGTTGGGCTTATGCCGGATCAGGGGCATTACCATGTGCCGCTGCTTTGTTCGCCCTGGAGTTACGCGACTTATCGCGGGTCTTGAAACTGCTCAGTGCTGGTCACTCTGCCCAAAAGATTCCACGCTGAAGCGAAAGGCACGCGTTTCAGGCGACCAATGATCCGGCGCCAAACCCGCCTTGCGTTTCAGCGCGCGAATGAAAACGCGCGGATCAGGAATACCGCCCCAGACATGGGGCAAAAACAGCGCCTGGTGCTGCCCGTCGCGCAAGATCAAGCCATCCCGATCAGGATCAAGCGCATTGATCAGCTCGGCCTCGCTATTCACGGCAATCGGGCGCGGCTGGCTCAGGATGGAAACATCCACCTTCACCCCGGCCAATTCCTCAGCATTCAGCGGCTTGAAGCGCGGGTCGCCAAAGGCGGCTTTCCAGGCGCTATCGGCAATATCCTCATGCAAGGCGCGATGCGCGGTCACGCTGCCGATGCAACCGCGCAAAGCACCATTCAGCGTGAGTGTCACAAAGCTTGCGCGCTGCGCCTTCATGGAAGGTGAAAGCTCACCCCAGCCAATCTTGGGCCGGCGACCATGCTCCACCCCAAAGCGCACCATGAATTGCGCCAGATCGAACACCAGCTTGCGGTCTGAATCCGTCAGCCGCGCTTCCTGCGCATATTCAAACGCGACTGACGCATACCCAACCACGCGCGCCTTATCGCCATGGGTATCGCCGGAATTGCGATAATCCAGCGTTGTCGCGCGCATATCCAAGGCGCGCGCGCGTTCCAGCATGCCATGAAGCGCATGCCGCCCGCAGGCCTCCGCGCCGCCAATGCGGTCCCCGCGCAATTGCTCAATCGCCGCGACAGTGCCGATATCCTTGGCGCGCGCTTCCTCATAGCCCAGGTAATGCGACAGGTCTGAGGAGATGATGATCGCGGTCTCCGGCCCGCCCCAGACCGCTTCAAGCGCGCTTGCCACCTGTTGCGGTGTGGCCTGCCCGACCAGCACGGGAATAATGGCAACCTGGCCCAAGGCGCGCTGGATGAAGGGCAGATGCACTTCAATGCCGTGTTCCCGCGTGAAAGGCGCTGGGTTTTCCGCCACAAAGGGCAGCGCCAGCAGCTTTGTGATCGCTGCGCGGTCCACCGGCAGCAGGCCAAGCGGCGTTGCCCAGGCATGGGCGGGATGCACGGCCAAGCCCTGCACCGCCATGCGATGCGGTGGGCTCAGGATCGCCACGCGGCGGATGGTGCCGCGCTGGGCGGCCAGCAGGCGATAGGCGCTGCCCGCGATGGGGCCGGAAAACACATGCCCGGCATGCGGCGCCACCACAGCTTTCGGGCGCAGCGCCCAGGGCCGCGCCGCGGCGATATGGCGATCCACCCCGGCAGCCAGGCTCGGCGCATCGGCGGGATAAAAGGCGCCCAGCACTTCCGGGGCTTTTGTCGCGGCATCCATCGCCCCATTATAGATGAAATGCCTGCCGAAACCATGATTCCCGAAGCCCAGAAACTGACCGGCGTGCCGACGCGCTGGTGGACGAAGCTGTCTGATGGCCGGTTTCGCTGCGATGTCTGCCCGCGCGAATGCAAGATGCGTGACGGCCAGCGCGGGCTTTGTTTCGTGCGCGGCGCCAATGAGGATGGTGTGGTGCTGACCACCTATGGCCGGTCCTCCGGCTTTTGCGTGGACCCGATCGAGAAAAAGCCGCTCAATCACTTCCTGCCCGGCACGCCGGTGTTGTCCTTCGGCACGGCGGGCTGCAACCTCGCCTGCGATTTCTGCCAGAATTGGGGCATCTCCAAAAGCCGAGAGATGGATAGCGTCGCGTCCACCGGCCGGCCGGAAGTGATCATGCGCGCGGCGAAGCAACTCGGCTGCCGATCCATTGCCTTTACCTATAATGATCCGGTGGTTTTCCTTGAATATGCCATGGATATCGCGAAGGTATGCCGCGCGGAGGGCATCAAGACCGTCGCCGTCACCGCCGGCTATATGAATGCCGGCCCGCGTGAGGAATTCTACCGCCACATTGACGCCGCCAATATTGACCTGAAAGCCTTTACCGAGGGGTTTTATTGCGACATCACCAAGGGCCAATTGGAACCCGTCAAGGAAACGCTGATCTACCTGAAGCGCGAAACAAAGGTGTGGTTTGAAATCACCACCCTGCTGATTCCTGGGCTGAATGATTCGGATGCCGAGATCGTGTCTCTTTCAGAATGGATTGTGGATGCCCTCGGCCCCGATGTGCCGCTGCATTTCAGCGCCTTCAAGCCGGATTTCCGCATGAAGGACCGGCCCGGCACGCCACCGGAAACCCTGTTCCGCGCGCGGCGCTTGGCCCGTGCCGCCGGCGTGCGGCATGTCTATGTCGGCAATATCCATGCGCCATCGCGCGCCGGCACCTGGTGCCATGCCTGTGGCGGGTCGCTGATCAAGCGCGATTGGTATGAGCTGCTGGAATGGCGCCTGACCCCGGATGGCGGCTGCCCGGATTGCGGCACCCCCCTGCCCGGCGTGTTTGAGGAAAAGCCCGGCACCTGGGGCCGCAAGCGCCAAAGCGTGCGCTTGGCGCCATAGCCATGCAGCGCCGCGCGATCCTGGGCGGGCTTTTGGCCGCGCCGGCCTTGGCGCAAACGCCCGAACGCGCGCTTCGCCTGATCATCGCTTTCCCGCCCGGCGGCAGCACCGATATCCTGGGTCGGCTGATCGCGCCCCGCATGGCGGAGGTGTTGGGGGCGCTGGTGACGCCGGAAAACCGCAGCGGCGCCTCGGGCGCGGTGGGGGCCGGGTTTGTCGCCCAGGCGGCACCGGATGGCGGGACGATCCTGCTCGATTCCGGGGGGCAATCGGTCAATCCATTTCTGATGCGCGGGCTTGGCTTTGATTATGTGCGGGACCTCACGCCCATCACGCTGCTCGCCACCCTGCCGCTCATTCTGATCACGCGGGCCGAATATGGCGCGGCGGATTTGACCGCGCTGATCGCACGGCTTCGCGCCAACCCAGCCGAGGCACGCTATGGCAGTGTTGGCGTCGGGTCCCGCACGCATCTTGCCGCCGCAAGCCTGTTGCGGCGGGCGGGCCTGACCGGCGAGCATGTCCCCTATCGCGGCGGGGCGGATCAGATGGCGGGGTTGCTCCGGGGGGATGTGCCATTCGGCTTTACCTCTCTGGCGCTCGCCGGGCCATTGATCCGGGACGGCAAGGCCCGCGCCATCGGCCTTTCCGCGCCTTTCCGCAGCGCAGCCTTCCCGGCGCTGCCGACCATCAGCGAACAGGGTCTTGCAGGGTTTCAGATGGGCGATTGGCTTGGGCTTTTGGCCCCCGCCGCCACCCCGGCGCCCGTGATCGCCCGCCTTGCCGCCGCCGCAAAAGATGCCGTGGAACAGCCCGCCCTGGCGCCGCGGCTGGAAACGCTGGGCCTGACGCCAGCCGCCGAAGGCCCCGAAGCCTTCGCCCGTTTCCTGGCCGCCGAACGCACTGAGATGCGCGATCTGATCGCGGCCGAGGGCATCAGGCTCGATTGATGGGCGCCCCGCTTTCGCGATTCGGGGCTGGTCAGCGCGCCACCAAGCCTCGCAAAACCATGCTTCTGGGCAATTAAACCCCGCGCCCGCGCCCCTTTGCGCTTGCAAACCGCGCCCGAACATCGCAGATAGCGCCCATCGGAGACTAAACCCTGAACCCTTATGGCGGGCGGCGTCCGGCGAAAGCCGGGACGGGCGTCCGGCTTTTGCTTATGGAGGCCCACCGTGGCGCGTACCCCGCTTACCCATATCCGCAATATCGGCATCACCGCGCATATTGACGCGGGCAAGACCACCACGACGGAACGCATCCTGTACTACACCGGCAAGTCCCACAAGATCGGTGAAGTGCATGATGGCAGCACCACCACCGATTACATGGAGCAGGAGCGTGAGCGCGGCATCACCATCACCTCCGCCGCCGTGACCGCGGAATGGAAGGGCCACCGCATCAACGTTATCGACACGCCAGGCCATATTGACTTCAATATTGAAGTGAATCGGTCCTTGCGCGTGCTGGATGGCGCGGTGTTCGTTATTGAAGGTGTGGCCGGTGTGCAGCCGCAGTCCGAGACCAATTGGCGCCTGGCTGACCGCTACAACGTGCCGCGCATTATCTACATCAACAAGCTTGACCGCACCGGCGCCGATTTCTTCCGTGCTGCCGAAACGCTGACGGAAAAGCTCGGCATCAACTGGGTCACGCTGCAATTGCCGATCGGCATTGAAGACACGCTGAAGGGCGTGGTTGATCTGGTGGAGATGAAGGCGCTGATCTGGGAAGGCGACGATCTGGGTGCGAAGTATCATGAAGCGCCGATCCCCGCTGATTTGGCCGACAAGGCCGCGGAATATCGCCAGAAGCTGCTTGATACGGTTGTCGGCGTTGATGAATCCGCCATGGAAGAATATTTCGACAAGGGCGATGTTTCGGTCGAAACGCTCAAGAAGTGCATCAAGAAGGGCACGATTACCGGCGAATTCCGCCCGGTGGTCTGCGGTTCTTCCTTCAAGAACAAGGGCGTGCAGCCGCTGCTCGATGCGGTGATTGATTACCTGCCATCCCCGGTGGATATCGAAGGCATCAAGGTGGCGCCGGAAGAAGGCCAGGATGAAACGGCTGATCGCCGCGTGATCCCGGCTGACGAAAACGCGCCTTTCGCGGGCCTCGCCTTCAAGATCATCAACGACAAATACGGCAACCTGACCTTTGTCCGCGTCTATCGCGGCGTGCTGCGTTCGGGTGACCAGGTCCTGAACACCACCAAGGGTCATAAGGAACGCGTTGGCCGCATGTTCCAGATGCATGCCGACAAGCGCGAGGAAATCAAGGAAGTCTTCGCGGGCGATATCGCGGCTTTCGTGGGCCTGAAGGATACCGGCACGGGTGACACGCTGGCCGCGCAGGAAGATGCCGTTGTGCTGGAACGCATGGCCTTCCCGGTGCCGGTGATTGACATCTCGGTCGAACCCAAAACCAAGGAAGGCGTCGAAAAGATGACCCTTGGCTTGCAGAAGCTGGCGGGCGAAGACCCGTCACTTCGTCTGCGCACCGATCAGGAAAGCGGCCAGACCATCCTTTCCGGCATGGGCGAATTGCATCTGGAAATCATCATTGACCGCCTGAAGCGCGAATATGGCGTGGATGCGAATATCGGCGCGCCGCAGGTGGCCTATCGTGAGACCATCACGCGGGCGCATACCGAAACCTATACCCACAAGAAGCAGTCGGGCGGTTCGGGCCAATACGCCGAAGTGAAGATCATCTTTGAGCCGAAGGAACGCAATGAAGGCATCGAATTCCACAATGGTGTTGTGGGCGGTGCGGTGCCGAAGGAATACATCCCGGCGGTCGAAAAGGGCATCAAGGTGCAGGCCGATACCGGCGTGCTGGCCGGCTTCCCCACCGTGGACTTCAAGTACAGCCTGGTGGATGGCAAGTATCACGACGTTGACTCCAGCGCGCTGGCGTTTGAAATCGCTGCCAAGGCCTGCTTCCGCGAAGGCATGAAGAAGGCCGGCCCGGTGATCCTGGAACCGATCATGGATGTGGAAGTGACCACGCCATCCGACCATGTGGGCGATGTGGTGGGCGATTTGAACCGCCGCCGCGGCGTGATCCAAAGCCAGGATATGGCGGGCACCAGCGTTATCGTACGCGCGCATGTGCCGCTGAAGGAAATGTTCGGCTATATTTCCAACCTGCGCGGCATGACGAAGGGGCGTGCTTCCTTCTCCATGCAGTTCCACCACTACGATCCGGTGCCGCGCAATATCGCGGATGAGATCATGGCGAAGTCGGCTTGATCCTGAATTAGCCTTTGAATAGCAAAACGGCGCGGGGCCTTCCCGCGCCGTTTTTGTTTGGGGGGGGGCGTCAGGTTACCCCGCCGCCGCCAAAACCTCCGCCGCTGCGCGCAGAAGCAGCCCATCGCGGCGCCAGAGCGCTTCCAGCACGCGGAAATGATCCGCTTCCGGCACCGGGATTAGCGCGCCGGGGGCCTGCGCCTCTGCCCGGTGGCGATGGAACACCCTGCTTTGCCGCCGCAATTCCGGCAATTCCCGCGCGCCATAGGCAATGGCGATGGGTTTTTGCACCACTGGCCGGCGGATCGGTGAATGCGCCGCGATTTCCTCCGGCGTCAGGCGCAGCTTGTCGTTCAGATTGGTCTCAGCGATGGGCGCCAATTCATAAATGCCGGACATGGCAAGCGCGCCCACCACCAAGGGATGCTCCGCCGCCAACGCCGCCAAATGCCCACCCGCGGACCAGCCGGAAGCCACCACCTTGCCGGCCACGCCATGTGCCGCGCCATGCGCGCCAAGCCAATCCAGCGCGGCATGGATTTCACCCACGATGCGCGTCATGGAAGCCTCAGGCGCCAGCGTATAGCCGCAAATCCCAACCGACCATCCGGCGGCCAAGGCGCCTTCGGCCATGATGGCGAAATCCTCCCGCCGGTTGCGCTGCCAATAGCCGCCATGGATGAACACCAGGCACGGCGCATCAGCCCGCGCGGCGGGGTAGAGATCCCATTTTTCGCGCTCGCCATTGCCGAAGGGCAGATCAAGATGCCCGGTATGGGCAGCACGAAACGCCTCAGACAACGCATTGCGGTTCGCGACCTGCGCCGCGCTATCCGCCACGCCATTGAGGTTGTCGTACGCCGCATCGCGCGCGGCCTGGGGCCAGCCGGCCCAGCCTTCGGGCATGGTGTAGGGGCTTGTCATGGCTTGATCACGCCAATCGGGGCGCCTTCCATGAAGGCATTGATGGCGGCAACGGTCACTTCGTAATAGGTGCGGTAATTCTGTTCCGTCACGTAACCAAGATGCGGTGTCAGCACGGTATTGGGCGCACCAAGGATCGGGTGATCGGCGGGCAGGGGTTCAATATCAAAAACGTCCAGGCCAGCACCGGCGATGCGGCCTTCCTTCAGCGCCGCAATCAGCGCGGCCTGTTCAATCAGCGGCCCGCGGCTGGTGTTCACGATGAAGGCTGTTGGCTTCATCAAGGCGAGATCAGGCGCGGTGATGGTATTGCGCGACCGATCCGATAGAACCAGGTGCAAGGTCACCACATCGGCTTCACGCAGCAATGTCGCCTTGTCCACGCGCGTTGCGCCAATCTCGGCGGCGCGTTCCTCCGTCAGGTTGCTCGACCAGGCGAGCACCTTCATGCCGAAGGCCTGGCCGATTTTGGCAACACGCCCGCCAAGCTTGCCAAGCCCGATCACGCCAAGCGTTTTGCCTTCCAGGCCGAGCCCGACATGCGTCTGCCAGCGCCCGGCGCGCAGCGCTTCCTGCTGGCGGGGAATATCGCGCACCAGGGAAAGGATCAGCCCCCAGGTGAGGTCCGCGGTGGGATCGCCCGAAGTACCCGTGCCGCAAAACACCACGCCACGTTCAGCGCAGGCAGCGGCATCAATGGAACGATTGCGCCCGCCGGTTGTGATGATCAGGCGCAGATTGGGCAGTGCTTCGATCAGCTTGCGCGGAAAGGGCGTTCTTTCGCGCATCGCCAGAATGGCATCAAAGGGTTTCAGCCTTTCCACCAGCGCCGCGTGATCGGTGATGGTATCGCGAAAAACCGTGATCTCCAGGCCCTTCGGCAGCTTCTCCCAGGGGCCAAGGGAAAGCGCGACACCCTGATAATCATCCAGAATGGCAAGGCGCTTGAGCGGTGCAACGGACATTAGGTGTTCCTTGGAATTACGAAGGGTTCAGGGTGATGCGCTGAAGCGCAGCGCGCAGCGTATCGGGCAAGGGGGTCGGCGTTTTCTGCGTGGCGCGATCCACATAAACATGCACCAGATAGCCCTCGGCACTCGCCTCATCCTCATCATTGCGGAAAATGCCGACCTCATAACGAACGGAGGTGTTGCCGGCGCGCGCGCAGCGCACACCGCAGGTGATGTCATCCGGAAAAGCGATGGGCGCGAAATAGCGGCATTGCGTTTCCACGACCAGACCAATCACCGGTGCGGTCGGGATATGCAAAAAGCCAGAGGAAGTCAGGAAGCGCGCCACCGCGCTATCTATCCAGGAATAATAGATGACGTTGTTGATATGGCCATAGACATCATTGTCCATCCAGCGTGTCGCTATGGGGACGAAGAAGGCGTAATCGGCGCGTCGGCCGCGTTGCTTGCTCATGCGCTGCCCCTAACGGCCCAAGGCGCGCGTGACAATCGCATTATCAACGCAATCGGCGAAGCTTGGCTCACGCGCAATCACGCCCGCGCTTTTCATCGCACCGCGCAGCTGCGTGAAGGCAGCTTCGGGGAAATGCGGCGTCTCCGGCCACAGCCGCGCGGCCTGATAGCGGGCCAGGCCATGGGTCAATTCAGCCAAGGTCACATCGGGGAAAAGTGGCGCGACACTGGCGGCGATTTCGGCGGCAGGTGCTGCGTAAACAAAGGCCAAGGCATCGGCCAAGGCGCGAATCATGGCTTCAAACTCCGCGCTGAAGCGCTGGATATTCGAAGCCGTTGCGTAAAGCGCGGTATAGGCACTCGGCCCCCGATCGGAAGCGCGATGCCACACCGCACCACCCTTGGCTTCCAGCCGTGTTGCGAAGGGTTCGAACATCTGCGCGACATCCAAACGGCCCTCGGCCACCGCATCGGCGTTTTCCGCCATGGTCTTGTCCGTCACGCGCGCCAGGGCATCCGGGTCCATACCCGCCTGGCGCAGATCATCCTGCAAGCACCACCAGGGGGTCGGCACTTCCTTGACGCTGCCGAAGCGGAGCTTGGGCAAATCCTGCAGGCTGAAGCCGGGATTGGGCCCGCGGCCGAGCAGCATGAAGGGATCGCGCATCACCACCGCGCAAAAGGACCGCAAGGGGCAGGTAGGATCGGCGGCGCGCATCATGATCATGCGCATCGGGCCGGACCAGGCAACATCGGCCTGATCGGCAAGCAGCGCCTCCGCCGCCCGCGTCGGGTCGCCGGCGGTGGCGCGCGTGACGGTCACGCCATGGCGCGCGTAAAAGCCACGCTGTTCGGCGACATAAAAGGGCGCGTAAAAGACGGCGCGGAAGGGTTCGGCAAGGCGGATGGGCTTCACAATCTTCGCTCCTTTGGCGCCCTCATTCTGCCTGAGCTTGGCGCCCCGGTCAGCCCCGCCAGACGCGCCCCGAGTCGCGGTTTGAGGCATTTCTGAACTTCGCCCGCTAAGGCCCTGCCAGATCAGCAGGAAGCATCCAACCCCTTCGCCCGCCCATAGGAAGACGCTATATCTTGTGCGTGCCGCCGGGGACACCCACTAGAAGCTGTGGATAACTCGAAGGCGCATCGAGTCCGAGCCCCTCAGGAGTTTCATGTCCAGCGCCGCGCCCAGGCCCGATACCGCCACCCGTATTGAACCCTTTCGCCTGCGCGGGGCGAATTTCAATCTGCTCGTGCTGCGCCTGCTGGATCATCAGCCCGAAGCGGTGGTGCCCGCCATTGGCGATCAATTCCGCCGCGCGCCGGGGTTTCTGCGCTTCGCGCCCATCGTGCTTGGCCTGAGCGATATTCAGGTCCCGCCGAATGAGGTGGATTTCCCCGGGCTGATCAAGGGCCTGCGTGAGCTTGAGATCATGCCGATCGGCACCACCGGCGGCACGACAGAAATGCGCAACGCCGCGCTGTCCTATGGGCTGCCACCGGTGCGCAGTGTCGGCGGCAAGGAAACGGATGATATCGTGGCGCCCGCCGCGCCGACTGAAGGCGCACCGCAAGCGGCCGCTGCGCCGCCGCCGCCCGCCGCCAAGCCGGCTGCTGCGCGCAGCACCATGGTGGTGGAACAGCCCGTACGCGCCGGGCAGCGCATTTGGGCGGAAGGGGCTGATCTGATTGTCACCTCCACCGTCAATGCGGGAGCCGAGGTGATTGCGGATGGCAATATCCATGTCTATGGCGCTTTGCGTGGCCGCGCCATTGCGGGTGGTGCCAGCAATATGGAAGCGCGGGTTTTTGCGCTGAATTTCGATCCGGAACTGGTTTCCATCGCCGGCTTCTACGCCGTGCGGGAAGGCTTTCCGGCAGCACAAATCGGCAAGGCGATGCAGGTGCGGCTGGTGGGTGAGCGCATGCGCTTCGACCCCATCACCTGATCGCGGCGCGACGAAGTTTCAGGGAGGCATTGGCTATGGCTCAGGTTATTGTGGTGACATCCGGCAAGGGCGGCGTCGGCAAGACGACATCCAGCGCCGCCTTCGCAACTGGCCTTGCCCAGCGCGGCAAGAAAACGGTGGTGATTGATTTCGATGTGGGCTTGCGCAACCTCGACCTCATTATGGGTGTCGAAAGGCGCGTGGTGTTTGACATCATCAATGTCATCCAAGGCGAAGCACGGCTGAGCCAGGCGCTGATCCGCGACAAGCGCGTGGAAACCCTTTCCATCCTGCCAGCGTCGCAGACCAAGGATAAGGATACGCTGACCAAGGAAGGGGTTGCCAAGATCATCGAGGAATTGTCCAAGGAATTCGATTACATCCTGTGCGATAGCCCCGCCGGCATTGAAAAGGGCGCGCTGCTGGCACTCTATTTCGCCGATCAGGCGATTGTGGTGACGAACCCGGAGGTTTCCTCGGTACGGGATTCAGACCGCATTCTTGGCGTGCTGCAATCCAAATCGAAGCGCGCGGAGGAAAAGCGAGACCCGGTGAAGGAACATCTGCTGGTGACGCGTTTTGACCCGAACCGCGTGGAAAAGGGCGAAATGCTGAAGCTGGAGGATATTCGCGAAATCCTCGCCATCCCGCTGCTCGGCGTGATCCCGGAAAGCGAAAGCGTGCTGCGCGCTTCCAATACCGGCACGCCGGTGATCATGGATAATGAAAGCATCGCGGGCCAGGCTTATGCTGATGCGGTTTCCCGCTTCCTGGGTGAGGATGTGCCGCATCGCTTCCTGGAAGCGGAGCGCAAGGGGCTGTTCCGGCGCTTGTTTGGTGGGAGGGCCGCGTGATGTCCTGGCTCGATTTCTTCCGTGGTCGGCGCAAGGATGATAGCGCCGCAGCCGCCAAGGAAAGGCTTCAGATTGTGCTGGCGCATGAGCGCATTGGCCGCAATCGGGAGGATTTCCTGCCCAAGCTGCAACAGGAATTGGTCGCGGTGGTCGCACGCTATGTCGCGATTGACCCGAGCAAGGTGAATGTCAATCTGGATCGTGGCGGGGATATGTCCACGCTCGAGATCGAGATTGAATTGCCCGCACCTTCCGCGATGCGGCTTGCCTCGGCGCGCTGACGCCGATCCGAAGTGGCGCGTTCTTTCAGCGCCCCTCCTGCCGCCAGGCCAGCACCACGGTGCCGAGCAACAGTAAGAGTGCCAACCAAGGCGGCAGCAGTGGCAAGGCGGAAATGCTGATCACGCTGTGATCGGCATTGCGCCTGAGGCCAATCCAGCCCGCACCGGCAACCTCTCGCCCTGCCGTCACCATGCGCAATTCCGGCAGCGCCGGCGCGGCTTCCTGACCCAGCCAGCGGATCGCGCCGCGGCCCTGCACCAAGGGGCGCAGCTTTTCGCCATCGGCGCGCAGATCAGCGATTTCCAAAGGATTTGCGACCGCAGCAGCAGCGAAAGCCACGCGCTTGCCGTCACCCACCTGCCACACACCGGGCATACGCGCCGCAACATCGGCAATCGCGCGCCCGCCGCCGGCATCTTCCAACCGGACCGTACTGCGTGAGCCATCAGGCGCGGTGATGGTCACTTCAGGCGCTGGTGCCACTTCCAGGCTGCGACGCGCAATCGCCATGCGCCCGCCGTCAATCCGCGCCGTCAGATCCTCTTCTTCCAGCGTGGTTTCGCGCATCAGCCAATGGGCGATGCGGCGCAGCAATTCTTCCTGCGGGCCGCCGCCATCATGCCCGCGCCCCCAAAGCCAGATATGATCCGACATCAGCAGCGCCACGCGCCCCTCACCGACCCGATCCAGCACCAGCAAGGGTGTGCCTTCCGGGCTTTCCATCACCGCCATGCCGCCGCGCGCCTCACCGCGCAGCCAGCGATACCAGCGACCCCAGCTTGCTTCTGTCGCGGCACTATTGGCGCCCGCGAGCGCCTCCGTCACCGGATGCCGCGCACCGAGCGTGCTGATGCGCGGACGAAACGGCCCTTCCTCCACCCCCGCACCGCGACCGATTGGGCGCGCGGGCAATACTTGCGACAGCGGCGTGAAAGCGAGAGAGGCCGGCCCCGCGAATTCCGGCCCGACACTCATCAACAACGCGCCACCCGCGCGCACGTGATCGGCGATATTGCGCATATAAGTGGGCGGCAGCAGGCCGCGATTGGTGAAGCGGTCAAACACAATCAAATCAAACTCGCGCAGCTTGACCTGAAACAGCTCCCGCACCGGAAAGGCGATCAGCGCCAATTCATTGAGCGGCGTCAGATCATCCTTCTCCGGCGGGCGGAGGATGGTGAAATGCACCAAATCCACATTGGGGTCAGCCTTCAGCAAGCGCCGCCAGGCGCGTTCGCCGGCATGGGGTTCACCGGAAACCAGCAGCACGCGCAGCCGATCCCGAACACCATTCACGGTGACCACCTGACGGTTATTGAGCGAGCTTACCTCGCCCGCGCGGGGTTCGGCTTCAAGTTCAATCACCATCGGACCGCCGCGCGCGACGGGCACAGAAATCGCGTGCTCGCGCCCGATCAGGATTTCCTCACGCCGCGGCGCACCGCCATCGCGGCGGATGATCAGCCCGGCATTGCCGCCAGCCGACGCGCCCAAATCCTCGATCACCACGCGCAATTCCACCTGCTGGCCGACAATGCCAAAGCCAGGGGCTGAAACCAGGCGGAGGCGCCGATCAATTTCGCCGGCGCGGCCCGGCAGCAACACATGAAACGGCGCGTCGAAAGGCAGCAGCGCCGGCGCGTCATGCACCTGGCCATCGGTCAGCGCGATCACGCCCGCAAGCCGCGCCCGAGGCACATCCGCCAAGGCCGCACCCAAAGCCGAAAACAACGCCGTGCCGCGCTGGCCGGCTTCGGGCACTTCAACCACCCGCAAATCAAGCGCGGGCAGGCGCGCGGCGCGCGCTTCCAGGGCAGCACGCGCGGCGGCGATGCGTTCAGCCCGATCGGCAATCCCAGTGCTGTCACTACGGTCAACAGCCAGGATCGCGATATCCGGCCGTGTTTCGCGTTCTTCCCGCAACAGGCGCGGATTGCCGAGAGCGCCCAGCAGGATCACCACCGCCAGCGCCCGCCACCAAATCCCGCGCGCGCGCTGATAAAGCCCATAGGCAAGAAATATCAGGGAAAGGGCCGCAAAAAGCGCCAGCAGCCAAAGCGGCAGGCGGGGAAGGAAATCTATATAGGCAAGATGCTGAGTCATGGACGCTTAGTCCGGAGCGATAATCTCACCCCGGACCCCGCCATAACGAACACCGCACTAGGCGGCAGTGCTGCCCACCAGGCGCCAGGTCGGGTCGGCGCTATTGAGGTCACGCTGGAAGGTCCAGACATCGGTCAGCTCCGTCACCGCCTCGGCGCCCGACACAATGGAGCCATCGCGTGCCTGCACCAGATTGATCTGATCCGTCACCAGCCGCACCGTAACCTCGGCCACAGAGCCGCGGAGTTCCGCCGCTTCAATTCCGCTTTCCTCAACACTGCGGAGTTCCGTGCGCTGAGTCTCCCCGGCGGCCTCACGCGCCGAAATCGCCTGGTCAAAGCCGGCAAAGGCCTCCTCAGACAAAAGCGGCTTCAAGGTGGCGCGGTCACCGCGGGCAAAGGCTTCCACAATCATGCCAAAGGCGGTTTCGGCGCCATCCAGAAAGCGGTTGGGATCAAAGCTGCGGTCGCGCTTCTGGATTTGCATCAGCGCCTCACCCACCGGGCTGCGCGGATCGGGAATGACACGCCGTGCACCGCCCTGGGACGGTTTGGCGGCAATCTCAACCTCGGTCGCGGGGCCTCGCCCGGCGGGCACCGGCGCGGCTTCGGTCTGCGGCGGACGCTCAAACCCCGTCCGGCGGCCAAGCACGCTCCTCAGGCGCAGCACCAAAAATGCCGCCACCATCGCAAAGAGGATCAGATCTATCGGCAAGCCACCCATGCTTTTGCTCCTTAGCCGCTAATCTAGGGTCTCGGGCGCCCAAGGGCAACGTTTGGATCGCGCGAAGCAACGAAGGAATTACGCGCGCGCGGCGCCGATTGGCCAAAAACCAGGCCGGTTGCGAGTATGCGGGAGCCTCGCTAGACAAACCGGGTTCAAACAAGGGTGACTCAACGTGATTCTGCTTCGGCACGGGCAAAGCGAATTCAACCTGCTTTTCACGCAAACCCGCAAAGACCCCGGCATCATAGACCCGAAATTGACACCGCTCGGCCAAACCCAGGCCGAAGAAGCGGCCGAAGCGCTGGCGCATGAGGGGATCAGGCGCATCATCGTCTCCCCCTATACCCGCGCCTTGCAAACTGCCCTGCCGGTGGCGCGCCGCTTGAATGTGCCGCTGACCGTGACGCCAACCGTGCGCGAACGCTATGCCTTCACCTGCGATATCGGCCGGCCGGTGACTGAATTGCGGCTCGATTTCCCGCATGTGGTGCTGGACCATATAGACGAGGTCTGGTGGCCGCCCGTGGAAGAACCGGCCGAACAGGTGATTGACCGCGCGCAGCTATTCCGCGACGAAATGGCCGCGCTGCAGGATTGGTCCCATACACTTGTGGTGTCCCATTGGGGCTTCATCCTGGCCTTCACCGGCAAAAGCGTGATGAATGGCCAAATGCTGCGCGTGGACCCGACCGAAGCGCCCCCCGCCGAGATCATTTGGAAGCATTGAACGGGGAGCTTCGCGGCCCTACCCAGCCTCCAACCGATAGCCGCCTGCATCGGTCAGCAGAATGCGCGCCTCTGCCGGGTTGGGTTCGATCTTCTGGCGCAGGCGATAAATATGCGTCTCCAGCGTATGCGTGGTGACCTTGCTGTTATAGCCCCAAACCTCGCTCAGCAGGATTTCACGTGAAACCGGCTGCCCGCCAGCACCAAGCAGGAAGGTCAGGATCGCCGTTTCCTTTTCCGTCAGGCGAATTTTCCGCCCGCGCCGCCCTTCCTGCAACAGCTTGGCGGCGGGGCGAAATTCATAGGGCCCGATGGTGCAAACCCCACCTTCCCCATCCGCGGCACGGGCAATCTGGGCGCGGAGCTTGCCGATCAGATCCTGCATGCGGAGCGGCTTGGTAATGGCGTCATTCGCCCCGGCATCCAGGCAGCGCAGCACCTCTGCCTCTCCGGCTGCCCCGGCCAGGACGATAATGGGCATGCGCAGCCCTGAACGGCGGAGTTTTGCGCAAAACTCCCGCGCAGAGCCATCAGGCAGCCCAAGATCAAGCAGCATGGCGGCAAAGCGGTTGCCATCGGCGCGGATCAGCGCATCAGCGGCGGCAATACTGGCGGCGCCCGTGGCAGTGAATTCACCCCCGAAGGCCAATTGCTCCGCAAGGCTTGTCCTCAGCCGGTCATTGCCATCCACGATCAGCACGGGATGCGGCGGGGTCATCGGCGATAGGCCTCATTCTTCGTCATGGGGCGCTGCCGCGATGGGAGCAGCGGCCCGTCTTTCACGGGAGAGGATGCCACCCGCCCCGCCCCGGCCGCAAGACAGTCTGGGCAAGGCCGGGCTTCTTTCTGGCCTTGGGGTCGTAAAGCGCCGTATCAGTGCCACATTCCCAATGGTTGAATATCGGCCTAATGGAAACCCGTCACATGTCCCCACAAGGTGGCCTTTTGCCGCAGCACCCTGAACCCTGTCTTGATCCGCGCCGCTTGGCCATGCGTGGAGTGCATCGCGCCATTTCCGATTTGCGCCGCGGTACGCCTGTGCTGATTGTCCAGCAGGAAACCGCCTTGCTGGTGGGCGCAGCGGAAACGCTGGGCGCGGCGGGCCTGACAGATATCGCTGGCGCCGGGCTGGCCGTGCCGGTTTTGCTGCTGGCGCCGGTGCGTGCCGCGGCGTTGCTGCGCCGCCCCGTAACCCAGGCCGAGGATCAGCCCGTTGTGGCGCTGCGCCTGCCCCCGGCCGCTTTGGACCCCGCCAGGCTGCGCAGCTTCGCCGACCCCACCACCGAAAGCCTGCTGCCGGCCGAGGCCGAGCAGGTGGCCCCACCCCCGCTGGCCGGTGCTGCCCTGGCGCTGGCCAAGCTTGGGCGCTTGCTGCCCGCGCTGGTGGTGGCCCCCGTCGCCCCCGGTGTGGCCGAACGGCTTTCACTGCTGACCGTCCCGGCCGAGGATATTCTGAGCTACCCGATCAGCGCCGCTTCCAGCCTGAAGCGCGTGGCCGAAGCCCGCGTGCCGCTGGAAGATGCGCCGGAGGCGCGCATCATCGCCTTCCGCGCCGCCGATGGCGGGATTGAGCATTTGGCCATTCTGGTGGGCGATCCGGAAGCAAGCGCAGCAGCCGGCCAAGCCCCCTTGGCGCGGGCGCATTCCGAATGTTTCACCGGTGATCTTTTAGGCTCGCTCCGCTGCGATTGCGGGCCGCAGCTGCGCGGCGCCATCAAGCGCATGGCGGAAGACCCGGCAGGCGGGGTGCTGCTGTATTTGGCGCAGGAAGGGCGTGGCATTGGCCTTGTGAACAAGCTGCGCGCCTATACGCTGCAGGATCGCGGGCTTGATACGCTCGATGCCAATCGCGCGCTTGGCTATGGCGCGGATGAACGCAACTTCCTGGTGGGCGCCACCATGCTGCGTGAGGTGGGGCTGACGCGGGTGCGGCTGCTGACCAATAATCCCGATAAGATTTCGGGCTTGGCTGCCTGTGGCATTGATGTGGTGGGCCGCGAGGCGCATCAGTTCGACCCCAATGGCGTGAATGACGCCTATCTGGACACCAAGGCACGGCGCTTCGGGCATATGCTGGGGTAGGCGATGGGCCCAAAGGGTGTGGCGCAGCTTGGTCCGGATGGGCTGCTACGTTTCCAAGGTGGCGTTTTTCGTTGCGCCATTGGCAAGGGCGGCCGGCGCGCCGATAAGCGCGAAGGCGATGGTACAACGCCGATAGGTCTTTTGCCGCTGCGACGCATTTTGTATCGCGCCGATCGTCTCGCGCCGCCGCGCGCCGCAGTGCCGGTGGCACCCATCGCGCCCGATGATGGGTGGTGCGATGATCCCGCCCATGCCGATTACAATTCGCAAATCCGCCTGCCGCATCCCGCGCGCCATGAGGAGCTTTGGCGCGCGGATGCGATTTACGATGTGATCGGTGTTCTTGGCTGGAATGATGCGCCGGTGCTGCGTGGGCGCGGCAGTGTGATTTTCCTGCATTTGGCGCGCCCTGGCTTCAGCCCGACCGAGGGCTGCATTGCGTTGGAACAGCGCGATCTTCTGCGCGTTTTGGCCGCGGGGCTGACGGCCATTGAGGTTATGGCGTAAGGCCCGCGACATCGGGCGCATGCACCCAATGTCGCGGCGCAACGTGATGTTCAGCTTCTGACCAGGTTGCAGTTGCCCTCATTGAGCGGGCGGAAAGCCTTGTCGGCTTCGGTGGTTTGCAAAAGCTTGTAGTAATCCCAGGGGCCGCGGCTTTCCTCGGGCTTTTTCACCTCAAACAGGAAAGACGGGTGGATCTTCCGCCCATCGGCGCGAATGCTGCCGCGGCCGAAGGCGTCATCATCCGTTGGCATCGCCTTCATGCGCGCAACCGCCGCCGCGCCATCGGCCTTGGCGGCCGCAACGCCCATATCGGCCACCGCCTTCAGGTAATGCAATGCACCGGCATAGGTACCGGCATGGGTGCTGGCGAAGCCGGCATTGCCGATATGCGGGCGCATGCGCTGCGTAAGGGCGCGGGTGCGGTCATTCAAATCCCAATAGAAACTTTCCGTCACAATCAGCCCTTGCGCCGTATTCAGGGACAGCGAATGCACTTCCGTGATGAAAAGCAACAACGACGCAAGCCGCACACCGCGCCGATTGAGCCCGAATTCAGCGGCCTGCTTCACGCAATTGATCGTATCCGTCCCCGCATTGGCAAGGCCGATCACCTTGGCGCGGCTTGCTTGCGCTTGCACAAGGAAGGAGGAAAAATCCGAGGTACCGGGAAAAGGTGTGCGCACTGCACCGAGAATACGGCCACCAGCGGCACGCACAAAGCCCGCGGTGTCGCGTTCCAGCGCATGGCCAAAGGCGTAATCAGCCGTGATGAAGAACCAGGAATCGCCACCAGCGCGCACGGTCGCACCGCCCACCGAATTGGCGAGCATCCAGGTGTCATAAGTCCAATGGACCATATTGGGTGAGCAGCGCGCACCCGTCAGATCCGATGTTGCGGCTGAGCTGTTGATATGCACCTTGTTCTTTTCGCGGCAGATATCATTAGCCGCGAGTGCGACCGAAGATGTGGCGACATCCACCAGCGCATCCACACCATCACGATCAAACCATTGGCGCGCGATATTCACGCCGACATCCGGGCGATTTTGATGATCCGCAAAGACGACTTCCACATTGAAGCCGCGCTGGCCGAAATCCTGCACCGCTTGCCGTGCGGCAGCGACCGAGGTGCTGCCGGTGACATCACGATACATGCCGGACATATCCACGGGCACACCGAGCTTGATGGTATTGGCGGCCTGCGCCTTGGCACTGCGCCAGGGCAGCCCGCCCAAAGGCGCGGCTGCGCCGGCCTTCAGGATATCTCTTCTGTTCAGAGCCATTGTCTTCTCCCTAAAGGGCGATCTGCTGTCGCCACCGGGAAAGCTTGGTCTGAGAAAGCAACCTTTGTCGAGAAGTAAAAAAGAAAGGCCCGGGCAAGATAGGATCCAGCCTATGCCACCGGCTTCTTCCCACCACCCATTGGCGTTTCGCGCACAAAAAGTGGCAGCGCATGGCCCGGCAGCCGCCCGCGCAATGCCGCCATCAGCGCCAGGCCATCTTCTTCCGGCACCTGAAACCGCGCCGTGCCGGGGGCGGGGTCCAGGCTATGCAGGTAATAGGGTTTTATGCGGTTGCGGATCATGGCGCGCAGCAGCGCTTCCAGCGCCGGCGCATCATCATTCACCCCGCGCAGCAGGACGGATTGCCCAAGCAGCGGTACACCAGCATCGGCCAATCGCGCCAGCGCTGCGGCAGCATCAGGCGTGAATTCGCGCGCGTGATTGGCGTGCACCGCGATGAAAACCGGCTTGGCCTGGCGCATCGCGCCCACCAGCGCAGCCGTCACCCGCGCGGGATCGGCCACTGGCACGCGGGTGTGGATGCGTAAGCTTTCGATATGCGCCATGCCAGCAAGCCGCCTGAGGATTTCATCCAAGCGCCGCGCCGAGAGCATCAGCGGATCGCCGCCGGTCAGGATCACCTCTCTAATCGCCGTATTGGCTTCAAACCACGCCAGCGCTTCCTGCAATTCCGCTTCGGTCAGCAAGCCCCCATCGGGGCCGACCTTTTCGCGGCGAAAACAAAACCGGCAATAGACCGGGCAGGCGAGCAAGGGTTTCAGCAGCGCGCGATCCGGGTAGCGATGCACAACACCCTTCACTGGCGTGAAGGGCGCATCCGCGGTCGGGTCTTCCAATTCATGCGGCGCGGTGATCAGTTCTGCCGCATTGGGGATATATTGCAGCGCGATTGGATCAGCGGGGTCATCCGGGGTGATTAGCGCGGCCATGGCTGGCGTGATGGCGGTGGCGTAGCGCGCGGCGACAGCCTCCAAGCCCGGCACCGCATCCACCGCCACCAGCCCAGCGCGCGCCAAATCCTGCGGGCTGCGCAGCGTGCGGCTCTGGTCCTGGGCGATGGGCTGGGGCATAGGATCGAGCGACTATACCAGCCCTGAAAGCGCAGCAATGCCCCTGCCCCCCTGGCACCCGGAAGCCTTCGCCGCGCGGCTGCCCTTCCTGGAACGCCGCGCGCAGCTTACCGCCGAAACCCGCGCCTTTTTCTTGGCGCGCGGCTACCGCGAAGTGGAAACCCCCGCGCTAGTGCCCGCCCCGGGGGCCGAGGTGCATTTGCGCGCCTTCGCGACCAGGTATGAGGCGCATTTGGGCCAGGGGGCGTCACGCAATCTGTGGCTGCGCACTTCCCCAGAATTGGCGATCAAGCGGCTGTTGGTAGCGGGCGCCGGGCCGCTGTTTGAATTGGCACGCGTCTGGCGGAATGGCGAAACCTCGCCGCGCCATGCGCCGGAATTCACCATGCTGGAATGGTATCGTCCGGGCCTTGGCTTTGAGGGGCTGATGGCCGAGACCGAGGATTATGTCCGCGCCGTCGCGCCACAGATCGTCGCCCATGGCGCGGTGACCACCGATCTCAGTTTGCCTTTTGAACGCATCACCATGGCGGAGGCTTTTGACCGCTGGTGCAATGGGCTGGATATCTTGGGCACCGAGGGCGATGCGGCGCGGCTGCATGCCGCCGCGAAGGCTGCCGGCTTCGCGACGCGCGCTGATGAGGGCTGGGAGGATTTGTTCTTCCGCCTGCTACTCGAACATGTCGAACCAAATATTGGCCGCGGGCGCGCGAGTTTCCTGACGCATTGGCCGGCGCCGCAAGCGGCCCTGGCGCGGCGCGACCCGAAGGATCCACGCGCGGCACTGCGCTTTGAGCTGTTCGTCGCCGGGCTTGAACTGGCCAATGCCTTTGATGAGTTGACCGATCCCACCGAACAGCGCGCGCGCTTCATCGCCGATACTGCGGAGCGCCGCCGCATCAGCGGCGAACATGGCTGGGAGGTTGATGAGGATTTCCTGGCCGCCCTGGAACACGGCATGCCAGCCACCAGCGGCATTGCCCTTGGCTTTGATCGGCTGGCGATGCTCGTTTCCGGCGCGCGCGAGATTGCGGATGTGATGTGGCTCTAACCCGCGCGGCGCAGCGTTTCCAGCATCGCGGCGCTGTCTTCCCGCGGCAGCGCGTAAAACACAAAAACATAAGGGTCTGAGGCTTCAAACACTGATGGATCGGATGACGCGCGCTGCATGGTCGCGCGATCCAGATCGGCCATCGGGTGCCAGGCGCCGTTCAATTCGAAGAACACATCATAGCCCAGCGCATCCAGATAGGCCGGCACGGCATAGGTGCTGCCAGGGCGGTGGCGTTCTTCCACCTCCAGCGTCAACACGGGGCGGCAGCGCAGTAAGGTTTCGCGTGCGCCGCGCAGGATTTCATATTCGGCGCCCTCGGCATCCAGCTTGATGGCGGTCACATCCGACAGCGCGAAATCATCCAGGGTACGCATCGGCACGGTGAAGCGCTCCACCGTCACACGGGCCGAGACATGCGCCGCGTAATCCTTGGCGGTACTCGCCCATTGTTCCTGCGCCACCCCATCCAGCACGGGCATGGCAAGGGTGATGCTGCCCTGGTGATCACCCAAAGCGAGATGGTGGCATGCGACATGGGCGGGTGCTTCGCCAAAAGCCGCCCGCAGCGCGGCTTGCAGCCGGGCAAAGGCGCTGGGCAGGGGTTCAAAGGCCAGCACCCGGCTGCCAGGCAGGCGCGCAAGCGGGATGGTCAGCAGCCCATCATGCGCGCCGATATCCACCAGCGTGCCCGGGCGATGCAGCAGGCGATGGAAATTTTCCTCATTCATGACGAATTTTTCCCCTTTGGCCCTTGGCTTCGCCTAAGCTTCCCGAAACAGGCTCCGGGAGCGAAACATGCCGATGCGTCTTTGTCAGCTTATCTATACCTCTCGCCCCTTCGGCTTCAATGCGCCAATGCTGGATGATATTCTGACCCTGGCGCGGGCGCGCAATGCTGAAAACGCGATTACCGGCGCCCTGATCTGCCGCGCCGATATGTTCATGCAAATGCTGGAAGGCCCGCGCGCGGCGGTCACAGAAACCTTCGGGCGCATCCTGGCCGATGATCGGCATGTGGAGGTGGCGCTGCTGCATGTGGGCGATACGCCGGAGCGCCTCTTCCCCGATTGGACCATGCGCGATGACCCGCCGCAAAGCTGGATGTGGAACCAGGCGGAGGTGCGCGAAGGCGCGATGCAGGAAGCGAGTGCGGCTGCGGCCTATTCCGTGTTTCGCCGGCTGTCGCGCCTGCCGCCGGAACGGCGGGCCATGTAAAACCTAATCCGCCGTCCAACCGCCATCCACCAGCAGGGCCGATCCCGTCATCAGCGCGCCGGCATCGCTGGCGAGCAGCAGAATGGCGCCCATCAGATCTTCCACCTGGCCCACTCGGCCAAGCTTGATCTTGGCTTCGACCTGTTCCCGAAAGCCAGGCGCGGCCAGGAAGGGTTTTGTGAGTGGCGTTTCGATGAAGGTGGGGCAAAGCGTATTCACGCGAATGCCATGCGGCGCCAATTCCACCGCCATGGCCTTGGTCAGCCCCTCAATCGCCCATTTGGAAGCGCAATAGATCGTCCGATTGGGCGCGCCGACATGGCCCATCTGGGATGAGACATTGATGATCGAACCGGGGCGCTTTTCCGCCAGCAGCCGCTTGGTGACCTGTTGCGCCAGGAAAAACGCCGCGCGGACATTGAGGCCCATCACGACGTCAAAATCATCCACCGTCACATCGGTGAAGGGTTTGGGGCGATTGGTGCCCGCATTGTTGACCACAATATCGAAGGGCACGGCTGCCGTGATCGCCGCTTCTGTCGCCGCCAGATCATTCACATCCAAGGACAGAGCCTCTGCCGCACCGCCCTTGGCGCGAATGGCGGCGGCGGCGGCCTCAATCTCATTGGCGCTGCGGGCCAGCAGCGTGACATGCGCGCCTTGATCCGCGAGCGCGGCAGCGGCAGCAAGGCCAATGCCGCGGCCGGCGCCGCTCACCAAGGCGCGGCGGCCATCAAGGCGAAAGGAAGGGGTGCGGGGCAAATCCATGGTGTTCAATCCTGAAAAACTTTGGCGTTGCTATCACAAGCCAAGTGCTGCGCGCCAATCCGCGAAGCGGACCAGCCGCACACCCTGCCGGCGCGCGGCGTGAATCTCGGCGGCGCTTGGAAAGCCGCAATAGGGCAGTGGCGGCGCGACCGCACCTTCAGCCTTGCCTGCCGCCAGCGCGCGCAACACATCGCTGATCATCGGCAAGGCCGCGTCATGCAGCAGCCGCGCGGCAGTGGAAGCGGAAACGCCCGAAGGCAAGGCATGGGCGCGCTGCGCCAGCACTTCTCCGGTATCAATGCGCGCGGCGATGCGGTGGATGCTGACACCCATCGCCCCCGGCCCTTCCTGCAAGGCCCAAAAGGCTGGGATGGGGCCGCGATGGCGCGGCAGTAATGATGGGTGGATATTCACGCCCCCGAGCGGCGCCAGAGCGAGCGTTTCCCGCGTGAAAATCTGATCGAAATGAAAGGACAGGATCACATCAGGCCGCGCCGCCTGCAATGCCGCGTGACAGGCGGCGGCATTCACATCCTCAACCTCCAGCAGCGCAATGCCGTGCGCGCGCGCGATCTCCGCCAAGCCCTGCCGCCAGCGAAATCGCGCCACCAGGGGAGGCAGCACGAAATTGACGAAGAGATAGGGCAAAAAACGCAAGCCAGAACGACGAAGATGCCGCCAGAATTGCCCGAAAGCGCCACCCGCCGCAGCGCGATAAGGCTTGGATCGCCCAATCAGCACCAGCTCTGCCGCATGCGCCTCAACAAAGGTACGCACCGCAGCATGGCTCGCGAGGCTTTCCAGCGTAAAAAGCGCGATGCGGAGCGGCGACGCGTCACTCACCCGCAGCGCCGCCCGCCTTCAATCGGCTGCCGTCGCATAGGGAATATTGCGCCCGCCATAGCGGCGCACGCGGATATTCGCCTGTTCCGCATGGCCCGCAAAACCTTCCAGCATGCAAAGGCGCGAACAATATTCGCCGATCATGGCCGAAGCCTCATCCGTCAGTACGCGCTGATAGGTGCAGGTCTTCATGAATTTGCCGACCCAAAGCCCACCCGTATAACGCGCGGATTTTTTCGTGGGCAAAGTATGATTGGTGCCGATCACCTTATCGCCATAGGAAACATTGGTGCGCGGGCCCAGGAACAAGGCGCCGTAATTTGTCATGTGTTGCAGGAAGTAATCCGGATCGCGCGTCATCACCTGCACATGTTCGGATGCAATGCGATCAGCTTCCGCCACCATTTCATCTTCGCTGTCGCAGATGATGACCTCGCCATAATCTTCCCAGGCCTTACGCGCGATGGCGGCCGTCGGCAGAATACCAAGCAGGCGTTCAACCTCGGCCATTGTCTCGCGCGCCAGTTTTTCGGAAGTGGTCAGCAGTACCGCCGGTGAATTCGGGCCGTGTTCCGCCTGACCCAGCAGGTCGGTCGCGCAAATCTCGCCATCCACGGTTTCATCGGCGATAATCAGGGTTTCCGTGGGGCCGGCGAAAAGATCAATGCCGACGCGCCCGTAAAGCTGGCGCTTGGCTTCGGCGACAAAGGCATTGCCGGGACCAACCAGCATATCCACGGGCGCGATGCTTTCCGTACCCAGCGCCATGGCGCCCACCGCCTGAATGCCGCCCAGGCAATAGATCTCATCCGCACCGGCCAGGTGCTGCGCCGCCACAATGGCTGGCGCTGGCCGGCCTTCAAATGGCGGCGCGCAGGTGATGATGCGCTTGCAGCCCGCGACCTTCGCCGTCACCACCGACAGATGGGCCGATGCCAGCAGCGGATACTTGCCGCCCGGCACATAGCAGCCAACCGAATTAACCGGGATATTGCGGTGCCCCAGCACCACGCCAGGCAGGGTTTCCACTTCAATATCGCGCAAGGCCGCCTTTTGATGCTCGGCGAAATTGCGCACCTGGGTCTGCGCAAAGCGAATATCTTCCAGATCGCGCGGCGTGAGTTGATCCAGGCAGGCTTGGATTTCGCCCTCACTCAGGCGGAAATTCTGCCGGTCCCATTTGTCGAAGCGGATGGAGAGTTCGCGCACCGCGGCATCGCCGCGCGCCTTGATATCGGCCAGGATGTTTTCGACCGTGGCGCGCACCTTGGCGTCATCTTCCGCCACCGCATCCGCATCCCGACCCCGCTTCAGAAAACGCGCCATGTCCTACCCCTTTCCGGCTTCTGCCCTGTGCTTGAAGCGCCCAGGGCGGGCAGTCAAGCGGAGCATTTTCAAGCCAAGCGGAACCGCTTAGCGACTCGGAAAATGCGACCAACAAAAGTCCGTTTGACCCCGGCGTCCATCGGGGGAAGTATTCCCCCATGAACGCAGCCGAATTGCTCGCCCCTATCGTGGGGCCGAAGAATTGCCTCATTGAGGATGCCGATATCGCCCCCTATGCGGTGGATTGGCGCGGAACCTATCGCGGGACACCGCGCGCCGTGCTGCGCCCGGGCTCGGTGGAGGAGGTTTCGGCCTCTGTCCGCGCCTGCGCCGCCGCCGGGCTGGCCATTGTGCCAGCCGGCGGGCGCACCGGGCTTTGTGGCGGGGCGGTGGTGCAGGATAACGGCCCGCCTGCGGTGGTCATGAGCCTGGAACGGCTGAACCGCATCCGCGATGTGGATGCGAAGGATTTTTCGCTCGTCGCGGAAGCGGGCTGCATCATCCAGAATGTGCAGGAAGCCGCAGCAGCAGCAGGGCGGCTTTTCCCGCTTTCCTGGGGCGCGCAGGGCTCGGCCATGGTTGGGGGCGCGCTTTCCACCAATGCGGGCGGCATTCGCACCATTCGCTGGGGCAATGCGCGCGATTTGGTGCTCGGGCTTGAAGTGGTGCTGCCCGATGGGCGCGTGCTGAATGATCTCAGGCGCGTGCGCAAGGACAATAGCGGCTATGCGCTGCGCCATTTGTTCCTGGGTGGGGAAGGCACGCTTGGCATCATCACGGCGGCCGCTTTGCGGCTGGTGCCGGCCTTGAAGCGCGTGGAGACCGCCTTTGTTGCCGTGCCATCGCCCGATGCGGCGCTGTCCTTGTTGTCACGCATGTTGGAATCGGGCGCCGATGTGATTGCCTTTGAACTGATCCGCAAGGAATGCATGCAGGTGGTGGAACGCTTTGGGCTGCGCACACGCATGCCGATGGCGCTTGAAAGCCCCTGGTATGTCATGGTGGAAATCGCCGCCGCACATCCTGCCGTGCCGCTCAAGGAAATGCTGGAAGACACGCTGGCGGAAGCGGCGGAAGCCGGTGATTGCACCGATGCCGTGCTGGCTGCGAATGAGGATCAGCGCGCCGGCTTTTGGCGCATTCGGGAAGATTATCCGGATTGCCAGCGCCGCAACGGGCCTTATGTCGGCACTGATACCGCCGTGCCGGTCTCCTCCGTGCCGCGCTTCCTCGCGCGGGTTGAACAGGAATTGGTGGCGCGCTGGCCGGAAGGCGAGTTGTTCATGATCGGCCATGCCGGGGATGGGAATATCCATCTTGGCATGGGCGCGCCCAAGGGCATGGACTACAAGGATTGGGCTTCTCGTGCGGCGGGGCTGGAATCTCTGGTCAATGCCATCGCGGTCGAGATGGGCGGCAGCTTCAGCGCCGAACACGGCATTGGCCAATCCAAGCGCCACGCCATGGCATCACTGAAGGACCCGGTGGCGCTGGATGTCATGCGCGCCATCAAGGGCGCGATTGACCCCGATAGCCTGATGAACCCCGGCAAGATGCTGCCGGGGTAGCGCGCGTCAGGGGCGCGCCATCAGCCGCTTTGCCTCGGCCAGGCAGGCGGAGTGATCGGCAGCGCAGCCGCCTGCGATCCAAAACGCCTCAACCTTTGCCAGTAGCGCACCGAGTGCCGGGCCGGGGGTAGCACCTGCTGCCAAAAGGTCCCGCCCCTGCAAGGGAAAAACCGGCGCGGCTTCGGCGTGCAATGTGGCGCGCAGCCCAGTGCGCAGCGGCGCGGCACCATCCCGCGCATCCGCCAACCACAACGCGGCTTCCTGTATTTCCAACGCCACCGCCGCATGGCGCGCGCGCCAGCGGCGAAATTCTGCCGCATCAACCGCCGCATCGGGGGCATCAGTTTCCTGCAAGAAACGCAGCGCGCGTGTCTCGGCTATCGAAAACTTCAAGCGCGCCGCAAGCCCAGGCGCTGCACCGCCCAAAGCCGCCAGGCGCAGCAAGGGTTCCGCCGGCGCGCCAAGTGCCACCAACCGCGCGACACACTCAATATCGGGTTCGGCGATTTCCGGCAGGATCGCGGGCAGCACGCCAAGCTCTGCCATCAGCCGCAGCGCTGGCACAGGTTCCGCCACCATCAGGATGCGCTTGATTTCCATCCAGATGCGTTCAACCGAAAGCCGTTCAAGGCCCGGTATCGCGGCGCGCATAGCGCGCAGCGCCGCCGCATCCGGCGCGCCCTTGCCGTAGCGTGCCTGAAAGCGAAAAAACCGCAGTAGCCTGAGATAATCCTCAGCCAAACGCGTCTCTGGATCACCAACAAAGCGCACCACGCCGCGCGCCAAATCCTCGCGCCCACCGAAATAATCATGCAGCACGCCGTCGGCGCCAAGCGACATGGCATTGATGGTGAAATCGCGCCGCGCCGCATCTTCCTGCCAATCCGTCGTCCAGGCCACTTCGGCATGGCGGCCATCGGTCAGCACATCGCGCCTCAGCGCCGTCACTTCAATCGGCTGATGATCCCACACCGCGGTCACGGTGCCATGCGCCAACCCGGTCTCAAACACTTTGCAGCCAGCAGCGCTCAAGCGCGCGATGATGTCGTCAGGCGGCAGCGGTGCTGCGACATCCACATCCGCGACCGGCAGGCCCGCCAGCGCATCACGCACCGCGCCGCCTACCGCGCGGCTGCCGGGCAGTGCGGCCAGCACCTTGGCCGTGGCAGGCGCGGTCAGAAAAGCAGGCAGTTCCACCAGGCGCTGTTCGGTTTCGCTCATCGCCGCGGCTCCATATGGCCTGGCGTGATTTCGGTGCCGTCAATCCGCGCGGGGACATATTTCGATCCCGGCGCGCTGGCGCGTGACAGCCCATACCAAAGGGCGCCGGCCAGCATCAAAGCCGCACCGCAACCGGCCAGCACCAGCAGCACAGTACCTGGCTCGCGTCCCGGATTAAGCCGGCGCCAAATGAAAAACGCCGCGAAGGGCAAAAGGAACAGCAGGGCTTCGATTAGATAGGGCACGGGCTTATTCTATCCCCCGGTACCGAGCATTCAATCTTCGCGCAGCACGGAAGCAAGCGTCACCAGCACGGAAGCGGTCGCGCCCCAGATATAGTGGCGTTCATGCGGCCAGACCCAGAATTCCCGCGTCTCACCACGAAATTCACGTGACCGGCGTTCCGGCTTGGCGGGATCTGTCACATGGGCCAGAGGATATTCAAACGTCTCCGCCACCTCCCCCGGATCAGGCTTCAACGCAAAAGGCGGGCGCAGCAGCGCCACCACCGGCGTGATGATAAATCCCGTCCCGGTCAGCAAGGGCGGCAATTCGCCGACAATCTCGGGCAGGCTGGTATGCAGGCCGATTTCTTCCTCAGCCTCTCGCAAGGCCGCCGTCACCGGGTCTTCGCCTGCTTCAAGCCGGCCACCGGGAAAGGAAACCTGCCCCGCATGCGCCTTCAGATCAGCGGAACGTAAGGTCAGCAGCACGGTCGGTTCCGGGTGCAGCACCAGCGGCACCAGCACTGCCGCCGGCGTCATGCGCCCACCCGCGCGCGCGGCGCGTTCCACATCTTCCCGAGGTGCGGGCCGATCCGCGCGTAACCGTAAGGGATCAGCAATGCGCGCCTGCAGCGCTTCAACTGTCAGCGGAAAAGCCAGCGCCCCGCTCACGCTTCCGGCAGATCCAGGATGGGCGCTTCGTCTATGGGGAAGAAGATCCCCTCACTCCAAACGCCAAGCACCTGGCGGCCGTTCAAAACCTCAGGCTGGGCGAGCGCCACCAATTCGTAGAATACCGCGCGATTGATCCGCGCCTCCAGCCCGGGACGCACGGTGATATAGGGGCGCGGTTCGCGGCTCACGGGGTCAAGATGCACGCGGATCGGGTGTTCCGCATCGGCGGTCACCATTTCATCCAGATTGGTGCGGAAGCTCAGGCATTGGCGCGGCGCGCCATCACCGCAATCGCAATCGCGCCAGAACAGTTCAACGGCGATGAAGGGCGCGTCTTCAACTTCAATCCGCCCGCGCTCCACCGGTGTTTCCAGGATATAGGAACCGTCGGCGCCACGTTTCAGCACCGAACCGAACAGGCAGACCATTTCCTTCCGGGCAATCGGACTGCCGCGATAATACCAGGTGCCGTCGCGGGCGATACGGATGGCAAGGTCACCCACATCATGCGGCTGGCGGGGCGCGCGCCCTTCCATCACATCGGCATGCGCGTGATTTCGTCCTTTCGCCGCATCCTGAAACGCCATAATCTATGCTCGACCCTTGCCGTATGACCCCAAGCCACCCAACCTCACCAAAGGCGGGGACGAGTCCCGAAACCCGATGCCAGCAATATAGGGAGCCTATCCCGCATGCGTGAAGGTGCTGAAGCTCAGGAAGCGACATTCCTGGTGCAGGAAGTTGAAAAACTGGGCCAGAAGCTGGCCGGAGTCAGGGCCGCCATCGGCGCGGCCATCTATGGCCAGGCCGATGTGGTCGAACAAAGCCTGATCGGGCTGCTCTCTGGCGGGCATGTGCTGCTGGTGGGGGTGCCGGGCCTCGGCAAGACCCGGCTGGTGGAAACGCTCGGTCAGGTGATGGGGCTGGATGCCAGGCGTGTGCAATTCACGCCCGATCTGATGCCGGCCGATATCCTGGGCAGTGAGGTGCTGGAAGACCAGGCCGATGGCCGGCGGGGCTTTCGCTTCCTGAAGGGGCCGATCTTCTGCCAATTGCTGATGGCGGACGAGATCAACCGCGCCTCCCCCCGCACGCAATCGGCACTTTTGCAGGCCATGCAGGAACAGCGCGTGGCGATTGCTGGGGAAATCCACCCTTTGCCGCGGCCCTTCCATGTGCTGGCAACGCAAAACCCGATCGAACAGGAAGGCACCTACCCCCTGCCGGAAGCGCAGCTCGACCGGTTTCTGCTGGAAATCGCCATCAGCTACCCTGATGAGGCCGCGGAACGCGCCATGCTGCTGGCGACCACTGGTGCTCCAGAGGCACCCCCGCCCCAGGCGCTGACCGCCGATGATTTGATGGCCGCGCAAGCGCTGATCCGCCGCATGCCGGTGGGTGAAAAGGTGCTGGAAGCGATCCTGCGCCTGGTACGCGGCGCCCGGCCTGAGACCGCGAGCCTGCCGATTGTGCGCGAAAGCCTGGCCTGGGGTCCCGGCCCGCGCGCTGCCCAGGCGCTCATGCTGGCCAGCCGCGCCCGCGCTGTTCTGGATGGGCGGCTTTCACCATCGCTGGATGATGTGCTGGCTTTGGCCGAACCCGTGCTACGCCACCGCATGGCGCTCAATTTCGCCGCGCGGGCGGAAGGTGCGAAGCTTGCCGATGTGATCGCCGCGCTGAAGGCCGATCTTGGCTGAGGCCGCGCATAACCGTGTAACCGCGCGGGCCGAGGCTCTCGGCGCCCGCCTGCCGCCCTTGGTGGTGAAGGCCGAACGCATTGCGGCCACCGTGATGCAAGGCGTGCATGGCAGGCGCCGGTCCGGCCAGGGTGACGCGTTTTGGCAATTCCGCCCCTATCTGCCGGGCGATGCGGCAGCGCGGGTGGATTGGCGGCAATCCGCGCGGTCTGATCGCGTGTTTATCCGTGAAACCGAATGGGAAGCGGCGCAAACAGTCGCCTTATGGGCCGCCCGAGGCCCCGGCATGGGCTGGCGCAGCCGCGATACGCTGCCGCTTAAGCAGGAACGCGCCGAGATGCTTTTCCTTGCACTGGCAGCGCTACTGCTACGGGGAGGGGAAAGGGTGCGCGGCTTCGGCGCCCCGCGCGCCTTTATCGGCCGTGCCGCGCTGGCGCCCTTGGCGGGCTTTCTGCCGGAACAGCCGCCAATTCCCGCCGATCCCCGCCTGCCGCGCCATGCGCGCCTGGTGCTGTTCAGTGATTTCCTGGCGCCGCTTGAAGAAACCCGCGCCGCACTGGCGGGTTTGGCATCGCAGGGCCTGCGTGGGCATCTGCTGCAAATTCTTGATCCCGCTGAGGAAACCCTGCCCTTCGCCGGGCATATCCGCTTTGAAGACCCCTCCGGCGGCGCCCCCGCCCCCATCCCGCGGACCGAGGCTTTGCGCGGCGCCTATCAGGCCGCACTCGCCCGGCATCGGGAGGGTCTCGCGGCCATGGCGCTGTCGCTCGGCTTCAGCTTCGCCACTCATCGCACGGATCAGCCGCCAGAGCTTGCCTTGCTCGCGCTATTTCAGCGGCTGGAGGCCAGCTGATGCTGACGCTTGGCCCCATCGGCTTCGCCGCCCCTTGGCTTTTGTTGGCATTGCCGGCGCTGCCGGTGCTGTGGTGGTTGCTACGCGTCACGCCACCCGCACCCAAGCGCCAAATCTTTCCACCCACGCGCATTTTGCGCGAATTGCAGCCGGCCGAGGCCACGCCAGCGCGCACACCCTGGTGGCTGTTAATGCTGCGCCTGATCGTGGCGGGGCTGATCATTCTGGGCTTGGCGCGGCCCATCTGGCAGCCAACAGCCGGCACCGGCCAATCCGGCCCGCTGTTGCTGGTGCTGGATGATGGCTGGGCCGCCGCGCCGGATTGGGCGCGACGCATGACACATGCCCAGCGTATTCTTGAAGCCGCCAAGCGCGAAGCCCGGCCCGTCGCGCTGCTCACCACCGCGCCGTTGCAGGGTGAGGCCGACCCACTGAGCTTCCTGCCCGCCGAGGAAGCCGCCGCACGCTTGGCTGTGGTGCGCCCCAAGCCCTGGACGCCCGATCGCGCCGCAGCTTTGGCTGCGCTGAATGCGCTACGCGCCGCCAATCCCGCCGGGTTTGAAAGCATCTTCCTGACCGATGGGCTGGATCATGGCGCGGGTCAGGATGCGCAAGCCTTGCTGAATACGCTCGCCGCCGCCGGGCCGCTCACGCTGATGCAGGCGCCGGCCGAACCCCGGCGCGTGATCGCGCCGCCCGTGCTGGAAGGGGATCGGCTACGCCTAAAACTTTTGCAGGCCCCGGTGGCGCTGCCGGGACAGGTCGCGATCCTGGCGCGCGGCGGGGATGGGGCGAGCCTCGCGCGGGTGGATTTGGCGCTGGCGCCGGGGGCAAGCAGTGCCGAGGCCGTGCTGCAACTCCCCAGCGAAATCCGCAACCAGGTGGTGCGGCTGGAATTGGAACCGGAAGCCGGCGCGGCAGGCGTTTTCCTGCTGGATGAAAGCTTCCGCCGCCGCCCGGTGGGTCTTGCCGCCGCTGAGGATACCGGGGCGGATGCACCGCTGATCGGCCCACTTTTCTATCTGCTGCGGGCACTTGATCCCTTTGCGGAACTCAGGCGCGGCACGCCCGAAGCGCTGCTCGCGCGCCGGCTTTCCGTGCTGATCCTGGCAGATCGCGAATTGGCGGACCCGAAGGAACGCGAAGCGCTCGATGCCTGGGTGCGCCAGGGCGGTACGCTGATCCGCTTTGCCGGGCCGCGTTTGGCGGCCAAGCCGGATACGCTGCTGCCCGTGCCCTTGCGCGCCGGGGAACGCCAATTGGGCGGCATGCTGACCTGGGAAAAGCCGCAGACGCTCGCCCCCTTCCCCGATCATTCGCCCTTTGCCGGGCTGATCCCACCCGCAGAGGTCACGGTGGAACGGCAAGTGCTGGCCGAGCCATCGCCCCGTTTGGCGGAACGGAGCTGGGCAAGGCTCGCGGATGGTACGCCCTTGGTCACGGCGGAGGCACGCGGCGCCGGGCGGATTGTGTTGTTTCATGTGACCGCTCAGGCGGAATGGTCGAACCTGCCGCTTTCTGGGCTTTTCGTGGATATGCTGCGCCGGCTTGTGGCACTTTCGGCCGGCGTTGCGGCTGGGGAGGCGGATCAGCCTTTGGCACCACTTGAAACGCTTGATGGTTTTGGCCGGCTTGGCGCGCCGCCTTCGGGTGCCGCGCCGGTTTCTGCGCGCGCTTTGGAAGAAACCCGCGCATCGCCGCGCCACCCGCCCGGCTGGTATGGCCCGGCCGGCGCAGCAGGTGAGGCCGCCTATCGCCGCGCCTTGAACCTTTCATCCCATTTGCCCGCACCGCAATTGATGGCGGCACCCCCTGCCTCGGCACGCGTGCAAACGCTGGGCGGGGAAGCGGCGGAACGTGATTTGGGGCCATGGCTTTTGGCTGCTGCCTTTGCGCTGTTTTTGGTGGAGTTGATTGCCGCCCTTGGCCTGCGCGGGCTTTGGCGGCCGAGGCGTTTCGCGCTGCCCACGCTTGTGCTGCTGGCGCTGGTGCCGTGGCAGGTAAACGCGCAGGGCGCTGATGGCGGTGCCGCACTCGCGACCCGTTTGGCTTATATCCAAACCGGCGATGCGGCGGTGGATGAAACCTCGCGCAGCGGGCTTGCGGGGCTTTCTGATTTCGTCAATCGGCGCACGGCGGCAGCGCTGGCCGAACCCAATGGCGTGACGCCGGGGCAGGATGATCTTTCCTTCTATCCGCTGCTCTATTGGCCGATCCTACCCGATGCGCCTGCGCCCAGCGCAACCGCGGCGGCAGCGCTGAATGATTTCATGCGCCAGGGCGGCATTATCCTGATGGATACGCGTGATCAGGGCTCGGGCGAGGCTATGTCGCCAAGTGCGCGCGTCGCACTTCGGCGCGTGACGCGGGATTTGGCGATACCGCCGCTGATCCCGGTGCCGGAAGACCATGTGCTGAACCGCGCCTTTTATCTGCTGAATGAATTGCCGGGGCGGTTTGCCGGTGGGCAAGTTTGGGTAGCGCGCGATCAGGACCGCGCCAATGACAGTGTGAGCCCGGTGATCATTGGCGGGCATGATTGGGCGGCAGCCTGGGCGATGGACCGCAATGGCCAGCACCCGCATGCCACTATCCCCGG
>JADCEV010000078.1 GCA_020249865.1 Roseomonas sp. | reverse complement strand
GACTGTGCTGAGCACTTCCCGAGAAATATCATCAGGTTCCGTGTTCAGCCGGGCATGCATGCGCATGGTGGCGCGGCCTTCGGGGGTTTTGCCATTCAGCATGAAGGGCGTGACAAAGGCGCGCACCAGCACTTCAACCGGGATGCGCCCATCGGGCCAGGTGGCCCTGGCGCCTTCCAGGGCCTTGCGCCGCGCCGCCGTGACCTGTTCCGCCCCGCGCATATAGGCCGCGCGAAACAAATCCCGCTTGGATCCGAAGTAATAATGCAGCTGCGCCAGATTGACGCCAGCGGCAAGCGCAATCGCGCGTGTGGAGGCGCCAGTATAGCCATGATCAGCAAACAGCATCTGCGCCACATCCAGGATGCGGTCGCGGACACTGGCTGAAGGGTCAATCGGGGCAAGCAGGCTGGTCATGGGCTCCGGGCTTTGGTCGGGTGACCAATTCGGTCAATCTAGGCCGATTCGTGCCAAGGGCAACAATAAAGCAGGAAATTGACAGAAATCACCCTGCGCGGTATTTGGTCAGACGACTGATTTACGCGGGGCCGAGACGGTGCCTTGACCCAATGGCAGCTGCCGGCCCGAAAGCGGGAGGAAGCCTTGGCATGAGCGCAGCGCAGGAAATCACCCAATCCCGCTATGTCGGCGGCGAGGCCCCAGCAGAACGCGCCAAGCGCATCGCCCCCATCATCGCGGCCCATGCCAGCCAGATCGAAAATGACCGCGCCTTGCCGAAGGAATTGCTGGATGCGCTGCATGGCGCGGCGCTGTTCCGCACCCTGCTGCCGCGCGCCTTCCGGGGTGAGGAAGTACCGCTGCATGATTTCGTGCAAATGCAGATTGTGATTGCCGCAGCCGATGCCAGCACCGCCTGGTGTGTCGGGCAGGCTTCCGGCTGTTCCATGGCGGCGGCCTATCTGAAGCCCGAAATCGCCTATGAGATTTGGGGCGCCGATCCGCGTGCCGTTCTTGCCTGGGGCATGGGGCCGACATCCCGCGCTTATGTTGTGGATGGCGGCTATCGCGTGACCGGCAAATGGCATTTCGCCAGTGGCAGCCGGCACTGCACCTGGCTTGGCGGGCATTGCAAGGTTGTCGAACGCGATGGATCGCTGCGCAGTGATGCCGAAGGCAACCCGATTGAGCGCACCATGCTGTTCAAGCGCGAAGTGCCGAAGATCACCGATAATTGGCGCGTCATGGGCCTGCGCGGCACCGGCAGCGACACTTATGAGGTGACGGATCTTTTCGTGCCGGATGATTACACGGTGCAGCGTGATTTGCCGGTCAATCGGCAAACGGCAGGCACGCTGTATCATTTCACCAGCACGCATGCCTATGCATCGGGCTTTGCCGGAGTGGCGCTTGGCATTTGTCGCGGCATGCTGGATGAATTCATCAAGCTGGCGTCAGATAAGACCCCGGCGGCAAGCACGCGCCCAATGCGCGATAGCCACGTCATTCAAAGCCTGGTCGCGCGTTCCGAAGCGCGTTGGCGTTCCGCGCGCAGCCTGTTGCTGGAAACGCTGCGCGAATGCTGGCCGCGCGCGGAAGCGGGGCTTGAGATGACGAATGATGAGCGGGTTTCCATTCGCCTGGCTTCCACCTTCGCCATTCAGACATCGCGTGAAGTGGTGGAGACCATTTATCAGGAAGCCGGCTCCACCGCGATTTTCGAAGACAATCCTTTTGAACGGCGCTTCCGCGACATGCACGCGGTCAGCCAACAGGTGCAAGGCCGCAGCGCACATTTTGAAGCGGTGGGGCAGCATCTGCTGGGGCAGACGCCGCATGCGCGCTTCCTATAAGGGCGGATCGGCAAGGATCCGCATCACTATAAAACGGAGGAAACAAAGATGGGCCTGCAAGGTCTGAACCATTACACGCTGCGCCCGGTGGATCTGGAAGCCACCAAGGATTTTTATGAGACGGTGCTGGGGCTTAAGCTCGGCTATCGCCCACCGCTCACTTTCCCGGGCTATTGGCTCTATTGCGGCGACAACCCCACCGTTCATTTGATTGGTGATCGGCAGGGGGAAGAAGGGCTACCGGAACGCAAGGTCGGCCATACGGGCCTTGTGGACCACATCGCCTTTTCCTGCACCGGGCTTGCCGCCATGCGCGCGCATTTGGACAAGCACAAGGTCACCTACACGGCGCGCGTCATCCCGCGCGATAGGCAGACGCAAATCTTCCTGCATGATCCAAACGGCGTCGCAGTGGAGTTGAACTACCCGCCCGAGGAAACCCCACCCGACTGACCGGGTGCTTCGCAAAACAGGCGGTGGAGCGTTTGCAGCACCGCCTCGGCCTTCGGGTCTGCCAGACGATAATAGATCACGGTGCCGGCGCGCCGGGTCGCGACCAGCCCTTCATCACGCAGCAAGGCCAAGTGTTGCGATAGCGCCGATTGCGACAACCCGACAGTGGCGGCCAGGTCATTGACGGATTTCTCGCCCGCCGCGACCAGATCACATAGCACCAAAAGCCGCCTTTCATTGGCCAGCGCGCGCAGCAATCGCGCCGCGAGCGCGGCATTTTCGGCGAGCCGCGCCGCATCCTCCACTTCCCGGGCAGGGGTCAAAACGTCACTCATGCTGATAGCCTAAACCTTTGCGTGCGGCAGGGCCATGCCGACTTGACAGGCCGACAGAACGTTACATTATAACATTCCACAACTTCTTCGCAGGCCCCCGCCCATGCTTCGCCGCGCCGTCCTTTTCGCCCCTGCCCTATTGCTGGCCCGGCCTGCCCGCGCCCAGCAGCGGCTTCCGGTCACCGCGTCCTTCTCCATCCTCGCGGATATGACACGCCAGATTGGCGGGGAGCGCATTGCTCTCCGTTCCATTGCCGGGCCGGATCAGGATGCGCATGGCTTTCAGCCCAAGCCATCAGATGCCGCCGCGCTGACCAATGCGGCGGTGGTGATCCGCAATGGGCTTGGCTTTGAAGGTTGGCTGGATCGCATGATCCGGTCTTCCGGCTTCAAGGGCGCCTTGGTGACCACGACCGATGGCATCACGCCGCGCATGATGCAGGCGCATCATCATCACGGGCATGATCATGGCGGTGCTGGTCGGCGGCACAATCATTCCGTCGGGCCTCGGCAAGTGCCGGACCCGCATGCCTGGCAGGATTTGGGGCTCGGCCAGCATTACGTCCGCAATATCGCTGCCGGGCTGGTCGCCGCCGATCCGGGTGGTGAGGCGCTGTATCGCCGCAATGCGGAAGCCTATGCCGCGCGCCTTGCCGCGCTTGACCAATGGGTGCGCGCGGAAATCGCCAGAGTACCTGCGACCCGACGCAAGATTGTCACCAGCCATGATGCCTTTGGCTATTTCGGGGAAGCCTATGGCGTGCGCTTCCTCGCACCCCAGGGTGTCTCCACCGAGGCCGAGCCCTCCGCCGCCGAAGTCGGGCGATTGATTCGCCAGATCAAGGCGGAAGGCATCTCGGCGCTGTTCATGGAAAACATGACCAATCCCGCCACCCTGCAACGCATTGCGCAGGAAACCGGCTTGCGGGTGCGCGGTCGGCTTTATGCCGATGCGCTGTCTGCCGAATCCGGCCCGGCACCGACCTATGAGGCCATGTTCCGACATAATGTCTCGTTGATGGTGCCGGCGATGCGGGGGGACGCCGCATGATCATGACCAGTCTTCGCAACCTGGCCTTTGGCATGATTGCAAGCCTTGGCGTCCTATCCAGCGCCATGGCGCAGGGCTTCACGCCGCATGTCTCGGGTGAGGCTGACCTGGGGCTTTATGGCGTTTCCACCTTCAACGCCAAGGATTCCGCCCGGCGCGGCACCAGCCTTTATCTGTTCGGCGAAGTCGCCACCGGCTTTCACATCGCGCCGGGGCTTTCACTGCAAACCGTGGTGGCGTTTGAACCAATCGGCGAAGGCGACGCCTTGGGTGGCTTTCCAAAGGATGGCGTGATCGGCTTTCGTCGCCAATCCGCCTTTCTGGAGGCCTTCTTCGCGGAATGGAAACCGGATGATGCCCTCACGCTTTATGGCGGGCGCTTCGTCGCACCCTTCAGCCGTGGCCATCATGATTTCCCCGGCATCCTGACCCGCATCCGCGCGCATGAGGTGCAGATGATTGGCGATGCCATGGGTGTGGGCGGCACCTGGAACTTTCTTTCCGACCCGCGCCTTGGTGAGCATGATATCTCCGCCGCTGCCTTCACGCTTGATCGCACCTTTCTGTCTTCAACTTGGCTGACGCGCCGACGCTGCTGTGATGAGCGTTATGAGCGCTATAATCGCAACACCGAACAGCAGGGCGGGCCTGCCAATAACGGGCAGATGGATAGTTTCGCCCTGTCTTTGGATGGCGATAAATTCGATTTCGCGCCTGGGCTTTCCTATCAACTTTCGCTGGTTTCCCGCGGCGTGGCCAAGGAAGATGGCACAGCGCGCGAATGGGGCTATTCCGGCGCATTCCGCTATGAACAGCGCTGGTCAGTGGCGCATCGCACGCTGTTCTTCGCCGAAGCGGTACAGTTCCGCAACGCCGATGGCCGACCACGCTTTGAAACCGATACGGGCGAAGAAACCACGATTGCCGAACGGCGCAATTTCACGACCCTGGGCGCGCAGCATCGCCTGGATGAATGGCGCTGCACGCTCGCCTGGCAGCGCGATCAGCGCAAGCGCAGCGTGGATACGCTGCCCACGGAAAACTATCTGGAAGCTTCCATCGGGCGCGATATCGGCCATGGCTTCGGGCTTGATGTCGGCTACCAATATGGCCGGCAGTTGATTGAAGAGTCCGGCCAGCTCGGCACCACCCATGCCGTGCTGGCGCGGCTTTCCTGGCGTGGTGGATTCTAGACGGGCAGGATTACCGCCCCAACCCGTCCCAGAATTCCTTCACCTTCGCGAAGAATCCTTCGCTTTCCGGGCTGGTGCGGCCACCCTTCTCTGCTTCTGCTTCAAACTGCTCCAGCAATTCGCGCTGCTTGGGTGAAAGATTCTGCGGCGTTTCGACCATGACCTGCACATACATATCGCCGCGCGCGGCTGATCGCAGCACGGAAAACCCCTTGCCGCGCAGGCGGAATTGATCGCCTGTCTGCGTGCCGGCAGGGATCGTCACTTTCGAACGCCCGCCATCAATGCTCGGCACTTCCACATGGCCGCCAAGCGCAGCCTGCGTCATTCGCAGCGGCACGCGCACCAGAATATTCGAACCATCGCGCTGGAAGATCGGATGCGGCCGCACCGCGATATCCACGTAAAGATCACCCGCCGGCGCGCCGCGCTGCCCGGCCTCACCCTCACCACTCAGGCGAATGCGCGTGCCATCATCAACGCCCGCGGGGACCGAGACATTCAGGCTGCGTTCGCGCTGCACGCGCCCGGAACCACGGCAAATCTTGCACGGGTTCTTGATGGTACGCCCGGCGCCGCCGCAAGTGGGGCAAGTGCGCTCGACCAGGAAAAACCCCTGCTGCGCGCGAACCTTGCCGCTGCCTTGGCAAGTGCCACAATTCTGCACACCGGATGCCGCACCGCCTTCCGCCCCCACACCCTTACAGGCTTCGCAGGAAACGCTGGTGGCGAAGCGAATGGTCTTTTTCGCGCCGGCAAAGGCTTCTTCCAAGGAAACCTCGACCTGCGTGCGCAAATCAGCACCGCGCCCGGAAGCCGCGCGCTGACCACGCCCGCCGCCGCCGAAGCGGCCGAACATTTCCTCAAAAATATCCTCAAAGCCGCCGCCACCAAAGGGACCGCCACCGCCAAAGCCGCCACCGCCACCAGGCCCACCCTGTTCAAAGGCAGCATGGCCAAAGCGGTCATAGGCCGCGCGCTTTTCGGCATCCTTCAGCACATCGTAAGCCTCATTCAATTCCTTGAACTTGGCTTCCGCTTCCGCATCACCCTGATTGCGATCAGGGTGCCACTTCATCGCGAGCTTGCGATAGGCCTTCTTGAGGTCATCCTCGCCCGCATCGCGCGCGACGCCGAGAACCTCGTAATAATCGCGTTTTGCCATGATCGGGCTACCGTTTCGGACACAAGCTGTCCCCTGGCGCCAGCAGGCACCAGGGGAAACACTTGGTCAAAGGCGCCATCACCCGTAAGGGATCAGGAAGGCTTCTTCTTGTTCGGGTCCACTTCCTCGAACTCGGCATCCACTACCTTGTCCTTGGAAGCACCACCCGCGCTGCCACCGGCCGCCGGTTCTTCGGGCTTCGGCGCGGCCTGTTCGGCCTTATAGAGCGCCTCACCCATTTTCATCGCGGCCTGGGAGAGCTTTTCAGAAGCCTCACGGATCGCATCGGCATCCTGGCCTTCCATGGCGGTGCGCGCGGCAGCGAGCGCCGATTCCACTTCCAGCTTTTCAGCCGGCGGCACCTTTTCCCCGCTTTCCTTCAGCGTCTTGTCCGTGGAATGCACCAGCGCATCAAGCTGGTTGCGCGCTTCCACCGCTTCACGCCGCTTGCGGTCCGCTTCCGCATTGGCTTCGGCATCCTTCACCATGCGTTCGATATCGGCGTCAGACAGACCCGATTTCGCCTGGATGCGGATTTGCTGTTCCTTGCCGGTCGCCTTGTCCTTCGCGCTGACGCTGACAATGCCGTTCGCGTCAATATCGAAGGTCACTTCCACCTGCGGCACGCCACGCGGCGCGGGGGGAATGCCGGTCAGGTCAAAGGTGCCAAGCTGCTTGTTATCGGCAGCCATTTCACGTTCGCCCTGATAGACCTTGATGGTGACCGCGGTCTGATTGTCATCCGCCGTCGAGAAGGTTTGGCTTTTCTTCGTCGGGATCGTCGTGTTGCGATCAATCAAGCGCGTGAAGACGCCGCCGAGGGTTTCAATGCCAAGGCTGAGCGGCGTCACATCCAGCAGCAGCACATCCTTGACATCGCCCTTCAGCACGCCGCCCTGAATGGCCGCGCCAATGGCGACGACTTCATCAGGGTTCACGTTGCGCGCGGGTTCCTTGCCGAAGAATTGGCGAACGGCTTCCACCACTTTCGGCATGCGCGTCATGCCGCCGACCAGGATCACCTCATCCACCTCATTGGCGGCAAGGCCGGCATCCTTCAGCGCCTGACGGCAGGGGTCCATGGTGCGGCTGATCAGATCATCCACCAAGGCTTCAAGCTTCGCACGCGTGAGTTTCATCACCAGATGCTTGGGGCCAGAGGCATCGGCGGTGATGAAGGGCAGGTTGATTTCGGTTTCCTTGGAAGAGGAAAGCTCGATCTTCGCCTT
>JADCEV010000077.1 GCA_020249865.1 Roseomonas sp. | reverse complement strand
CCAAGAAGCCTGCCGCGAAGAAGGCTGCTGCGAAGAAGCCCGCCGCGAAGAAGGCTGCTGCGAAGAAGCCGGCTGCGAAGAAGGCCGCTGCGAAGAAGCCGGCTGCGAAGAAGGCCGCTGCGAAGAAGCCCGGCCGCAAGCCTGCCGCGAAGAAGGCCGCTGCGCCGCGTCGCCGCAAGGCCGCTGCCGCTCCTGCTCCGGCGCCGTCCGAAACCCCGGCGAGCTGATCGGCTACCGGATCCCGGCACTGGGGCGTCGCATGCCAGTCATGCGGCGCCCTTGGTGCTTTTGGACCCTGAATGATGCCTTTCGAAACGCGCCTGTTGCCGGCGCATGACCACCAGCTTCTTTTGCCCTTGCTCTCCGCCTATGGTGCGGAAATAGCGCCGCATCTGGCCGGCACCGCGCACGCCACGCCTGGGGCCATGCTGGATATGATCAGCAGTGACCCGCGTGCGGAAATCCTGACGGCATTTCGCGGTGATGCGCCCTTGGGCTTTGCGCTGTTTTTCGACCTGCCGGAAATTGTCTTCGCGCGGCGCTGCGGCGCGCTTGATGATCTTTTCGTGGCGCCCGCCGCGCGCCGCCAGGGCGTGGCGCAAGCCTTGATTGAAGGGCTTACTTCCATTGGGCATTCGCGCGACTGGTCGCATCTGCGCTGGATCGTGCCCGAGACCGACCAGGCCGCCATCGCGCTTTATGAGCGTATCGCCGCACGCGCGCCTTGGCGTTCCTATGTGCTGCGGCTCGATCCGAAAACTTCTCTTTAGGCCGCCACCCGCCCCGGCATGCGATGACGAAAGGCGAGCGCTTCGGCAATATGCGCGCGCCGGATCATGGTACTGCCTGCCAGATCAGCAATGGTGCGCGCGACACGCAGGCTGCGGACCTGGCCACGCGATGATAGGCCAAGCCGCGTTGCCGCCACTTCAAGCAAATGCGCGGCCTCAGCCTCAATTCCCTGCTGCAATTGGGCAAGGCTCGCTTCGGCATTATTGGGCGGGCCATCTGCGCCATAACGCGCGCGCTGCGCCGCACGGGCTGCCTTCACGCGCGCCGCGACGGCGACGCTGGCCTCACCCGCCGGGGCGCGGGCCAATTCAGCGGGGGCAATCGGCATGACTTCAATGGTGATATCCATGCGATCAAGCAGCGGGCCGGAAAGCCGCATCTGGTAATCCTCACCACAACGCGGCGCGCGACCGCATTCGCGCCCTGGTTGCCCCAAATAGCCGCAGCGGCAGGGATTCATCGCCGCAATGCACTGAAACCGAGCCGGATAGGTGACATGCGAATGCACGCGGCTGATGGTGGTGCGCCCGGTTTCCATCGGCTGACGCAGGGCCTCCAGCGCCTGGCGCGGAAATTCCGGCCATTCATCCAGGAACAAGACACCGCGATGCGCGAGGCTGATCTCACCTGGCTTGGCACGCGACCCACCACCAACCAGCGCGGGCATGGAAGCGGAGTGATGCGGCTCCCGGAATGGTGGGCGCGTCACCAGCCGCCCGCCTTGCAGCAGGCCCGCGATGGAATGCACGAGACTGACTTCCAAAGCCTCAGCCGGTGAAAGATCAGGCAGCAGCGCAGGCAGGCGCGCGGCGAGCATGGATTTGCCACCACCCGGCGGGCCGATCATCAGCAAATTGTGCCCGCCAGCCGCGGCGATTTCCAAGGCGCGCTTTGCGGTTTCCTGCCCCTTCACATCGGACAAACAGGGGCCAGTAAGCGGCGCTGCATCCAGTTTCGGCGCTTCCGGCGCGCGCAAGACCTGCACACCCTTGAAGTGATTGAGCAGTGCGGGAAGATCAGGTGCGGCGAGCACTTCAATCTGCCCAGCCCAGGCGGCCTCACCACCCTGTGCGGCAGGGCAGATCAGCCCCAATTCACGCGCCGAGGCGCCAAGGGCTGCCGGCAGCACGCCCGCCACGGGCATGATGGCGCCATCAAGCGACAATTCGCCGAGCGCCGCGAAGCCCGCCAATTCATCGCGCGGCAGCACATCCATCGCCGCCAGCACGGCAAGGGCAATGGGTAGATCGAAATGGCTGCCTTCCTTGGCGATATCAGCCGGTGCCAGGTTCACCAGCACGCGCTTGGGCGGCATGGAAAGGCCAAGGCCAAGCAAGGCCGCGCGCACCCTTTCGCGGCTTTCGGCAACCGCCTTATCGGGCAGACCCACCACGAGGAAGGCCGGCAGGCCGGGGGCGATTTGCACCTGTACCTCCACCGCCTGGGCTTCGATCCCAGCGAAGGCGAAGGTGGCGATGCGGGCAATGGACATGCCGCATCAATGGCGCATTCCGCGCCGAAATACAACCATAAGTTATACTTCAGCCATCCCCTGCACCCGCCGCATTAGCCGCCGGAAATTGCCGGACCAGAGCAGATCAATCTCCCGCGCGCCATAGCCGCGGCGGTGCAATTCCGCCGTCAGGTTCGCCGTCTCCCCGGCATTGGCCCAGCCGGGAATGCCGCCGCCGCCATCAAAATCCGATGACAGGCCGACATGATCAAGCCCGATGCGGCGCACCGCGTAATCCACGTGATCCACCATATCCACAACCGTCGCGGGTGATTTGCCATCCGCCCCAGGGGGGCGAAGAAAGGCATCAAGTGCGGTGATCTGCACCAAGCCGCCCTTTGCCCGCAGCATATCCAACTGCTCATCATCCAGATTGCGCGGATGATCGCAAAGCGCGCGGCAGCAGGAATGCGTCGCGACAATCGGCGCGCGCGAAAGCTCTGCCGCCTGCATCATGGAAGTTTTCGCGGCGTGGGAGACATCAATGATCAGGCCGATGCGGTTCATCTCCGCAATCGCTTGCCGGCCCAGATCGGAAAGCCCGCCATGTTGCGCCGTGCCATCGCCGAGTGCGGGCTTGGGCCGCGCCGCATCGGCCAGATCATTATGCCCATCATGCGTGAGCGTCAGATAGATCGCGCCCAGATCACGCCAGAGTTTCAGCCGCGCCAAATCGCGCCCCATGGCATTGCCGTTTTCAACCGCGCTCAGCACCGCAAGCGCGCCCGCCTGATGGGCCGCTTCCAATTGATCGGCAGTGGCGCAGAAGTGCCGCGCCACACCATCCGCGCGTGTGCGGATGTCGCGGAGCATCGCCTCGGCCCGATCAGCGGCGGCCTGATGGCCGGCAGCATCGCGCGGGCCTTGCGGCGTATAGGCAATGAAGACAACGGCCTTCAGTCCACCGCGCTGCATCTTCGGGAAATCAACGCAGCGATCGGTTTCCTGCGTCGCGTCCGGCGGGTCGGGCCATCTGATATCCACATGGGTATCAAGCGTCAGGGTGGCCGCGTGAATCGCCTCGCTCATGCCGCATCTCCCCAGGCTTGCAGGAAGCCCGCCAATAAATCGCCGATGACATCGACATTATAGCCGCCTTCCTGGGTGATGGCGGTGGGCAGCTTGAGCCCACCAATCATGGCGCCGGCGCGGGCGAAACCATCTGCTGTCACCTTCAGCGCGGCGAGCGGTTCATGTTCCGAGGCATCAAAGCCGAGCGGCACCACCAAGGCCTCGGTCTTGTGGTCGCGGATCGCGGCCATGGCGTAGCGAATGGCATCCAGCCAGCCCTCATCCCCCGTGCCGAAGGCAAGCGGCATATTCATATTGCGCCCGTCGCCCGCGCCGGCGCCGCGTTCGCGCGTGCGGCCAACGAACCAGGGGTAATAGCGATCAGGATCGGCATGGATGGAAATGGTCAGCACATCGCCGCGTTCCCAAAAAATACCCTGCGTGCCATTGCCGTGATGGCTATCAATATCCAAGACCGCGACGCGCTTGGCGCCCGCATCCACCAAAGCCTGCGCGGCGAGCGCCGCATTATTCACATAGCAATGCCCACCAGCGCGCGCGGCGTAAGCGTGATGACCAGGCGGGCGACAGAGCGCATAGGCGCTGCGCCCCGCAGCCGCTTCTCGTGCGGCGGCCAAGGCGCAAGCCGCCGCCCCTTGAATAGCTGCCCATGTTCCGGGACCAATCGGGCAGGCCGTATCGGCCATATACCAGCCGGCGCGCGCGATGATGCTATCGCCACAAGCCGCACCCTGCGCCAGCATTTCCGGTGAGGGGTGCATATTCGCAACAACCTCTGGCCCCGGATCGGCAAGCAGCGACCAATCCCGCGCAGCTTCGGCGAGAAAAGCGAGATAATCCGCGCTGTGTACTGATTGCATGGCGGCAAGTGGCACGGCTTCCGGCGTGCTCGGCGCCAGCCCGATGCGATGCAGCGCCGCTTCCAGGGCAGCCGCGCGGGCGGGGATTTCAAAATTGGCGCGGACGCGGCCGCGTTGCAGGAAAAACGCCGGGTGATGCCCGGCATGATCCGGATGGGCGAAGGTCTTCATCAGGCAAGGCTAACCAGTTTTGCCCCGGCTGCGAAGGCGCTGCGCTTGCTGCCCGTGGTTTGGCTCGGTAGCGTCTCGCCCGATGCACGGAAGGATTGAGCCTTGACGCAACCCCTGGACCCCGGTGCGCGGCGCGCCATTCTGGAAGCGGTGGATGAGCTGCGGGCGGAGAGTATCGCCATGCTCTCGCGCCTTGTGCGCTGCCCGTCTACGCTTGGCAATGAAGCCTCCGCCTTGAATGAAATGGCGCGGATTTATGAGGGGCTGGGCCTGACACCGCAGCGCATTCCAACGGTGCCGAGCGCGCTTGAAGGTCATCCCGGCTTTTCGCCGCCGCTGATTCCCTATGAAGGGCGCGACAATGTCGTGGCCGTCTTCACGCCGCGCGACGCGAAGGGGAAAAGCCTGACCCTGCAAGGCCATGTGGATGTGGTGCCCGAAGGGGCGGCGGATATGTGGGAAACGCCGCCCTATGAGCCCGCCATTCGCGATGGCCGCATGTATGGCCGTGGTGCGGGCGATATGAAGGCGGGCATTATTTCTTACGTCACCGCCTTTCGTGCCTTGAAGCGCGTTGGCTTGCAGCCGGCCGCCCAGGTGCAGATGCAATCGGTGATCGAGGAAGAATGCACCGGCAATGGCGCGCTGGCAGCGATGCTCGCGCTGCCGCGCACCGATGCGGTCATCATCCCCGAACCAGGCCCCGGCCTGCCCGCCATGTATAGCGCGGAAGTCGGTGTGGTTTGGGCTTGGGTCACGGTTTCCGGCCGCCCCGCCCATGTGCGCGATATGCAGGCCGGGCTGAATGCCATTGAAGCGGCCAGCACCATCGCCGGCTATTTTAAGGAATATGAGGCCCGGATGAACCGCGCCGAAAACATTCATGCCTCCTTCCATGGTGTGAACCATCCGGTGAATGTGAACCTCGGCACGATTGAAGGCGGCGAATGGAATTCCTCGGTGCCAACCCGCGCGCGGATCGGGCTGCGCGTCGGTGTCATGATGGGCAATAGCGCTGCCGCGGTGAAGGCCGATATCGAAAACCTGGTCGCGGCAGCGGGCGCGGATGAAAAGTTGCGCGGCGCCAAGATCAAGCTGGAATTCAAGGGCTTCATGGCCGAGCCCTGCGTCTTTGACATGCAGGCGCCGATTGTGCGCATGGCCAAGCGGCATTTTACTGATGTCTCGGGCGGTGCCTTGCGCGATTATCCTTCCGCGGGGCTGACCGATGGCCGGCATTTCGTGCTGCATCAGGGCGTGCCAGTGGCGTGTTTCGGCCCGGATGCCGAGAATATTCACGGCATTGATGAAAGTGTCGGCCTGCAATCCATGCATGACATTACCCGCACCATTGCGCTCACCATGGCGGAATGGTGCGGGGTGGAGAAAGCATCATGACCACCAACCTGCCCCTTTCCGGCGCCCGGCTTTGGGATAGCCTGATGGAACTCGCGAAGATTGGCGGCACGCCGAAAGGTGGCTGCAATCGGCAGACGCTGACGGACCTTGATTCCGAAGGTCGCCATTTGCTGCGCCGTTGGGGGGAGGCGATGGGATGCACGCTTTCCGTTGATCGCCTCGGCAACATGGTGCTGCGCCGCGAAGGGCGTGACCCGACGCGCAAGCCCGTCGCGATGGGCAGCCATTTGGATACGCAACCAACAGGCGGCAAGTTTGACGGCCCGCTTGGCGTATTGGCTGGGCTTGAAGTGCTGCGCGCCCTGCATGAAGCCGGGATTGAAACCGAAGCGCCCTTGGTGCTGATCAATTGGACCAATGAGGAAGGGGCGCGCTTCTCGCCCCCTATGATGGGCAGTGGCGCGGCGATGGGCATTTTCGCTGAGGCTGATGTGCTGGCGCTGCGTGACACTGACGGCAAGGCCTTCGGCGAGGAACTCACGCGCATCGGCTGGCGTGGCGATGCTGATCCTGCGGGCCTGGCTGATCTTGCCGCCTATTTCGAATTGCATATCGAACAGGGTGCGCTGCTGGAGAATGCCGGCAAGGATATTGGCGTTGTCACCCATGCCCTGGCGCAGGCCTGGTATGAGGTGACGATCGAAGGCGCTGAATCCCATGGTGGGTCACCGATGGCCGGGCGGCGCGATGCCATGATGGCCGCCGCCCCTTTGATTGCCGCGATTGAGGAGATTGCCTTGCGCGCCTTCAGCCCTTCAGGCGAACCGGGCCGCGCCACGGTTGGGCGGCTCACGGTCTATCCCGATAGCCGCAATATCGCGCCGTCACGCATCTGGTTCAGCATTGATACGCGCCATGGCGACCCGGAATTGCTCGCGCGCATGGGGGCGCAGATTCGCGCAAAGGCAGCGGAATTGGCAGCGGCGCGGGGGGTGAGCATTACCATCACCGATTTCTGGCAATCGCCTTTGACGCCGTTTGATACTGCGCTGGTCGGGCGCGTGCGTGATGCCGCAACCCGGCTGGGTCTGCCGCATATGGATATGCCAACCGGCATCGGGCATGACGCAGTTTATGTCGCGCGGCGCGTGCCGGCGGCGATGATTTTCTGCCCCTGCCATGGCGGCATCAGCCATAATGAAGCCGAAAGCATCACACCCGCCTGGGCCGAAGCCGGCTTGCGCGTGCTGGCTGATGCGGTGCTCGCCACCGCTGGTATTGCGAGAGCGGCACCCGATTACCGTCCTGCAGGGGATACTTCGTAAACCCTTTTCTGATCGTATTTTTCGCGCCGCAAGATGATGCCACATGGCCGGAGACGCATTCATATCGCGAAGAGGGCATGAATATCCGCAAGTGTCACATTCCCCACCAGGATCACATCATCCCCCGCGCCACCATTGAAGTTATTTGCCAGACCATTACCGATCAGCATGTCATTACCCTCGCTGCCCGTGATGGTGATGCCGGAAACGCCCTCGGCTATGCGCAGTGCCTCCACATGATTGGGCATGGCCATGCTGGTCGAGGCGATGATGGTATCCGCGCCGCCGCCGGCGAGTTCCGTCACCAGATCGCCGGCGTGTGTCACGAAGAATAGATCATTGCCCGCGCCGCCGTCCATTGTATCGGCGCCAGCGCCGCCATGCAGCGTGTTGCTGCCAGCATCGCCACGCAGGCTATCCGCTGCATTACCGCCAAGCACGGCTTCAATGTTCATCACTTGGTCAGTGCCGAAGAAGCCTGTAGCTGAACCATTTTGCAGATCAACCGTGACCGCCTGGGTCGCGGCCGTGAAATTCAGCCAATCGGTATCGCTGCCGCCATCCAGACTGTCATTGCCGGCGTCACCCAGCAGGCTATCCGCACCGGCGCCACCATCAAGCCTATCATTCGCACCGGTCCCTGTCAGTACATCCGCACCGCCCGTACCGGAAATACGCGCGGGCAGCGTGATGCCGTAGTTATTTGATGAAGACCAATCTGCGAGAAGGACGCTGATTTCCGGGTAGGCACTAGCAGTAACAGTTAGCCCACTACTATCTCTATTGAGGGTAACGGAACCTAGCCTATAGGTATCATACCATTCATCATATGCTGCCACACCTGAGATGCGTGTCCCGCGAATAATCAACTCTTCCGCTTCCGTGATGACGATTTGTCCAAATAAAAATGATCTCAATTGATAGTAATAATAACTTTCATCTAACAACGATACTGTGTCATAACCCGCTCCCCCGTTGATGTTGTTCGGCCTCACTTCTGAACTACTTTTATATGCGGCCTTTATGGTGAACGTATCATTTCCGGCTCCACCATCGGCAGTGACTTCAGCCGCTGCGAAGATGTTAAGCGTATCATCACCACTCCCTCCGTAAGCAGCGACCTCACCCCCAGCTAGATAAAAAGCCTCGACCCTGTTATTAACAAGGTTCAATATGTCATTGCCGGATCCTCCGTCAGCGATACCTTTGCCGTGTGGTTCGAGGGTCACCGTGTCGTTGCCCTCCCCTCCGAACAAAGACGTGTCTAATCCTGCCTGGCCTCCTGCGTTGAGACGGTTATCACCATTATCTCCAATGATGGTTGTCTTGTTTTTTGCAATATTACTCAGAATATTCTCAAATTCAAAAAAATGAAATTGCGTAGTAACAGAACGAACATAACTATTTGTTTCAATACGACTCCCTTCGAAGTAGAATGTTGCATCAAACTGATGGCGAAGGGTGCCTGTTCTAAGATCTACATAAATTTCTCCATGGCCACCGTACACCACAAGTGTATCAATTCCGGCCCCGCCAATCAGTGTTTGCTGCGTTGATTCTGGGCGATCCCCGTGTAAAAAAGACAGTCCATAGAATTCGAGTGTCTGAACTGGAAAGCTTTCAATTTGGTCATTACCATCACCCCCATCCGCATAGCTATTCCCAATAACGCCCAACTGATCATTCCCTGCACCACCGTAGAACGTTGCGTTATCGTGGTGGCTGAAAAACCGATCATCTCCCCCGCCACCATAAGCGAGGGCATAGTCCGCAGTTCGGGTGGAAGAGAAGTAATCGTTCCCATCCCCTGCATAAACGATGGCAGAAACCCATGTGTAGAACGAGTCACTGCCCGGCGTTCCAAGCCACGTTACGGGTGCGGGCGTGCCTGAACCAGCAAAAAGGCTGAGCCCCTGTGGAGGTGGCACGTAATCCGTATCTTCCAGCGTGATACCGAGCCCGCCGGTTGCCTTTTCAAACCCCTCCACAAGGATTGTGTCGGCGGATTGGCCGCTCCGGGCGATGGCGAGGGTTTGCATGTCGTCAAAATAGCTCAGCGTGTAGCTGCTGCCGCCCGCGGCGAGTGCCCATTGATTGCCACTCACATAACGGGCCTGACCCGCAAGCGTTGTGCCATTCACCACGATGCTTCCCGCCCTATCCGCATCCAGGATCCTGTCTACCCCATCCCCTGTTACGAAGAGGTAGGTATCATTCCCCGCACCACCCTCCAGCCGGTCATCTCCCTGCCCGCCGTTAAGGATGTCATCGCCCGCGCCGCGGGGCTGAAGCCCTTGGAAAGAGTCATCTCCCCCCCCGCCATTGAGTCCCTCCCCTCCATTGAGGAAATCATTTCCCGCACCGCCGGTGAGGGTGTCGTTGCCCGTACCGCCGGTGACTAACTCATTGCCATTTCCACCCGCGAACTCATCATCTCCACTACCCAAATCAACCTCAAGTGCGGGTGACAAGTTTGTGGAAGTGATACTCACCACATCGTTGCCACCGCCCGTAGCCAAGGTCTGCAAGGAGGAGGCGATGGACTGATTTATGGTGACGTTATCATCACCGCTACCAAGTAGAAGATGTTCTGTGTTTACCAAAACCGTGTCTTCAGAGAAAATTCCTCCATCAAACAAAATTCGGTGATGCACATAACTATCGGCATCAGAAGTGACTTCAAGGTCACTCGTCGCAACGGACAAATCAAGCTTATCCTCACCATCACCACCATCAATTATATGCCCAAATCCAGACAAGGCATCCGCAATAATCATATCGTCGCCCGGCCCGCCATGAACAAGCTTGATATTGCCGCCTTCCGTCAGGTGTAAGGTATCCGCGTGAATGCCAACCCGCCCCAGCACCGCATTGGCAAAGAAATTGGAGAGATAGTCATCGCGGCCATAGGCAGAGGAAACAAATCCCGTCAGATCCCCGGCCACGTCAATGACGACAGGAATTGACGGTCCAAATCCTGGTGAAAGATAATTCTCCACCATCTGGCCAAACAGTTGCAAAGCCTCAAGCGGATTCACCCCGCCTGCAGCGACAGTGAGGGAATCCAGCGCGGCAATTACCCGATATGTGCTCGTTGCATTGGTATCACTCAGCATCTCATTCAGAAACGTGCGATTCCCTAAAAACGGAAATAATACAACGCCGGACCAGGCGGTGATGTCTTGGTCGAATTTTGAATCTATTACACCTTTGGCATCATTTTGACCAATTACGGATAAGGTGGGAATATCCGCTAAAGAGGGATTGTTATGACTGTTAAGAATTTCAGCAATCACGTTTTCAGCGATATTATCAGAAAGAGTTTGAAGCTCTTGCGCCGTGAGCTCCCTGCCGTATCTTAAGAAATGCTGGTGATTTGTGTAATCACGAATAAAGTCCGAAAAAACTCCTTCGCCACGATTCACATCCGCCGCGCCACGCAACCACTCAATAGACGCGCGATCTACCCCGTCCTGTCCATCTCCCCAGTCAGCTAACTGGTCATAAATATCACCATAGGCGATGAGGCCATTTCGTGCATCAGCCCGCATGCTGGTGAGTGCATCAAGACCTTCGAATCCATTCCTCTTATGCGTTGAATTGAGCTTAAACATGGCTTTTCTCCCCTATGGAGCTACCTTTACGACATTGCGCTAACAGTGAGAGACCGTTGTTGGGGGCCGCCCTGACCCTGACAGCGCCTGTCACCATGGCCGCCACACAAAGCGCCCCATCATGGGGAGTTACGGCTAAGGGTGCATGCAGCCGCTCCGAGTAGGCTTCTGCCCCAATCGCCTTAAAGGGCCGTCGGTTGGCCCACCCGATCATTATGTCCAGCACAGCCCCGCAGCCCCCATGGCCACAACACGGCCATCCAAGGCGAATTGTTAACTTAAACTTACCCGGCAGTCCATGATTTGGCGATGAAATACCTTGTCATATTTCTGCTTTCCGGCAGGATGCCTATGGGGAACTTCCCAATCCTTTTGCCTCCACGGGAAACAATCCAACTTGCTGTTTAAGAACGTTTTTTGCGCCGATAAGCGGCGCCGCTTGGCCCGAATTTCCTCCAGGGAGAAATAATATGACCCGCATCGCCATTGGCGGCTTTTTGCATGAAAGCCATTCCTTCGCGCCGCTGCCGACCGGCTGGCAGGAATTCGTGAAACCCGGCGGCTTTCCACCGCTGCAACGCCCGGCAGGGCTGATCGAGGCCATGCGCCCGACCAGCGCGCCGATTGCGGGTGCGATCATGGTGGCGGAAGAAGCAGGCATTGAACTCGCCCCCTTGGTCTGGTGCTTCGCCAATCCTGCCGGGCCTGTGACGGCGGAAGCGTTTGAACGCATCGCAGGATTATTGGTGGCAAGCCTGTCGGACGCACTGGAAGCCGGCCCGATTGATGGGGTTTATCTCGATTTGCACGGTGCCATGGTGGCAGAGGGTTTCGATGATGCCGAAGCCGAAGTGCTGCGCCGCGTGCGCGCCGTGGTGGGGCCGGATTTGCCCATCGCCGTCAGCCTTGATCCGCATGCGAATAAAACCGCGGAGATGGTCGCCCTTTCCGATGTGCTGGTGCCGTTCCGCACCTATCCGCATGTGGATATGAAGCCGGCCGGCGCGCAGGCGACACGGCTATTGCTCCGCATGATCAAGGAAGGCCGCAAACCAGCCAAGCTGTTTCGCGATTTGGATTTCTGGACGCCCTTGCCCGGCCAATGCACCATGGTGGCACCCATGGCCGATGTCATGGCGGAACGGGCAAGGCTGGGCGCCGCATCAGGCGTTTGGGAATTGGGCTTCTGCTTTGGCTTTCCCTATGCCGATTTCCCCGGCTGCGGCATGGCGATTGCGGCCTATGCCGATACGCTGGATCAAGCCGGCGCGGCGGCGGAAGCGCTCGCTGCTTTCATTGCCAGCAAGGAACCGGAATTCGCGCTGGGAGTCGCAACCGCGGCTGAGGGCGTTGCACGCGCCATGGCCGGTGGCGGCAAGGGACCGGTGGTGCTGGCCGATACGCAGGATAATCCGGGCGGTGGCGGCCATGGCGATACCACCGGTTTGCTCGCGGAATTGATCCGCCAAAACGCGCAAGGTGCCGTGCTGGCGCCGATGAATGACGCCGAAGCCGCTGCGGCTTGCCATGCGGCGGGGGAGGGTGCGCAGCTCACGCTCGATCTCGGTGGCAAAAGCGATGGCGTGCCGTTGCGGGTGGAGGCTGTCGTTGAAAAACTCTCCGATGGGCGCTTCACACTTAGCGGGCCGATGGGCAAGGGCAATCCCGCCGATCTTGGGCCTTCCGCGCTGATCCGTGTGGCACCTGGTGTGCGCGTGGTGGTGGTCAGCCGCAAGATGCAGGGCCATGATCAGGAATTGTTCCGTCAGGTCGGCGTGGAACCGGCGGAACAGGCGATTGTCGCCGTGAAATCCAGCGTGCATTTCCGCGCTCATTTCCAGCCCATTGCGTCTGAGGTGATTGTGGTGACCGCGCCCGGCCCGGTGGTGGCGGACCCCGCGACATTGCCCTTCACCAATCTCCGCCCAGGGCTGCGTTTGCGCCCCGGTGATAATCGCGCCTGGGGGTAATCAGCCGCGTTCGAGCAAGCCGCGCACCGCATCCGGCAAGGGCAGGGGCGCCACCGCGCCATAGCCCGTAGTGGAAAGTGCTGCGGCGGCATTGGCGTAGCGCGCGGCGTCAAGCGGCGCATCGCCAGCCAGCAAGCGCGCGAGGAAATTGCCGTCAAAGCAATCCCCCGCGCCGGTCGCATCCACCGCCGTCACCTTGTGCGCGGGCAGGCGGTGGCGGGCTTCGCGTGTGGCCAGAATCGCACCCTCAGCACCGCATTTCAGCACCAGTATTGGGGAAAGGCGCAGATAGAAATCACAGATCTCATCAGGCTTTTGCAGGCCGGTCAGCGCCATGGCGTCTTCCAGCGATGGGAGCGCGATATCGGCCATGGCGATGGCGGCATGGATCACGGCAGCGGCGCGTGACACCGGCCAAAGCCGGAGGCGCAGATTGGTGTCATAGGAAATCCGCGTGCCAGCAGCACGGGCGATCTCCATGGCGCGAAAGCCAGCATCACAGGCGCTGGTCGAAATCGCCTGGCTAATGCCGGAAAGATGCAGGTATTTTGCGCGACGAATGGCCGCTTCCGGTACATCTTCTGGCCGATAAAGTGACGCCGCGCTGCCGGTCCGGTAAAAGCTGAAATGATGGCCGCGCGCATCATGCGTCACGAAGTAAATCCCCGTCGGCGCGGCCGGGTTGCGGATGACATGCGCGGTATCCACGCCTTCCTGGGCCCAAAGCTCCATGAAGCTTTCGCCCGGTCCATCCTGGCCAAGTGCGGTCAGCATCCCAACCGATGCCCCGGCGCGTGCGGCCGCGATGGCGGCGTTGGAGGTATCTCCGCCATGGCCTTCCAAGTAATAGCGCCTGCCATCCGCGCCCGGCTTCTGGGCGTTGAATTCCAGCATGGGTTCGCCAAGGCAAAGAATATCGGCCATGGCCCATGCTTGACCGATGCAGTTGAGGATTTCAAGCAGAGCGCAAGACAGACTATAGAACCCCCATGATCCGCCTGACTGAATTGCGCCTGCCGCTGAACCATCCGGAAGACGCCTTGCGCGCCGCCGTGCTGGCGCGGCTGGGTATTGCCGATGCGGCGCTGAAGGCGATGCAGGTGTTCCGTCGCGGCTATGATGCGCGCAAGCCCCAGGCGATCATGCTGGTCTATACGCTGGATTGCGAAGTTGCCGATGAAGGGGATGTGCTTGCGCGCCATGCGGGCGATCAACGCATCACGCGCGCGCCCGATACCGCCTATCGCTTCGTCGCCCGCGCGCCTGAAGGCCTGCGCCGCCCCGTTGTGGTCGGCACCGGGCCTTGCGGCTTTATGGCGGCGCTGTTGTTGGCGCAAATGGGCTTCCGCCCGCTGATCCTGGAACGCGGCAAGGTGGTGCGCGAACGCACCAAGGATACTTGGGGCCTCTGGCGCCGTGGTGTGCTCAACCCCGAAAGCAATGTGCAATTCGGCGAAGGCGGGGCAGGGACGTTTTCGGACGGCAAGCTCTATAGCCAGATCCGCGACCCGCGCCATTACGGCCGCAAGGTACTCGCCGAATTCGTCAAGGCTGGCGCGCCTGAAGAAATTCTCTACGTCTCCAAGCCGCATATCGGCACGTTTCGCCTGGTATCCATGGTGGAGCATATCCGCGCCGAAATCGAAGCCTTGGGCGGAGAATACCGCTTCGGCGCGCGGGTGGATGATCTGATCATCGAAACCGCAGCCGATGGTACGCGCCACTTGCGTGGCCTGGTGCTGGCGGATGGCGAGGTGATTGAAGCCGATCACGCCATCCTCGCCCTTGGTCATAGCGCGCGGGACAGTTTTGCGATGCTGCATGCGCGCGGGGTTGCCATGCAGGCCAAGCCCTTTTCGATTGGTGTCAGGATCGAACACCCGCAAGGCATGATAGACCGTGCACGCTTTGGCCCCAATGCCGGCAATCCGCTGCTCGGTGCCGCCGATTACAAGCTGGTGCATCACGCGAAGAATGGCCGCGCTGTCTATAGTTTTTGCATGTGCCCTGGTGGCACCGTGGTGGCTGCCACCAGCGAGGCGGGCCGCGTCGTGACCAATGGCATGAGCCAATATTCGCGCGCCGAACGCAACGCCAATGCCGGCATGGTGGTGGGCATCTCGCCCGAGGATTATCCGGGCGATGTGCTTGCCGGTATCGCCTATCAACGCCATTGGGAAAGCGCCGCCTTTGCGGCCGGCGGTGGCGATTACCGCGCGCCCGCGCAGCTTGTGGGTGATTTCCTCGCCGGCCGCCCCAGCACTTCGCTTGGTGATGTGCTGCCCAGCTACAAGCCTGGTGTGACGCCAACCGATCTCTCGCTTTGCCTGCCGGATTTTGCCGTGGCCGCCATGCGTGAAGCATTGCTGGCTTTCGATCAGCAACTGCCCGGCTTTGCGCGGCCCGATGCGGTGATGACCGGTGTTGAAACCCGCACCAGCAGCCCCATTCGCATCCCGCGCAGTTTTGATTTTCAAAGCGTGAATACGACAGGGCTTTTCCCGGCTGGTGAGGGTGCGGGTTATGCCGGCGGGATTCTCAGCGCCGGCGTGGATGGCATCCGCGTGGCAGAGGCTTTGGCGCTGACCCTGACCGGCCAGCCCATCCCGCGCGACATGAGCCGGGGTGCGGAATCAAGCATGACGTATGGGTGACTTGCGGTAACGCGCAAGCCTTGCAAGGCTTCCTGATCTGCAAGGAACAGGAGGAAACATCATGCGCGTAGCAAACAAGGTGGCCCTGATCACGGGTGCCGCATCCGGCATGGGCGCTGCCACCGCGCGATTAATGGCGCGCGAAGGTGCCAAGGTTGTCGTTGCCGACATGCTGGAAGCCGAAGGCCGCGCCGTGGTGGCCGAAATCACCAAGGCCGGCGGGTCTGCAAGCTACATCAACCTGGATGTCGCGGACGAAACGCAATGGGAAGCCGCTATCGCCGCCGTGCTGGCCGCGCATGGGCGCCTTGATGTGCTGGTCAATAATGCCGGCATTTCCGGCAGCAATACTAATAATCTTTACGACACGGCGCTGTGGGATCGCATCATGGCGGTCAATGCGCGTGGCGTGTTTCTGGGCGTGAAGCACGGTGTTGCCGCCATGAGGAAATCGGGTGGCGGGTCCATCATCAACCTATCCTCGATTTCCGGCGTGGTTGGGCAGGATCGCATTCATTGCGCCTATAACGCCTCCAAGGCAGCGGTGCGTTTGCTCACGAAATCCATCGCCGTGCAGGAAGGCGCTTCCGGCATTCGTCTGAACACGGTGCATCCCGGCCTGATGCCGCCCATGCGCACCAGTGGTGCCACGGCGGATCCCGTGTTCCGCGCCAAAATGCTCGGCCATGTGCCCATGGGCCGCACTGGGGAGGTGGATGAGGTCGCCTACGCTATCCTGTTCCTGGCGTCTGACGAATCATCCTATATGACAGGCTCAGAAATGCATGTGGATGGCGGGTATCTTGCTTCCTGAGGCGCTTATGCGGAGGCCGCGTTTGATGCGGCTTCCGCCAAGGCGACAATGCGTTCCATATTCGGCACCAGATCCATGGCGATGAAGGTGCCATCAATATAGGCGAGGTTCTCGCCCTTCGCGGCCGCTTCCTGAAACGCTGCAATATAGCGCGTGGCCTTCACCACTTCCTCAGCGCTTGGGGTGAAGGCATCATTCACTGGCGCGATCTGGTCCGGGTGAAACACTACCTTGCCAGTAAACCCCAATTCGCGCGCCGCTTCCGCATCCTGCCGCGTGGCAGCAACATCGCGCAGATCGGCAAGATAGGGCGCATCCAAGGCCTGCGCGCCGACCGCGCCAGCCGCCGCGACCAGCATTTGGCGCGGAAATTCCAGAACGCGCGGCGTGATGCGCCCGCCCGTTTGCATGGTGTAATCGCCAGGCCCGAGGAAAAACGCCGCCAGGCGCGGTGACGCATCGGCAATTTGCAGTGCATTCAAAATGCCGCGTGGTGTTTCCAGCGTGGCAATCACTGCAATATCCCGCCCCGGTGCCGCCGCATCCAAGGCAGCATCCAGTTGCTGCAAATCCGCTGGCCGCTCCACCTTCGGCAACATCACCGCATCAAGCTGGCCCCAGGGCAGCGCTGCCATATCCGCCGCAAAATCCGCCGAGCCAATGGCATTCAGCCGCACCGCTTTTTCGCGTCGGCCAAAGGAAAGTTCAGTGACAGCGCGCGCCACCACCGCGCGCGCTTCTGACTTGCGCGCCGGCGGTACGGCATCTTCCAAATCAAAGATCAGGCTATCGGCGGCAAGCCCCACCGCCTTGGCAAGCCGTTCTGGCCGATGCCCCGGCGTGATCATCACCGAACGACGCATGCGCCAGGCGGGCATGATGCGCTGCCTGCCTCAGATGACTTGCGCTTTGGTCAGTCGGTCAATCTCCGCATCGGCAAGGCCGAGCCATTGGCGATAGACCTCATTATTATGTTCGCCCATGCTGGGGCCAAGCCAGCGCACTTCACCAGGCGTGTCAGAAAGCCGCGGCACCAGATTGGGGATCGCCAATTCACCGACGCGCGGGTCCTTCATCATCAGGATGTTGTCGCGCGCCTTGTATTGCGGGTCCTTGAAAATCTCATCAATCGCATAGACCGGCCCGCAAGGAACCTGCGCCTTTTCGCACAAGGCGAGCAATTCATCACGCGTGAATTGGCTGGTCCAATTGCCGACATAGGCGTCCACTTCTGCGCGCGCGGCTTCGCGTTGGCGGATCTTGCCCCATTTGCCGTCTTCCGCGAATTCCGGCACCCCCATGGCTTCCGCAAGGCGCGCGAAGATTTTGTCAGATGTGCAGGCAATCGCAATCCAGCGGCCATCCTTGGTCGGGTAATGGCTATGCGGCACGACATTCACCGTGCCCGGTCCCATGCGTTCGCGGATATAGCCATTCAACTGATAGGAAGGCGCCAATTCATCAAGAATGCGGAAGATCGGCTCATAAAGGCCGATATCCACCATCTGCCCCTTGCCGGTTTTGCGCCGCGCTTCCATCGCCAGCAAAGCCCCCATCGCGCCATACATTCCCGCCAGATAATCCGGAATGGTGGCCGAACCCGGCGTCACCGGTGGGCGATCCGGATAGCCCGCCAGATAGGAAAGCCCACCAAAGGCATTGCCGATGCGCCCGAAGCCAGGGCGCCCGCTATAGGGCCCGGTTTGCCCATAGCCCGAAATGCGCACCATGATCAGGCGTGGGTTCACTTCCTGCATCACATCCCAGCCAAGGTCCCATTTTTCCATGGTGCCGGGCTGGAAATTCTCGACCAGGATATCCGCTTCCGCGCACATGCGCTTCAGCAAGGCCGCGCCATCGGGCTTGCGCAAATCAAGTGTGGCCGATTTCTTGTTGCGGCATTCGGAAAGCCAAGGGAGCGTTTCACCGCATTCGGTGACTGATCCGAATTTGCGCAAGGGATCACCCACAATCGGCAATTCAAGCTTGATCACCTCAGCGCCGAATTCGGCAAGCTGCGTGGAACAAAAAGGCCCCGCCAGAAAGCTTGAAACATCAATCACGCGAACGCCATCAAGTGGCTGAACACGATTGGCGGTGGCATCATTCATGGCGGATTTCCCCTTGTGTTGCGGCAGTTTGCGGTGGAAGATTTCCCCCGGTCAAGACGGTCACGCAAGACCGAAGCATAAGGAAACGTCGCATGATCCACCGCCGCGCCATGCTCGCCACGCCCTTCATCCTGCCGGGTCTCGCTGCCGCGCAAGGCACCTGGCCGCAACGCCCGGTGCGCGTGATTGTCCCCTTCGCCGCCGGCGGCGGGACAGACCTGACGGCGCGCGCGGTAATGGACGCCATCGGCAGCAGACTCAATCGCCCCGTGGTGGTGGAAAATCGCCCTGGTGCGGATGGCGCGATTGGTACGGAAGCCGTGGCGCGCAGCGCGCCTGATGGGCATACGCTGATTTCGCTGAATCCAACGCATCTGATCCTGCGGCACACCAAGCCCGATCTGCCCTATGACCCGACAGGTGATCTGACACCCGTTGCGATTTCCGCCCTTTACGCCTTTGTTTTGCTGGCCAGCAGCGAAGCGCCGTTTCGCGATATCCCCGGCCTGATTGCCGCCGCCAAGGCGCGGCCCGGCGCCATTGCGCATGCCACGGCTGATGTCGCTTCCGCCGTGGTTGCCGCGCAATTTACCCGCGCGGCTGGCATTGAATTGAACGAAATCCGGTATTCCGGCGGCGGCGCTTCCACGCGCGATCTGATGGGCGGGCATTTGCCGCTCGCTTGGGTCAGCACCGCAACCGCGCTGCCGCTGATGCAAAGTGATCGCGTGCGCATCATCGCGGTGACATCACCGCGCCCATCCGTACATCTGCCGCAAGTACCAAGCCTTGCAAGCTTTGGCCTTGATGCGGCGAGCTATGAGGGCTGGTTCGCGATTTGGGCGCCGGCGCGCACGCCCGAAGACGTGCTGCAAAGGATCAATGCCGAAGCGCGCGCCGCGCAGGAGGTTGAGGCCGTGCAGGCGCGTCTCCGCAATCTGGCTGTGGACCCCGCACCGCTTGACCTCGCCGCGGTGCGTGCCCTAATCAAGGAAGATGAGGCACGCTGGCAGCGCGCCGCCGATCAAGGTTTTCTCCGCCGCGCTGCGGGTTAGGCCTTACTCCGCCGCGCGGCCTATGAAGCTGCCTTCGGGCAGTGCGGGTGCCCGCGGCGCCTCACACCCCGTATCGCAGCAGCGGCCGGGCTGTTTGGAAATGCGCTTGCCCTCATCCAGAATGCCGCGATCAAGCAGGCGCTCCACAAGCGCGGAGCGTTCCTCCACCGGGTAGTTGCGCCAAATCTCGCGCTTCATCGCCTCAGGGCTGCCACCGCCATGCAGCGAGATCACGGAATACCAGCCGCCCTGGTTGGATGCGGTCAAATCTTCCATAAAGCGCGCCACTTCCAGGCGCTTTTCGGCGGGCACATCCGCGCGCCCGGCAAGCACCGCGGCCAGCGATGCGGCGGTTTCCGGATTGTGATCCTCATCCGGGCCAGGCAGCGCGACAATCAACCCGCCCGAGACATAATGCGCCAGCCGATGCATGTCATAAATTTGCGTAGCCAGCAGCAATTTGCCGATATTGCTGAAGACGGCATCGGGCATCATCGCCCCTGATTCGGCGCGCGTGCCATAGACACTGGCGGCGACACCGCAGGCAAAGAAGCCTTCAACGATCTTGATCAAATCAACCATCGCATCGCGGATATGGCCATGGCGGTCCGTATCCAGCCCATTGGCTTCAATCATCAGCGCGCCGGCGCCAATCAGCAAATCACCAAAGCCCGCGCGCGCGGCAATGCAGGAATGGCGATGATGCGTGGCATAGCTGGTGGTGGTGTAACCGGCTTCCACATGCTCGCCCGCCATGAAGACGCGATCCCAGGGCACGAAGACATCATCAAACACCACAACGCCGGTAGCTTGGCCGTATTTGGCGCTGAATTTCGCGGCCGTTTCGCCAGGGCGGCCCGCAGGGCGCGCGACGATCATTACGCCTGGCGCATCCGCGGGCACGGCGCAATGCAGCGCGAAATCGGCATCTTCCGCCGTCATGGTGCGGCAGGCCATGACCAGAAATTCATGGACATAAGGCGCGCCGGTCACAATCGCCTTGGTGCCGCGGATGATGATGCCATCCGCGCGGCGTTCCTTGATATGCACATGCACATCGCGATTGGCTTGCTTGCCGGGGCGCGCGGAACGGTCGCCCTTCGCATCTGTCATCGCAATGCCAAGCGTCAGATCACGCGCCTGCACATCATCCAGATAGGCCAGGAAGCGCTGATGGCGTTCCCCGCCATGCACCGCATCAGCAAGCTTTGTGCCCTGGTGCAGCGCGTTCAGCGCATCATGCGCCAGATAGCGCTGCGCGCAGCCGGATTCACGGCAAACCAGGCGCACGGCTTCCAGCTTCGCCAGCAGATCATCCCTGCTGCCATTCACATGCAGCATGCGATTGGCCAGCCGCCCGCTGCCTTCCTGAGTGGCCGTCATCAGCCCGGCGTAATCGGCGCGATGTGCGAAATCATAGGTCACGCCAATGGCATTGATGCCGGGTGCCAGCAGGGGTTCATCCGCAACACTCGCCACCTGGCGGCCATTGACGAAAACGCGCGGCTTCAGCGCCCGGAGCGATTCCCGATAATCAGCGGCAGTCATCAGCATGGCACGGCTTCCCAAACTCGGTTGACGCGAAAAATCTAACACTGTTAGAAATAAACCGTCAATGACCCGCCCGGACAAGAACGCCGCCAAGCGTGACCATATCCTTGCCGCTGCCAAGGCGCTTTTTGCCGAAGCAGGGCTTGAGGGGGCGAGCCTTCGCGCCATCGCCGCCCGTGCCGGCTATACGCCCGCCGCGCTTTACTTCCATTTCCCCTCGCGTGAGGCGATTTATGCCGAAGTGCTGCGTGATAGCTTGGCGCGCCTAAAGGCAGCGGTGGAAGGGGGCGCAGCGCAGGATGGGTTTCGCGGTGCGGCACTTGCGCTGTTTGATTTCTATGCCGCGCATCCGCAGGAATTGGCGCTCGGGTTTTACCTGGGCGGCGGAGGCTTGGCACCGCGCGGGTTGGGGCAGGGGCTTGATCCCGGCTTGAATGCGGCGCTGGTCGCGGCATTGGCACCCATGCGTGCACTTGGCGGGCAGGAAGCGGCGACGGAAGCCTTCGCGCTTGCGGTGGGCTTGCTCGTAATGTCTGAAACGCGCCGCATTCGCCTGTTCGGGCTTTCGGCGCGCGCGCTGATGGAAAGCCATCTCGCAAGGCTGCCCGTCAGCCCAGGCTGATGCGCTTGCCGTGCCATCGGCCCTGCGCGATGATGCGCCACGGGAAAAAGGAATAAGCAAATGAAGCAAATGACGCTGGTGGCCTTTCTGCAGGCGCAGAATTGCTCGAATTACGTGGGCTCCTGGCGGCATCCCGCGACGATGCAGGATTATCTGCGTCCCGAATATTATCAGCGCATCGCCCGCACGCTTGAAGCCGGTTGCTTCCATATGGCTTTTTTCGATGACCGGCTCGCCATGCCCGATATCCTTGGCCACGACCATGCGGAAGCTGTGCGCAATGGCATTCGCGTGGTGAAGCTTGATTTGATTTCGATCCTGACGGCGATGGGGCTTGCCACGTCAAAACTTGGGCTCGGCGGCACCTATTCCACCACCTATTATGAACCCTTCCATGTGGCGCGGGTATTCGCCACGCTGGATCACATGCTTGGCGGGCGCGCGGCATGGAATGTGGTGACATCGCTGAATGACAGTGAAGCGCATAACATGGGCGCGGATGATCATCTGGAACATGATCTGCGCTATGATCGCGCGGATGAGTTCATGGAAATCGTGCTGTCGCATTGGGATTCCTGGGGCGATGACGCGATCATCCAGGACCGCGAGAGCGGCATTTTCGCCGATTCCTCCAAAGTTCGTCGCCTTGATCACAAGGGCAAATGGTTCAAAAGCCGCGGCCCCTTCACCGTGCCGCGCACGCCTCAAGGCCGGCCCGTTCTGATCCAGGCCGGCCAAAGTGGTCGCGGCAAGAACTTCGCGGCGCGGTGGGGTGATCTGGTTTTCGTGATTTATCCGAATATGGAAGTCGCCAAGCGCGGCTATAGCGGTTTCAAGGAACAGGTCGCCGCGAGTGGGCGGGACCCCGCCACGGTGCGCATCTGCCCCGCCGTTTATTGCATTGTTGGCGAAACCGAAGCGGCGGCGCAGGAAAAGCGCGCCTTGATTGATGGCCTAGCCCGGCCGGTTGATGGGCTTTCGCTGCTGTCTGAGGCGTTGAATTATGATTTCGCCTCAAAAGCCTTGGATGATGCCTTCACCGATGATGAATTGGCGGGCATCAAGGGGCTGCAAGCACTGCGTGATCGCGTGGTGGCGGCGAGCGGCAAGCGCAACCCGACCTTGCGCGATTTCGTGGACATCACCGGGCGCGGCACGATCCGCGAATTCCCGGTATTTTGCGGCACGCCCAAGCGTGTGGCGGATGAAATGCAGGCCTGGGTGGAAGGGGGCGCCTGTGATGGCTTTGTGCTGGCCGCCACACACATGCCCGGCACTTATGAGGAATTCGTGCGCCTTGTGGTGCCGGAATTGCAGCGCCGCGGTGTCTTCCGCAAGGAATTCACGGGCACGACGCTCAGGGAAAATCTCGGCCTGCCGCGCGCGGCGCCCTTTGATTGGCAAAGATAAGCAATCTACATCCCAAGCACATGCTTCATGCCGTAAAGCGCCGGTGCGCGGCCATGCACCCAAAGGGCCGCCCGCACCGCGCCGGTCGCATAGACCCGGCGATCAAAACTACGATGCGTCAGGCTGATATGTTCTGAAGCGGCGGCGAAAAGCAGCGTGTGTTCACCCACCACCTGCCCGCCGCGCAAGGCCGAGAAGCCGATGGTGCCGGTGCCGCGTGGACCGCAATGCCCATCGCGCCCGCTTTCAATGCCGGCTTCTTCCATGGTGGTGCCGCGCCCCGCGGCCACCGCGCGGCCCAAGGCCACTGCCGTGCCGGATGGCGCATCCACCTTCTGGCGGTGATGCATCTCCACAATCTCGGCATCATATTGCGTACCGGGCAGGGCTGCGGCCATGCGCTCCGCAATCGCCAGAAACAAATTGACCCCCGGCGCGAAATTCGCGGCATAGACAATCGGCGCGCGCTTGCCGGCTTCAGCCACCGCTGCCTCCGCTGCGGCTGAAAGCCCGGAACTGCCGAGGATAAAACCCTTGCCGCAGGCGGCAGCGGCGGCGGCATGCGCGGGCGCGGTCTCGGCATGTGTGAAATCAATCACCACATCGGAAGCGGCAAAAAGGGCGCCGATATCGGGAAAGCTTTGCAAGCCGGAAGGCGCGGGTTTGCCGCCGGCGCGTAAGGTGCCGCCCACACATACCGCGCCGGCGGCGGCGACCTCCTCAATCAACAACCGGCCCATGCGCCCGGCCATGCCGGCGATACCGATGCGAATGCTCATGGTGTTTCTCCCGCGATTGCAAATATTGACTGACCCAAGCCTTATCGCAGTTCCGCGTCAATCCGCCCGAGGATGCGCCTTGCGCCAGGTCGCCAGCAGCGCCGCCGCATCCACTGCCGTATAGCGCTGCGTGGTCGAAAGGCTGGCATGGCCGAGCAATTCCTGAATGGCGCGCAAATCTGCGCCACCACCCAGCAAATGCGTCGCGAAGGAATGCCGCAGCGCATGCGGGCTGGCATGTTCCGGCAGCCCGGCAAGCCGGCGAAAATCACGTAGGCGTTTTTGCGCCACTGCCGGATCAAGCCGCGCCCCGCGTGCGCCGATAAACAGCGGTTCATCCGCTCCGCCGCTGCCGCGTTCCACCAGATAGGCCGCCATGGCATCACGGATCACCGGCAATATCGGCACCAGCCTTTCCTTATTGCCCTTACCCAGAACACGCAGTGCTGCCTCGGACCCCGGTCGCGGCGCATCACCAAGATTGAGTGCCAAAGCCTCCCCCAAGCGCAGCCCCGCCCCATAAAGCAGCGTGAAAAGCGCGCGGTCGCGGGCGGCTTGCAGGCGCGGGTTTTCATGCCGGCCCAAAGCATAAACATCAGCGACATCTTCCGCAGCGGCGCGCGCTTCCTTCTCACTCAGGGCGCGCGGCAAGGGCTGCTTGGCGCGCGGCGCACGCAGGCCCGCTAGGGCGACAGGCGCCATGCCCTGATGGCGTTGCAGATAACGCAGAAAACCGCGAATGGCCGCCAGCTTGCGTGCGCGTGTCGCTGCAGAATCTCCCTCCATCGCGCGCGCCGACAGGAAGGCGCGCAAATCCGCCGGCCGCAGCGCACCAAGCGCGGTCAGGTCAGGCTCACCGCCCAAATGCCCGGTCAGGAAGGCCAGGAATTGCGCCACGTCGCGGCCATAGGCTTCAACGCTATGCGCACTCGCGCGGCGTTCGCGGGCGAACCAGCCAAGCCAGGCAGAGGCCGCCTCGGCGCCCGTCATCTCAGCGCGCGATGGCCGCCGCCACGGCGCGGCCCAGAAACACCAAGGGTTCAGTGCCATGCCGCGCCGGCAGGGCATTGGCATCCCGCGCGCCCAGCGCCAGCAGCATCAAGGGCTGCCCGGCCACTACCACGCGCACCAGCGCATCGCGCGCAATCAACCCGCCCGCCTCGCCATGCAGCATATCGGCATCTTCGGGCTTGTCGCGCACCAGCACGTCGCGCCCGCGCCCCAGCAATTTTTCCACCATGCCGCGCGGCAAGGGGCGCTGTTCCGGGCGCATCCAAAGCTGGCCGGGATTATCTGGTGGCTCCACACATAGCGTGCAGCTTTCAAGGCCCAGCAGATTGGGCCATTCCTGCGCCACGGTCTCCGGCGCATTGTCTGAACGCATCAGCGCCAATACGGCCAAGCGCACGCGCGACACCAAGCCAAGCCCAGCGCGTTCCGCATCCAAGGCCAGGCGCAATTCCGCATCCAGGGCAGAAGCGCGTTCGCGTTCCGCGCCCAGCATTGCCGCCATATGGTCGGTCAGCCCATCGCCATGCACACGGCGCGGCGGCGCCAGCGCCCGGTAAAGCTCCGGCCGCGCCGCCAAAAAACCAGGATGGGCGCGCAAGAATTCTTCCACCTCCTCAGCCGAGGGCCCGTTCGGGGCCTTCCCGTCTGAGGGCGGGTCGCTCACAGGATGCTTTGTCCTGTCTTTTTCCAATCCGCCAGAAACGCCTCCAGGCCCCGATCAGTGAGCGGATGCTTCAGCAATTGGCGGATCACATTGGGCGGCAGGGTCGCGACATGGGCGCCCATTTTGGCACTTTCCACCAGATGGATCGGGTGGCGGATGGAGGCGACCAGAACCTCGGTGCGGATCGCGGGGTAATTGCGGTATATCTGCACAATGTCCGCAATCAGCCGCATGCCATCGGTCGCGATATCATCAAGCCGCCCGACAAAGGGGGAAATGAAGGCCGCACCCGCCTTGGCAGCCAGCAGCGCTTGGGCGGCGGAAAAGCAGAGCGTGACATTCACCGGAGTGCCTTCGGCAGCGAGCGTACGGCAAGCGATCAACCCGGCTTCGGTCAGCGGCACCTTCACCGCGACATTGGGCGCAATGGCGCGCAGGAAACGCCCTTCGGCCAGCATGCCGGCGGCATCCGTGGCGGTGACCTCGGCGCTGACGGGACCAGGCGTGATGGCGCAGATTTCCGCAATCACCTGCTTCATGTCGCGGCCAGATTTGGCGATCAGCGAAGGATTGGTCGTCACGCCATCCACCATGCCCAATTCGGCCAGGGCACGGATTTCGGCGACTTCAGCGGTATCAACGAAGAACTTCATGAATTCCAATCCTGCGTGGCGAAAGACGAAGCTGCGGCGGGGAATGGCGCCACTCGGCCTAAACCGCAAGCCATCCTGTCGCGAATGCGCTAGACCATAGCCCATGCCGGCCCCGTTGCGAAAGCAGTCCCTTCTGCCTGAAACAATTTCTTCAAGCTCTGTCAGGCGCTTGCGTGTGTTGCTGCCGCTGCCGCTGGCGGACGCCTATGATTATCGGGCTGAGGGCGAAGCACCGCCCCCCGGCAGCTTCGTCGCCGTGCCCTTGGGCGGGCGGCAGGTGATTGGTGTGGTCTGGGATGATGCCGCCGATTCGACCCTGCCAGAGCATCGGCTCCGCCCCATCGCCGCTGTACTGGAAGCCCCGCCCATGCCGGAAAAGCTCCGCCGCTTCGTGGATTGGGTGGCGGCCTATACGCTTTCCCCCCGCGGCGCGGTGCTGCGCATGGCAATGAGCGTCCCCGCCGCCTTGGAAGCGCAGCCCCATCGCGCCGGCTGGTGCCGTGCCGATCCGCTGCCCGAAGCGCCGCGCCTGACGCCCGCGCGCCAGCGGGTGCTGGCCGCATTACCGGTGGGTGAAACGCGCGCCCCGGATGATTTGGCGCGGGATGCCGGCGTCGCACCCGCCGTGCTGCGCGGCATGGCCGATGCCGGCTTGCTGGTCCCCGGCCTGCTGCCACCGTTGGAAGACTTCCGCCCGCCTGATCTGGCGCGCCCCGGCCCCGTGTTGGATGCCGACCAGGCCGAGGCGGCCGCCTTGCTCCGTACAGCCGTGGCCCACGAAACCTACAGCACCACGCTGCTTTCTGGCGTGACCGGTTCCGGCAAGACCGAGGTCTATTTCGAAGCCATCGCCGCAGCACTCCAGGCCGGGCGGCAGGCTTTGGTGCTGCTGCCGGAAATCGCGCTTTCCGCGCAATGGCTTGATCGGTTCCGCGCCCGCTTCGGCACTGACCCGGCGCTGTGGCATTCAGAACTTTCGCCCCGCACCCGGCGCATCACCTGGCGCGCAGTGGCGGAAGGCCGCGCCCCCGTGCTGGTCGGCGCGCGTTCGGCGCTGTTCCTGCCCTTTCCCGATCTCGGCCTGATTGTGGTGGATGAGGAACACGAAACCGCCTTCAAGCAGGAAGACGGCGTGATCTATCACGCACGCGACATGGCGGTGGTGCGGGCGCGCCTGTCTGATGCGGCTTGCGTGCTGGTAAGTGCGACACCTTCGCTCGAGACGCTCACCAATGCGCGCGCCGGGCGTTACGGCGAATGCCATTTGGCCGCGCGCCATGGCGGCGCGGTCATGCCGGAAATTGGCCTGATAGACCTCAGGCGCGAAACCCCGCCGCGCGGGCGCTTCTTGAGTCCCGCCCTGGTGGCAGCGGTGGCCGAGACGCTCAAGCGCGGCGAACAGGCCATGCTGTTTTTGAACCGGCGCGGCTATGCGCCACTCACGCTTTGCCGCGCCTGTGGCCATCGGCTGCGCTGCCCGAATTGCACGGCCTGGCTGGTCGAACACCGCGCCGCGCGGCGCCTGCAATGCCACCATTGCGGCCATGTGGAAGCGCCACCCAGCCATTGCCCAAGCTGCGCCGCGCCGCACAGCACGGTGCCAATCGGGCCCGGGGTGGAGCGCGTTTTGGAAGAAGCCGCGACGCTTTTCCCTGAAGCCCGTCGGTTGGTGATGGCCTCCGACACGCTGCCCGGCCCGGCAGCGGCGGCTGCGGCGGCGGAGGCGATTGAAAAGCGCGAAGTTGATCTGATCATCGGCACGCAAATCGTCGCCAAGGGCTGGCATTTTCCCTATCTGACACTGGTGGGGGTGGTGGATGCCGATCTCGGCCTCGCGGGCGGTGATTTGCGGGCTGCGGAGCGCACCGTGCAGCTTCTCCATCAGGTGGCGGGCCGTGCCGGCCGGGCGGAACATCCCGGCCGCGTTTTGCTACAAAGTTTTTCGCCTGATCATCCGGTGATGCAGGCGCTGGTTTCCGGCGAATACGAAGCCTTCATGGCCGCCGAGGCCGAAGCGCGCCGGCCCGGTCATTGGCCGCCCTTCGGCCGGCTAGCCGCGCTGATCGTGAGTTCCCCCGATGAAAAATCCGCTGATCGAGTCGCGCGCGACCTTGGTCGCGCCGCGCCGGCGGGGCAGGGGGTGGAGGTGCTGGGCCCCGCCCCGGCGCCACTGGCCTTGTTGAGGGGGCGGCATCGGCGGCGGTTATTGCTCAAGGCGCGGCGCGATATTGGCGTGCAGCGGCTTTTGGGCGAATGGCTGGCCAGGGTGGATGTGCCCGGCAATGTCCGGGTGCAGGTGGATGTGGACCCGGTGGGGTTTTTGTAAGTCCGGGGGCGTGATGCCCCAAGTCTCAATCGTCGCGATGCACTCGTTCCATGCGTTCATGGCGCTCCTGCGCCTCGATCGTCATGGTGGCGATGGGCCGCGCTTCCAGCCGGCGGAGCGAAATCGGCTCCCCGCTTTCTTCGCAATAGCCATAGGTGCCGTGTTCAATCCGTTCCAAAGCCTGATCGATCTTGTTGATCAGCTTGCGCGACCGGTCCCGGGTGCGCAATTCCAATGCCCGGTCCGTTTCCACTGAAGCGCGATCCGCAAGATCCGCTTCCGCTATGCCACCTTCCGAAAGGGATGAAAGCGTCTCACCCGCTTCGCGCAACAAATCCTGCCGCCATCTGAGAAGTTTTTGTCTGAAGTATTCAAGTTGCAGCACATTCATGAACTCCTCGGAATCCGAGGGTCGGTAATCGGGCGGCAATGTCACCAACATATCTTTTTCTTCCCCCGCCTTGCACTTGGTCCGGTGCGGTTCCTTGCTGAAACCTGCCCGAGCGATTTAGCGGGGTTCTATACCCTATTCCCAGGGCGCGCCAGGGGGCGATTTGCGACAAATATCTGACAAAAGACGATTTCAGCTTTCAATGCCGCGCCGGGCCAATTCCAACCGGGCGCGCAGCGCAATGGCCTCAACCGCCTCAGCCAAGCCCGGATCGGCGGGCTTTTCGCCCTCGGTCAACCTGGCGAGTTCCTGCAGCCGCGCAGGATCGGCGCGGCCTTCCAGCAATTCCAATTGCAGCGCCTTCAATTCCTTCAGCATCTCCTCACCACGGCGAAAGGCGCGCGCATTGCGCTCCCCAGCCGGGGCCAATTCCTGCACTTGCAGCAGGCCAATGGCGGTCGCCGCCGATACCCCGGTGCTGGCATTGGCTTCGCGCGATTCCTCGGCGCCGCCACCCACACGAAAGCCGCCTGAGGCGCCGCGCGTTGACCGCGTCCCCGGCACATTGGTGCCGCCTGTCACGCCCCTGATAACGACCATCTGACCTCCTTCTTCCGCCCTGTCCCGGCAGGCTCAGCCGGGACCCGGCAGGTTTTGCCGCCACGACTCGGCGAAGACACCGCCAAACCCTGGCACGGGCCTTGCCCTGAACCCGGAGAGACCGCCGCCCGTGATCGGGGCGGCTGCCGGAGACAGACCTTGACCCGTATAGCGCAAGCTCTCGCAAAAATCCTTACCGCCCTGGCTTTGGCGGCGTGTTTCGTTGCGCCGCCCGCCGCCGCCCAAATCCGCATCAAGGATATAGTGGATATGGAGGGCGTGCGCGACAACCAACTGGTAGGTTACGGCTTGGTCATTGGCTTGAATGGCACCGGGGATCGCCTCAGAAGCTCGGTCTTTACCCGCCAATCGCTGGTCGGGATGTTGGAACGCCTGGGCGTCAATTCGCGCGATTTCGAACGCCAATTGGATACCAAGAATATTGCCGCCGTGATGGTAACGGCGAATCTGCCGGCCTTTGCCCGCCCCGGGAGCCGGATTGATGTCGCGGTCTCCGCCCTTGGCGATGCCACCAACCTGACCGGCGGCACGCTTCTGGTGACGCCTCTGCTAGGTGCCGATGGCGAGGTTTATGCGGTGGCGCAGGGCGCGCTTGCCACGGGCGCGATTTCCGCCCGCGGCGCAGCGGCTTCCGTCACGCGCGGTGTGCCGACCGCCGGGCGCATTTCCAATGGCGCGATTGTGGAACGCGAAGTACCCTTCACCCTCGCCAATCGGGACCGTATTCGCCTTGCGCTCCGCAACCCTGATCTGACCACGGCGCGGCGCATCGCCACCGCCATCAATAATGCGACGCGTCGCAATGTGGCGGTCGCGACCGATCCGCGCACCGTTTCTGTCGCGCTGAATGGGCGCGATCCGGTGGCCTTTCTGACCGATATCGAAAGGCTGCGCGTTGAACCCGACCAGATCGCCCGCGTGGTGATTGATGAGGCGACAGGGACCATTGTCATGGGCGATGCGGTGCGCGTTTCCACGGTGGCCATCGCCCAAGGCAACCTGACCATCCGCATCACCGAAACCCCGCAGGTGAGCCAGCCCAATGCCTTCGCCCAGGGCGAGACTCAGGTGGTGCCGCGCACCGGCATTGAAATTGAAGACCAGGCGGATCGCCGCATGGGCATTCTGCCGCAGAATGTCACCCTGCAGGAATTGGTACGCGGCCTGAACAGCCTGGGCGTTGGCCCGCGCGATCTGATTTCCATCCTGCAAGCCATCAAGGCCGCCGGCGCCTTGCAAGCCGATCTGGAGCTCCGCTGATGTTGGATGCCAGCAATCTTGTTGCCCCGCAGCAGCGCGCGGTGCGCCCCCCGCAGGCGGGCGCCATGTCCGATGCCGCCATGCGCAAATCCGCCAAGGATTTCGAAGCCCAGGCGCTGGGCTTCCTGCTGCAACCGATCTTCGCCACCGTGGATATGTCCAAATCCTCCTTCGGTGGTGGCGCGGCTGAGGCGCAATGGCGCCCGATGCTGGTTGAAGCCTTCGCGGCAGCCGCCGTGCGGGCCGGCGGTGTTGGCATTGCCGATTCTGTTTATCGCGAATTGCTCCGTCAAAACGGAGCACAAACCCCCAATATGGGAGAGGCCCAACCATGATGGATGCTTTGTTGATCGCTGGCAAAAGGCTGGCGGATGCCCTGCGTGCCGAGAATGAGGCTTTGGCAAAGCTTGACCTTTCGCGCGCCGCGAAGCTCGCGGAAACCAAGATTGCCGCGGCCGATGTCTTCGCCCAGGCCTATGCCGCCCAGGCCAAGCATGGCGCGCGCCCCGATGGCGCCATGCGCGAAGAAGCGCAGATGCTGACCAAGCAATTGGAAAACCTGGGCAGCGAGAATCGCAAGCTGCTGGAACGCGCCATTTCGCTCCAGTCGCGCGTGATTGAAACCATCGCGACAGCCGCGCTGCCGCGCGTGGCCAATCCTGGCTATGGGCCGCGCGGTTACCAGACCCCGCCGCGCCAGACGCCGGCGCTTGCGGTCGCGGCGCGCGCCTAAAAACACAACGCCCGGCAGGGATGCCAGGCGTTTGCGTATGGTTTTGAAAAGGCGCTGGGGTTTTGCCCCGGCGCCTTCATGCCTGCCGGATCAGCGGCAGGCGGTGACCATGATTTCCACCAAATGGCGCGGATCGGCCATATTGGCTTCGACGCAAGCGCGCGCCGGGGCGCCGCCAGCCGGCAGCCAGGCGGTCCAAAGCTCATTCATCGCGCCGCGATCGCGGATATCCTTCAGCCAAATCTGGGCGGACAGCATGCGTGTCTTGTCCGTGCCATTGGCTTCCAGCGCGGCATCAATCTTCGCCAGCACTTCGGCCGTTTGGCCCTTGATGTCCTTGGAAAGATCATCAGCGGTGAGTCCCGCAAGGAAGACGAAATTATGATATTCGACTGAAGTTGAGAGGATCTGGTTTGACCCTTGGCGATTGATCTTGCTCATTTCCGGCCTTTCAGAAGGGTTGGTCAGCGCCAGGCGCTGGCGCGATTACTAGAACAGAATTTCCCAGGCGCGAAATCGCTCGGTCAGGCCACCCGATAGGTGCTGCCCGATGCCGCCGCGCCGATCATGGCCTCAAACACAGCAACGCCATGGATGGCATCTTCAAGCGGCAGCGGATAGGCCGGGCCGCCGGTGATGGCAGCGGCAAAAGCTGCAAGTTCAGCATGTTCGATATCGGTCTTCGGGAAATCCTTGACCCAGGCCTCACCCTCACGCGGGGTTAGGCTCAGCCTTTCATGCCCGTTCAATTCCAACGCCGCATCCGTGCCGTAAAGCGCGATACGCCAGACCCGCGGCGCATAGGCCAGGGTCGCGAAGCAGCCCGTGGCGCCAGAGGCGAAGGAGAATAGCCCCGCCGTCGTGTCATCCATGCCATTGGCGAGGGCGCGGGCGAGGGAGCGCACCGTCACCTCCGCAATCGGGCCGGCCAGATTGATCATCATGTCAATCATGTGAATGCCCATACCGCCCATGCCGCCCAGCGGGCTTTCGTGACGGTCGGCGCGCCACATGCCGGGCTGATAGGAAATTGCGCCCGGCCCGCTGAATTGGCCTTCCACATGCAGCAAAGTGCCAAGCGCCCCGGCGGCGATCAGCTTCTTCATCTCGGCCACTGCCGGCAGGAAGCGGCGATTATGGCCAAGCGCCATCACCACCCTGGCGTCTCGGCAGGCGGCCACAGCGGCTTCCGCACTCGCCTTCGTCATGGTGAAGGGTTTTTCGACAAAGACATGCTTGCCCGCGCGTGCCGCGGCAATCACCTGATCCGCATGCATCTGATGCGGGGAGGCAATGACCACCGCCTTCACGCGCGGTTCGGCCAGGATGGCGTTGAGGTCGGGCAGGATTTTCGCCCCCTGCCGCGCGGCCCATTCGGCGGCGCGTTCCGGACGCCCGGTG
>JADCEV010000076.1 GCA_020249865.1 Roseomonas sp. | reverse complement strand
TTTGCCGCAATGTGCTGATCTATTTCGATGGGGCCACCAAGACTCAGGTGCTCGCCAATATCGCCAATCAATTGCAGCCGGATGGCTTTGTCTATCTGGGTGGCGCGGAAACGGTGCTCGGCCTCACCACGCGGCTGGTGCCAAGCACAGGTGAGCGCGGGGCTTATGAATTGATGCGCAGCGCCGCCAAGGCGAGTTAGAAGCTTTTCTAAAGCCAAGTGTCTTCGCTTGGCGACTCGGAAAATGCGACCCTCAAAAAAACGGTTTAGGGCGTGTCCGCTGAACGGATGTGAAGCGGGCGCGAACTAAACCGCCGTCCCGCCCACCGTCAGCCCGGTCAGTTTCAAGGTCGGTTGGCCAACACCAACCGGCACGCCCTGGCCCTGCTTGCCGCAAGTGCCAATGCCGGGATCGAGAGCCATGTCATTGGCAACCATGCTGACCTTGGTCAGCGCATCCGGGCCATTGCCGATCAGCGTTGCACCCTTCACAGGTGCGTCGATCTTGCCGTTTTCAATCAAATAGGCTTCCGAAGCGCTGAAGACGAATTTGCCAGAGGTGATATCCACCTGCCCGCCGCCGAAATTCACCGCGTAAAGCCCGCGCTTTACACTGGCCAGCACTTCTTCCGGCGTATGGGCGCCGCCCAGCATCACGGTATTGGTCATGCGCGGCATGGGGCTATGGGCATAGCTCTGGCGCCGGCCATTACCCGTGGGCGCCACACCCATCAGCCGGGCATTCTGCCGATCCTGCAAAAAGCCCACCAGAATGCCATCTTCAATCAAGGTGGTGCGCCCGCTTGGCGTGCCTTCATCATCCACGGTCAGGCTGCCGCGCCGATCCGGCAGCGTGCCATCATCCACCACGGTGACTCCCGGCGCCGCGATCCGCTGACCCAACAACCCGGCAAAGGCCGAGGTCTTTTTGCGGTTGTAATCGCCTTCCAGGCCATGACCGATCGCTTCATGCAGCAGAATGCCAGGCCAGCCGGGGCCGAGCACCACTTCCATCTCTCCGGCGGGCGCGGGCACGCTGCCCAGATTCACCAACGCCTGGCGCAGCGCCTCATCGACGCCGCGCTTCCAGGCATCGCTACCCAGCACCCGGTCATAGGCAAAGCGCCCGCCCGTGCCGAAGCTGCCGGTCTCCCGCCGATCCCCTTCCGCCACAACGACCGAGACATTGAAGCGCACGAGCGGGCGCAAATCAGCCAGGCGCTGGCCATCGGGGCGCAGGATCTGCACCGCCTGCCATTCCCCGGTGATGGAGGCCATTACCTGCACCACGCGCGGGTCTCGCGCACGGGCATAGGCGTCTATTTCCTGCAACAAAGCGGTCTTGGCGGCGAAATCCATTTGCGTCAGCGGATTGGCATCAGTGTAAAGCCGCGCATTGGTGGCACGCGGCGCGATATCCAAAGCCCCGCTATGCCCCTGGCGCACCGCCTTCACCGCGGCGGCAGCGCGCGATAGCGCAGCGTCCGACAATTCCCCCGCATGGGCATAGCCGGCCGCTTCGCCCGCCACGGCGCGCAGGCCAAAGCCGCGCGTCGCGTCGTAACTCGCGGAACGGATGCGGCCATCATCAATCGAAATCGCCTCGCTTTCGCGGTATTCCAGAAACAGCTCACCATCCTCACAGCCCTGCGTCGCGTCGCGCAATTGGCGTTCGGCGCCGGCGCGATCCAGCAGCGTGAAGAAAAGCTCATCCGTGATGCCGAGCGCGTTCATGGGCAATCTACCTCGAAGGTCAGGCGGTCAGAGAAGCGGTTGTGCGGGGCCGGCGCAAGCCGTGAATCGCGGCAAGCGCGGTGGCCAGCACCAATACCGCGATAGATTGATGCAGCGTGCCGAGCCAGACCGGCACCACAGCCAGAAGGGTCGCGATGCCAAGCAGATATTGCAGCGCGACCGAAGCGGTCAGCGAAAGCACGGCAGCGCGCGCAAAGCCCGGTGCCAGCCGGCGCCAGGCGAGGACGCCCGCAACCACCGCAACCACCAGCACGGCGGTCGCCAAAAGCCGATGGTTGAACTGCACGGCGGCGATATTGGCGGTGAAGTTTTTCAAGGCGGGCGTCAGGTCCCAGTAGCCATCCGGCACCAGCCGGCCATCCATCAGCGGGAAAGTGTTGTAGCTGAAGCCCGCGCGAATGCCCGCAACAAAGCCGCCCGCCAGCATGGCCAAAACCGCAAGCCCGGCGGTTGCATGCACCAGGCCGCGCAAGGCCCCGGCATCCACCGGGCCACTTCGTGCCGGGCGCAACAGGCTGAGCGCGGTCCAGAACAGAATGCCAAACAGCACAAAGGCAAGGCCCAGATGGATTACCAGCCGATAGGGCGAAACCGCCGTGCGGTCCGCATCAAAGCCAGACGCCACCATGAACCAGCCAACCACCCCTTGCAGCCCACCCAGCGCCAGCAGCAGCAATAGGCGCGGTTTGAGCGACGCCGGCACCCGCCCGCGCAGCCAGAACCAGGCAAGGCCACCAACATAAGCCAGCCCGATCAGCCGCCCCCAAAGCCGATGCCCCCATTCCAGCCAGAAAATCTCCTTGAAGCCTTCAATGCCAAAACCCTGATTGACCAGCTGATACTGCGGGATGGTGCGATACAGATCGTAAAGCCGTTGCCATTCGGCTTGCGATAGCGGTGGCAAAGTGCCCGCAATCGGCGCCCATTCCATGATGGAAAGGCCAGAACCCGTAAGCCGCGTGGCACCCCCAAGCCCCACCATGAACCAGACCATGCCGGCCACGCCCAGCAGCCAAAAGGCAATGGCGCGCCGCGCATCCTGTTGTTCGGCGGCGGCGATATCGGCGGGCAGGGAGCGTGTGTCGAAGGGCATGGCGCGCATATAGGGGCTATCGCGGGGCGATGCACCCCTGCTTGCCGTGTCTTGGTGGCCCTGCTACCGCGAAATTCTCATGGTTTCCGACAATGCTCTGCCCCCGGCTGCGCCGCTCATTTCCGTGGTGGTGCCGGTGCGCAATGAGGCACCCAATATCGCACCGTTGATTGCCGAAATCCGCGCCGCCTTGGCGGGTGTGGTGCATGAGATTGTCTATGTGGATGATGGGTCCACCGATGCCACGCCGCAGGAATTGGCCGCGGCGCGGGCAGCGGGCGCGCCCTTGCGCGTTGTGCGCCACAGCGCTTCCTGCGGGCAATCGGCGGCCGTGATAACCGGGGTGAAGGCCGCGCGGGGGGAATGGATCGCGACCCTGGATGGCGATGGCCAGAACGACCCCGCCGATATCCCCCGCCTTTTGGCGCGCGCCCAGGCTGAGGCTGCGCAGGGCGTGCCGGTCCTGATCGCCGGGCATCGAGTCAATCGCCGGGATTCGACCGTTAAGCGCTTCAGCAGCCGCTTCGCCAATCGCTTTCGCGCCTGGATGCTGCGCGATGCCACACCTGATTCGGGCTGCGGTCTGAAAGTGTTTTCCCGCGCGCTATTCCTCAGCCTGCCGCATTTTGATCACATGCATCGCTTTTTGCCGGCGCTGACCTTGCGCGCAGGCGGTGTGGTGATCAGTGAACCGGTCAATCACCGTCCGCGCGTGCGCGGCAAATCCAATTACGGCACGCTTGATCGGCTCGCGGTGAGTTTCCTTGACCTGATCGGCGTTGCCTGGCTGCAAAGGCGCGGCAAGCGCCCGGTGATCGAGCCCGAGGCATGACCCCGCCCCCGCCTTCCGCCCGGCGGCGGGCGGCGCTGATCCGGCTGCTGGTGCTGGCGCTTGGCCTCATGGCCGGTGGGTTTTTGCTGAAAAGCCTGGGTGCCACGCCGGGGACGGAATGGGTTGACCATTACGTATTGGGTCAGGGCCTGCTGGGCGATACGGTTTTCGTGCTGGCCGGTGCAGCGCTGACAGCGGCCGGCGTGCCGCGCCAGGGGATCGCCTTTCTGGCCGGCTATGCCTTTGGCGCGGTGGAGGGCACGGCCTTGGCGCTTGCGGCGCAAATCCTGGGCTGTGGCGTGGCCTATGCCTGGGCGCGGGCGATTGGTCGCCCCTGGGCCGAAGCGCGGCTGGCCGGGCGTTTCGGCCACCGGTTGCGCCCGATGCGCGATGTGCTGATGGGCAGCCCTTTCGGGGCCACCCTGGCGCTCAGGCTGCTGCCGATTGGCAATAATTTGGCGGTCAATCTGCTGGCCGGCATGG
>JADCEV010000075.1 GCA_020249865.1 Roseomonas sp. | reverse complement strand
CAGCGACGTCAAGTGCATCGCGCGCACGGCCTTCACGCAAATAGCTCCGCCCCATCAGGCCGCGCGCTGTGTTTTCGGTGGCAGTATCGCCAGTCGCGCTGCGCAATAGGACACGCAGCTTTTCGCGCACAATGGCCTGATCCGGTTCGTTCTGCGCGACGTGCCAGGCATAAAGCCGCGGCTGGATCACGCGCCAACTCTCGGGCGCCGCGCGCGCCAGCAATTGATCCACCGCATCGGCCGAGACACCATCAATATCGGCAATCAGCCCATGCCCCGCGAGCCTAAGGCGGAGCTTCAACTGATCCTTTTCAAGCACAATCTCACCGGTGATGCGCCGGCTGGGTGTGCCGAAGACACTGCGCAACAGCGTGGCGAGTGCGCGGAGCGAAAGCCCCGCGATTGGCACATTGAAATCCGGCTGATCGCCGGCCAGTTCCAATCGCTGCTGACCCAGCCTTTCAGCCGTGACGGTATTCTGCACCAGTACCACCTGATCAAGCAGGCGCAACGCCACCACATCCGGCGAGAGCCCGGCTTCCGCCAGCCTGACCGGCACCTGGATGGGGGCGATTTCGATATCCTGCCGCCGCATTTCGCGCAGCAAGAGCAGCACAAAGGCCGCCGCCAATAACAAAGGCACGACGCGAAAGACAAAGCTGTAAAGCCCATCCCACAGCGCCACCACAAAGCCGATCAGCCCTTCCTTGCGTGGGGGCGAGGCTTCGTCGCTCATGGCCTGTTCAGGAAATCCATGATGGCGCTGATCTGGTCCTGCGCCATCAGCGCCGGTGCATGGCCGGCATCGGCAATTTCATGCAGCCGCGCATTTGGCTTGCGCGCCATCTCGGCCGCGACGTCAGCGGGCAGGATATCGCTGGAAATGCCGCGCAGGATCAGCACGGGAATGGCAATGGCGGCCCAAAATGGCGAAAGATCAATATCGGCGATATCGCCCGCGCTGAAGGCCTGCGTGATGGCAGGATCATAATGCAGCTTGAGCGCGCCATTCGCATCGCGCCTGGCAGAGGTTTCGGCCAAATGGCGCCATTCAGCATCACTCAGCTTGCCGAAGGGCGCATGCACATCGCGCAAATAGGCTTCAAGCGCCGCGATATCGGCAAAGGCCGGCGCGGGGCGATTGATATAATCGCGAATGCGCTTAACGGCGGCGGCAGGGATGACAGCGCCGATATCATTCAGCACCATGCGGCGGAGCGCATTGCCAGGTGTTGCGGCGATGCCCATGCCGCAAATGCCGCCAAGTGATGTGCCGACCCAATCCACCGGCCCATCCATCCGCGCCAGCAAATGCGCGAGTGCCTGCGAATAGATCGGCGGTTGATAGAGCGCGGGATTGGGCAACCAATCGGAAGCGCCGCGCCCCGGCAGATCAGGGCAGAAAACGCGACGCCCTGATGCCGCGAGTGCGCGCGCCAGCGCATCGAAATCTCGCCCGGAACGCGTCAGCCCATGCACGCAAACGACCGGGGCACCGGTTACCGGCCCCCATTCCACCCAACGCAGCGTGAAGAAGCCCACCGGCGAAAGCCAGCGGAGCGCCCCGGCACGTGCCTCGGCTGGAAGCGGTGTCACACGATGCCCTTTTCCTTGAGTGCGGCGATATCAGCGGCGCTCATCTTCAGCACGGCAGTCAGCACATCCTGCGTGTGCTCACCTAGTACCGGCGGCGCGCTGCGATAGCTCGGCGGTGTCGCGGAAAGCTTCACCGGATTGGCAATCACCTTCACCGTCTCGCCACTGCCATGCGCCATTTCCACCACCATCTCCCGCGCTTGCACATGGGGATCGGCGAAAACCTGTTCCAGCGTATTGATCGGACCACACCCGATCTTGAGCGCTTCCAAAGCCTCAATCCATTCCGCCGTAGTTTTGGATTTCATCACAGGCGTGAGTGTATCCGTCACCAATTGGCGGTTCTGGACGCGGATGGGGTTGGTCGCGAAGCGCGGATCGGCCAGCAGCGCTTCCTGGCCAAAAGCTTTGCAGAAGCGCTCAAATGTCGGGTCATTGCCGACCGCCAGGATGATGTAGCCATCCTTGGTTGGGAATTCCTGATAGGGCGCGATATTGGGGTGCTGATTGCCAAGCCGCGGCGGGTTTTCCCCTGTCGCGAGATAATTCATGCCCTGATTGGCAAGCCAGGCCACATGCGTGTCAAGCATGCCGATATCAATCTGCTGGCCCTGCCCGGTATTGTTGCGATGATTCACCGCTGCCAGAATACCGATGCAGCCATAAAGCCCCGCGAACAGATCCGCGACCGGGACGCCAACCTTTTGCGGTGAGCCATTGGGTTCACCCGTGAGTGACATGACACCACCCATGGCCTGGATCAGCGCATCATAACCCGGGCGCGGTGCGTAAGGCCCGGTCTGGCCGAAGCCGGTGATGGAACAATAGATCAGCCGCGGATGGGTCTTGGCCAATTGCTCATACCCCAGGCCGTATTTCGCCAGAGCGCCAACCTTGAAGTTCTCAACCAGGATATCGCAATGTTCCAACAGCTTATGGATGATCGCCTGACCCTCAGGCTTCGCGATATCAAGCGTGACGGATTTCTTGTTGCGATTGACGCCGACGAAATAGGCGCTTTCCTTCGTATTCGGCACGAAGGGTGGGGCGAAACCGCGCGTGTCATCGCCAGCTTCCGGGCGTTCAATCTTGATCACTTCGGCGCCAAGATCGCCCAGCATTTGCGTACAGGTGGGGCCAGCCAGAACCCGAGTCAGATCAAGCACACGAAGCCCAGAAAGGGGACCAATGGGGGTGGTCATCACGCTCTTCCTCTTACCAACATAAGCCGCGCCTTCAGGCGCCTTTCTTTACCTTGCGTACAGCCGCCGCCAGCGCCGCGACCTGATCCAGCACCTTCCGCGCCGTGCCTGGCTTGGCGCGGCCTTCGGCATCCAGATCGCCGGCCAGCACATCAATCAATGCTGAAGCCACCACCGCACCATCAGCAATGCGCGCGGCCTCGGCCGCCTGTTCTGGTGTGCGCACACCAAAGCCAATCGCAATCGGCAGATTGGTGTGCTTGCGGATGCGCGGAATGGCATCAGCCAATTCGGCGCCGCTTGCACTACGCGTGCCCGTAATGCCGGTGATGGAAACGTAATAAACAAAGCCCGATGTCGCGGCCAAAACCTTCGGCAGCCGCGCTTCATCCGTGGTCGGCGCAATCAGGCGGATCATATCAAGCCCGGCAGCGCGTGCCTGGGGTTCGATCTCATCGGCTTCTTCGGGCGGCACATCCACAATGATCAGGCCATCCACACCAGCCGCCGCCGCATCGGCGCAGAAATTGGCGCCATAGGACAGGATCGGATTGTAATAACCCATCAGAATGATCGGCGTTGCGGCATCGCCCGCGCGGAATTCGCGCACCATTTGCAGTGTGCCGGCCAATGTCGCGCCGGCCTTCAAGCCGCGCTGTCCGGCGCGCTGAATGGTCGGGCCATCGGCCATAGGGTCAGTGAAGGGGCAGCCGATTTCAATCAGATCAGCACCGGCGCCCGGAAACCCGCGCAGGATTTCCATGGCCGTCGCACGGTCAGGATCGAAGGCTTCCAAAAAGGGAATCAAGGCGCCGCGCCCTTCGGCGCGAAGGGAAGCGAAGCGCGCGGCGATGCGGGAAGATTGGCTCATGACACTCACATCGAAACGCCAAGGGCGCGCGCCACGGTGAAAATATCCTTATCCCCGCGCCCGCACATATTCATGATGATCAACTTATCCTTGGGCATGCTGGGTGCGACCTTGATCACATGCGCCAGCGCATGCGCAGGTTCCAAAGCCGGGATAATGCCTTCCATGCGCGAACAAAGCTGGAAGGCCGACAGCGCCTCATCATCGGTGGCGCTCACATATTCTACGCGCTTGATGTCATGCAGCCAGGCATGTTCGGGGCCGACACCGGGATAATCCAGCCCCGCGCTGATGGAATGTGCTTCCAGGATCTGGCCGAATTCATCCTGTAACAAATAGGTGCGATTGCCATGCAGCACGCCAGGCCGACCCTTGGTCAGTGACGCCGCATGTTCTTCCGTCTCCACGCCTTTGCCGGCGGCTTCCACGCCATGCATGGCAACGCTGGCGTCATCCAGGAAGGGATAGAACAGCCCCATCGCATTGGAACCGCCGCCAATCGCCGCCACCAGCAAATCCGGCAAACGCCCTTCCGCCGCCAGCATCTGTTCGCGCGCTTCCGTGCCAATGACGGATTGGAAATCCCGCACCATCATCGGGAAGGGATGCGGGCCGGCCACCGTGCCGATGCAGTAATAGGTATCGCGCACATTGGCGACCCAATCACGCAAGCCTTCATTCATCGCATCCTTCAGCGTCGCAGCGCCGGAGGTCACGGGCACAACCTCAGCCCCCAGCAGCTTCATGCGGAACACATTGGGCTGCTGGCGTTCCACATCGGTCGCACCCATGAAGACGGTGCAGGGCAGGTCGAACAGCGCGCAGGCCGTCGCGGTCGCAACGCCATGCTGCCCGGCGCCGGTTTCCGCGATGATGCGTGTTTTGCCCATGCGCTTCGCCAGCATGATCTGCCCCAGCACGGCGTTGATCTTATGCGCGCCCGTATGATTCAGCTCATCACGCTTGAAGTAGATTTTCGCCCCGCCGAGCTTTTGCGTCAGGCGTTCGGCGTACCAAAGCGGGCTCGGCCGGCCGACATAATGGGTCAGCAGGCGGCGCCATTCATTCATGAAGGCGGGGTCGCGCTTCGCTTCCTCATAGGCCTTTTCGACCTCAAGGATCAGCGGCATCAGGGTTTCGGCGACGAAACGCCCGCCATAAGGGCCGAAGCGGCCGCGGGCGTCAGGCCCCTGGCGGAAGGAATTGGGCAGCGGCTTGTTCAAGGCAGTCTCTCAAATTGCTGGATTGACTGCCTCTTTAATGCAGAACCCGCCGGGGTCAAACCCGACTGGCGGGGGGCGGCCTATTCCAGCCGAGCAGCCTCATCAAAGGAAAGCCGCGGGCTGCGCGGGAACAGGCCGGCAGGGTCGCCATAGCCCAGATTGACCAGGAAATTGGACTTCCAGCCGGTGCCGAACAGGAACAGCTCATCCACCTTGGCATTGTCAAAGCCGCTCATGGCGCCGACATCAAGGCCCACGGCGCGCGCCGCCAGCATCAGATAGGCGCCCTGCAAGGACCCATTGCGAAACGCGGTCTTTTCCGCGAATTCCGGGCTTGAGGTGAACCAGGGCTTGGCATCCGCATGCGGGAAAAGCTGGCCGAGCTTGTCGTAGAAATAGCTATCATAGCAAACAATCACCGTGACCGGCGCCGCCATGGTCTTTTCCAGATTGCCGGCGGATAGCGCTTCCTTGAGCTTTGCCTTGCCTTCCGCCGTGCGCACAAAGACAAAGCGCGCGGGTGAGGAATTGGCCGAAGTCGGGCCCCATTTCAGCAGCTCATACAGTTCCTGCAGCTTGGCATCCGGCACGGGCCGGTCCTGCCATTTGTTCTGGGTACGCGCGGCGCGAAAAAGCTGATCAAGCGCCCGATCATCAAGGGGCGCGGCAGTTTCGGACATGGTTTGGCTCCGTCAGGGCAGTGAAAACAGCGGGGGCTCTATAGCGTCAGGCTTCCACCTGCTCCACCGCCACCACTTCCGGCACGTAATGGCGCAGCATATTTTCGACGCCATGCTTCAGCGTGGCACGGGAAGATGGGCAGCCAGAACAGGCGCCCTGCATGCGCAGCCGCACAATGCCATCGCGGAAGCCGCGGAACACGATATCGCCGCCATCGCTCGCCACCGCCGGGCGCACGCGGGTGTCCAGCAATTCCTTGATTTGCAGAACGATTTCCTGATCAGCCGGCTCAAAATCCT
>JADCEV010000074.1 GCA_020249865.1 Roseomonas sp. | reverse complement strand
TTGCGCTTCGCGGCGGACCAGGATCTTGCCCTGGAATACGCCGCGTGACTGACCTGCCAGCACGGTCTTGCAGGTCTGCCGACTGGCGCAATCCGGTGCCGCGTGATCGAGCGCCGTGGTGGTATCCACCAGCGCGCGGCCAGCGGCCAGTTGCGCGGTATTCATATGGCAGGATGCCTTGGGGCCGTTCAGAGCGGCATGGATTTCCATCCGCGTCAGCCGCGCACCGGCGGAAACCGCCATGGTGTCGTAGCGCGCCTCAGCCGCGATGCGCGCATGGATCATGGAAAGATGAAACGCGCCATCGCCTTCCCGCTGTGCGCGCCCATGCGTCAGCACCGCGCCTTCGGCAAGTTCAATCTCAAACACTGGGTTGTGCAGATATTGCGCGCTGCCGCCTAACGCCGTTTCCAATAGGGTCAATTTGGCGCCCGCACCAAGGCAGATCACATGGCGCGGATGAAAGGCAAAGGGCCGGCCCGGATCAATGGCGATGGAGAGCAATTCCAAATGCCCGGCATCCGCACCCGCAGGCACATCCACAAGCAAGCCATCTTCAAACATCAGCGTATTCAGTGCCGACATCGGATGTTCGGCCAAGGGCGCCAGCGCGCCCAAGCGCCCTTCCAGTTCCGGCAAATGCTGCGCCAGGGAAGCCGCGCGATAGCCAAGCCCATCCAGCGCCGAAAGATCAGCACGAAAGCGCCCATCCACAAACACGGCACGGGCCGCTGCGCGCGGCTTTGGCAGCGTCAACGCGCCCGCAACGGCCGTGAGTGGCTCGGCAAATCCCGCCTGCGCCACGGGCGAAAGGTCCGTGTATTTCCAAGCCTCCACGCGCCGCGTCGGGAAGCCGCGCGCCGCGACATGCGCTGCCGCATCGGCGCGCAGCGCCGCGAGCCAAGCCAGCCGCGCACCCGGCAAATGATCCTTGAGGCCCTGATAGCGCGCGAGGAAACCTGCCGCGCCGGTTTGGACTGCCGCCGTCACGCCGCGGCCTGGATGGCGCCATAGCCCTGCGCTTCCAGCTCCTTCGCCAATTCCGGCCCGCCTGAACGCACAATGCGCCCGCCCATCAGCACATGCACGCGGTCCGGCACGATGTAATCGAGCAACCGCTGATAATGCGTGATCACCAGCGCGGAGAAATTCGGCCCGCGCATGGCATTCACGCCTTCGGACACGATCTTCAGCGCATCAATATCAAGCCCGCTATCGGTTTCATCCAGAATGGCAAGCTTTGGTTGCAGCAACGCCATTTGCAGGATTTCATTGCGCTTCTTCTCGCCGCCCGAAAAACCGACATTGACGCCGCGCTTCAGCATTTCGTCATTCATCGAAAGCGATTTCATGCGCTCGCGCGCCAGCTTCAGGAATTGCATGGCATCCAATTCACTCTCGCCCTTGGCGCGGCGAATGGCATTCAGCGCAGTGCGCAAAAAGGTGGCATTGCCAACGCCCGGCAATTCAACCGGGTATTGAAAGGCCAGGAACACGCCGGCGGCAGCGCGTTCTTCCGGCTCCATCGCCAGCAAATCCTGGCCATGGAACAGCGCCTCGCCGCCCGTCACCTCATAGCCATCGCGGCCAGACAGCACATAGGATAGCGTGGATTTGCCGGACCCGTTCGGGCCCATAATGGCATGCACCTCACCCTGCGGCACCACAAGATCAATGCCCTTCAGAATGGGCTTGCCATCAACCTCAGCGGTCAGTCCCTTGATTTCCAACATCACCCAACGCTCCCTTCGAGCGAGATTTGCAACAGCTTCTGTGCTTCCACGGCGAATTCCATCGGCAATTCCTTGAGCACTTCGCGGCAGAAACCATTTACGATCAGCCCCACCGCATCTTCCTGCGACAGCCCGCGCTGGCGGCAATAGAAAAGCTGATCTTCCGCAATGCGGCTGGTGGTCGCTTCATGCTCCACCTTCGCACTCAGGCATCGGTTTTCGATATAGGGCACGGTATGCGCACCACATAGGTCGCCGATCAGCAGGCTGTCGCATTGCGTGAAATTGCGCGCCCCCGTGGCCTTGGCGCCAATCCGCACCAGGCCGCGATAGGTATTCTGCCCATGTCCCGCGCTGATCCCCTTGGAGACGATGGTGGATTTCGTGCGCGGCCCGATATGGAACATCTTGGTCCCGGTATCCGCCTGCTGGTAGTTGTTTGTGATGGCAACCGAATAGAATTCGCCAACACTGTCTTCGCCCTGCAAAATGCAGGAAGGATATTTCCACGTAATCGCGGAACCCGTTTCCACCTGCGTCCAGGAAATCTTGGACCGCGCACCACGGCAGGCGCCGCGCTTGGTCACGAAGTTATAAATGCCGCCCTTGCCTTCGGCATCGCCGGGATACCAATTCTGCACCGTGCTGTATTTGATGGTGGCATCGTCCATCGCCACCAGCTCCACCACCGCCGCATGCAGCTGGTTTTCATCACGCATCGGCGCGGTGCAGCCTTCCAGATAGGAAACGTAAGACCCCTCATCAGCAATGATCAGGGTGCGTTCAAACTGGCCGGTGCTTTTGGCATTGATGCGGAAATAGGTGGAAAGCTCCATCGGGCAGCGCACGCCCTTCGGGATGTAGACAAAGCTGCCATCGGTGAAGACAGCGCTATTCAGCGCGGCGAAGAAATTATCGCCCTGCGGCACGACGGAGCCCAAATATTTCTGCACCAATTCGGGATGCGTCTTCACTGCCTCACTGATCGGGCAGAAGATGATGCCATCCTTTTCCAGCCGATCCTTGAAGGTGGTGGCAACCGAAACACTGTCGAACACCGCATCCACCGCGATGGGCATGCGCCCTTCGGCGGGGCTTTCGCCGGCCCCTTCCACACCCGCCAGAATCGCCTGTTCCTTCAGCGGAATGCCAAGCTTTTCATAGGTGCGCAGCAGTTCCGGATCCACCTCATCCAAAGACTTCGGCGCGACCTTTTGCTTCGGCGCGGCGTAGTAATAGGCGTCCTGATAATCAATCGGCGGATATTTCACCGCCGGCCAGCGCGGTTCTTCCATTTTCTGCCAGGCGGCAAAGGCGCGCAGCCGCCATTCCAGCAACCAGGCCGGTTCTTCCTTCTTGGCGCTGATGAAGCGCACAATGTCTTCGGAAAGCCCCTTGGGGGCGAATTCCATGTCGATATCCGTCTCGAACCCCCACTTATACGTTGATTCGGTGACGGCCTGGACGGTTTCGATGGTCTCGGTAACGGCGGGCATGGTTGGGTTCTATTCCGCGGCAAAGATGGGGGAAGCGGGTTCGGGGTGCGGCACCACGGCGGGTGGGCCGGCCAGATCGGCAATGGAAATCCCGGTCAGCGCGCGACGTATCGCCTCATTCACCGGGTCCCAGCGCCCGCGCACGGGGCAGGCACTTTCGGATTCACAGACGCCGAAGGAATTATCCACGCAGGCGGTGAGCGCGATGGGGCCATCCATGGCGGTAATCACCTCAATCAGCGGCATGTCAGCCAGCGGGCGGGTCAGGCGATACCCGCCGAGCGCCCCGCGCCTTCCTTCGACCAACCCGGCATGAGCCAGTATTTTCAGGACCTTGGCGACTGTCGGCTCGGCCAGGCCCGTGGCGCCGGCAAGGCCAGGCGCGGTGAGCACGCCGCCATCCGCCGCGTCATCCAGCCGCGTCAGCACCACAACGGCGTAATCGGTCAGCTTTGAAAGCCGCAGCACGCGGGCATCCTCCTGCAATCCGGACCTTGATAGTCCGGATTGCAGATGCGCCTTGCCCCCCGCCCTGTCAAGCGCTGGACGGGCCGCCGCGCCGCGCCCATTCTGGGGCCAACCACAACCCCTGACAGGATGATCCCATGCCCTTTTTGCGAACCGATGACGGCGTTGACTTGTTCTATGAGGAAGCCGGCAGCGGCACGCCGATGGTTTTTGTCCATGAATTCGCGGGCGATTCGCGTTCCTGGGAGATGCAAATGCGCTTCTTCTCCCGCCGCTACCGCTGCGTGGTGTTCAATGCGCGCGGCTATCCGCCATCTGCCGTGCCGAATACCGCGGCGTCCTACAGCCAGGACCGCGCGACGGATGACATCGCCGCCGTGATCAAGGGCCTCAACCTGGCGCCGGCCCATGTTGTCGGGCTTTCCATGGGCGCTTTTGCCACGCTGCACCTGGGCCTGCGCCATCCGCAACTGGCCCGCAGCCTGGTCGCCGCTGGCGTTGGCTATGGCGCCGCGCCCGGCAAGCGCGACCAATTCCGGGCCGAGGTGGATGCCACCGCCGCGCGCATCCGCGCGGAGGGCATGGACAAGATGGCCGATATCTATTCCCGCGGCCCGACGCGCCTGGTGTTTGAGGAAAAGGACCCGCGCGGCTTCAAGGAATTCCAGACCCAGCTTGCGGAACATTCAACCGAGGGTTCCGCACTCACCATGCAAGGCGTGCAGCGCGAACGGCCATCATTGTTCGATCTGGAAGCCGGCTTCAAGCAGATGAAGGTGCCAACCCTGGTGATCGCTGGTGATGAGGATGACCCCACGCTCGAGCCATCCCTGTTCCTGAAGCGCAGCATCATGAGCAGCGCGCTTCTGGTCATGCCGAAATGCGGCCACACCATGAATCTGGAAGACCCGGATGCGTTCAACCGCGCTGTGCTGGATTTCGTGACGCAAGTGGATTGCGGCCGCTGGACGCAGCGGATTCCGGAAAGCCTTTCCGGCGCCATCATCGCTGCGAAGGAAAAGTAACAATTAAACGGGGGAGGTTACTCCCCCGTCACGCCCCCGGCGTCGCGCACCACTTCGTAAAGCGCGACCGCCGCCGCCGCCGCGACATTCAGGCTTTCCATCGCTTGCGTGATCGGCAGGCGCACCAACTCATCACAGGTTTCGCGTTGCAGGCGCCGCAACCCAGTATCTTCCGCCCCCAACACCAAAGCCACACGGCGATCCTTGGGGCAGGCTTCCGCGAGCGTTCGCGTTGCATCCCCCGCCAGCCCCATCACCCAGAACCCGGCTTTTTGCAGGCTGGCAATGGCACGAGACAAATTCACTTCCCGCACCACCGGCACAATATCCAAGGCGCCCGAGGCAGCGCGGGCCAGCGCGCCGGTCTCAGGCGGGGCATGGCGGTCCTGCAGCACCACACAGGCCGCGCCGAAAGCCGCGGCAGAAAGGAGAATCGCCCCTACATTGCGCGGGTCCGTTACCTGATCCAGCAGCAGCACCGGCCCGTCCGAAGCGGCGATGGCATCTTCCAGCGCGACAGGCTCCAGCGGTTCCACCAGCAGCGCGACACCCTGATGCACGGCATCTTCGGTCAGGAAGGTGCCGAAGCGCTGGCGTTCAATGCGTTCGGGCGGCAGGCGCCAGGGGCGGTTCAGCGCGGCGCGCAGGCTTTTTTCGGCGTCTTCCGTCACCAGCAGCCGGCGGGTCTTGCGGCGCGGGTTGCGGATGGCGGAAGCCACCGCGTGTTCACCATAAAGCCAAAAGGCGCCGGAACCCGCGCCGGCGCCGGGGCGCGGAGGGGCGGGACCTTCGGCTTCCATCGGTGCAGGGCCAGCCACGCGCCGGCCACGGGGCGGCGGGGCTTCCTGCTCCTGGAAGCGGCCTGGGGCGCTGCGGTACCCGCGCGGCGCTTCGGCCTTATCCTCAAAGCGCGGGCGGCGCGGGGGCGTTTGCGGGGCGGGGCCTTGCGGGCGGGCGCGGCCAGGGGGCCGTTTCGGGGGGCGTTGCATCGCGCCCATGATGCGCCGGGCGCGCCAGAATGAAAACCTCGCGCTTTTTCCGCCCCATCCGTTGACAGGAAACCAGCAATGCGGATAGTCCGCCCGCTCCCGCCAGCCCCGGTTACGGGCGAGCGGCTGTGGAGGGGTGCCCGAGTGGCTAAAGGGGACGGACTGTAAATCCGTTGGCTTGCGCCTACGTTGGTTCGAATCCAACCCCCTCCATATCAGCCCTTGTCGGTCTTGGCGTTCGCCAAGGCACGGGCAGGGGGGTTGGGAACAGCGCTTCGGCGCGGGTGTAGCTCAATGGTAGAGCCCCAGCCTTCCAAGCTGGTTGTGGGGGTTCGATTCCCCTCACCCGCTCCATCAAGGGTGCTCCCGCCGGCGGGCGGGACGAACGGACGCGGAGCCGGGCCGGTGGGCGGTCCGGGGCGCTTTGTCTAGGAACGG
>JADCEV010000073.1 GCA_020249865.1 Roseomonas sp. | reverse complement strand
TTTTCGAAGCCGGCGTCAGGATTTCCGATGAAGGCACGGCACTAGCCCGCGCGCTTGGGCATGATCTGAAAGTACCGGGCGAGGTGCGCATGCGCCGCTTTGGGGAGACTGCACACAAACCTTCCATCCTGCAGGACCTGGAACTGGGCCGACCGATGGAAATTGATGCGCTTTTCACCGCGCCATTGCAGTTGGGGCGCGATTTGGGTGTGCCCATGCCGCATTTCGCACTCATGGTGGCGCTGGCGACCCAAGCCGCGCGGGCGGCGGGGCTTTATCGGTAATGCAACCTTCGGCACGCTGCGCACAGCTTCGGGACGGGTCCGCGATGCACGGACCGTGACACCCAGTTAGCAAAGAGTTTTGCAACAACAAATAAGGATCAAACGCCATGGCAACCTCACAGCGCGAAGAACGCGAACTCCTCGGCCACGACGCTTTCGCCCTGATTGCGCCGAGCCACCAGCCGGCCATCGCCGCGCTGCCGCCGGAAGAACTCCGCACACTGGCGACCAGGCTGCGCGCGGAGCACGCAAAACTTCGTGACCTGATCCGTGAAGGCAAGCGCGCCAAGCGCGGCAAGGGCGATGCCCGCGCAGCCGCGAATGCCGAGGCCGGCAAGGCAACCCGCCGCAAGCAGGTTTATGCCGCGGCGCTGAAGCGGGTGAATAGCCGCTTTGAAGAACTGACGCATGAGCGCCGCCGCGAAGAGCACCGGGCCGCGCTGAAGGAGGCTCTCGCCCGCCGTCAGGCGCAGCGCGCCCAGCACCCGTCGGCCGGCTTTGGTGCAAGCAACGGCATGCAGAGTAAGGGGAACGCGAAGAGTTCAAAGCGCGTGCATGGTGCGCGGATCGGCAGCGTTTCCGCCCAGAACAAGCGCGCCCAGGCACGGCGCGACGGGTAAGCTTTAGCCGCTGGAGGGCTGGGGCGCTGCGTCCCGCGGCAGGGCAAAAACGCCGCTGGCGCGCAGCGCCGGTGCACCATCAGCGGTGCAAACCCCTTGGGCGAAGACCAGCGTACGTGTCTTGCGCAGCAGCACGGGTTCGCATTGCAGCCAGGTGCCAAGCCTGGCGGGGGCCAGATAGTCCGAATTCAGGCTGATGGTGGTGAAAAAGCCTGTCACCCCGGCCAGGTTGAAGCCGCCAATTCCAAGTGCCAAGTCGGCGAAGGTCGCCAACATGCCGCCATGGGCCATGTCCTTGCTGTTGCAATGGCGCTTTTCGATGCGCAGCCCAAAGGCGAGCGGCCCATGATCCCGCCGGATCATGATGGGGCCGATGGGCTCCAGAAACGGCCCCCCGGCGGGGCGGGGCACAAAGCCTTCCGGAATGGCAAGGGCGATAGGCTGATCCAAGGCAGGGCGACTTTCGGGCTTGTTTGGCGGGCGGAGGCTATACCGGAAGCCGGCCCAGGGAAACGCCGGCCAGCCTTTGCCTTGGCTTTGCCCCGATTTGCCCCTAAGCGCCCTGATAATCGGAGCGATGATTGCCCATGAACGCCAATTCCACCCTGATCCTGCCTGTGATCCTATCCGGCGGCACCGGCACGCGGCTCTGGCCGCTGTCGCGCGAAAGCTACCCGAAACAATTCTGGCCGCTGGCCTCTGACAAGACCATGCTGGCGGAAACCGCCGCGCGGGGTTCGGGCGCTGGCTTCCTGCCGCCGATGGTTGTTTGCAACGAAGCGCATCGCTTCCTGGTGGCTGAACAATTGCGCGACAAGGGTGCATCAATCGTGCTGGAACCGGTCGGACGCAATAGCGCGCCCGCCATCGCCGCTGCGGCATTGCTTGCCGAGGAAAACGCCCCTGGCGCAGTGCTGTGGTTCATGGCTGCCGATGCGGCGATTGGCGATGTGGCGGCGCTGCAAGCGGCTCTTGCCAAGGCTGCCGCAGCGGCGCGGGCGGGGGCGATTGTCACCTTCGGCATGCAGCCCACCGCGCCGGAAACCGGCTATGGCTACATTGAAGCTGGCGATGCCCTGCCCGGCAGTGAAGGCGTCAAGCGCATTGCGCGCTTTGTGGAAAAGCCCGATGCGGCGCGCGCGGCTGAGTTTCTGAAAACCGGGCGGCATTTGTGGAATTCCGGCATGTTTGTCGCCACCGCCGCAACCATGCTGGCAGAGTTGGAAGCCCATGCGCCGGATGTCCTGAAGGGGACGCGTGCCGCCGTTGCCGGTGCCGCGCGCGATGGCGATTTCATCCGCCTTGAAGCTGACACCTTCGCCGCGACACCCGCCATCAGCATTGATTACGCGGTGATGGAACGCACGCAAAAGGCCGCCGTGGTGCCGGCTGCCATCGGTTGGTCCGATATCGGTTCCTGGGCTGCGCTTTGGGAGATTCAGCCGAAAGACGCCGCCGGCAACGCGACCCATGGGCCGGTGGAATTGGTGAATGCCAAGAATTGCTATGTGCGCAGCGAAACCATCCTGACTGGCGTGATCGGGCTGCAAGACGCGGTCGTGGTGGTGACAGATGATGCTGTGCTGGCAATGCATCGCGACCATGCGCAGAATGTGAAAAAGCTGGTGGACCGGCTGAAGGCGCGCGGCGCCAAGGAAGCAACCGAACATCGCCGCGCCTATCGCCCCTGGGGCCATTACGAAGGCCTGATCATGGGCGATCGCTTCCAGGTGAAAAAGATCGAGGTTCGCCCCGGCGCCAAGCTTTCCCTGCAAAAGCATTTCCACCGTGCCGAGCATTGGGTGGTGGTTTCCGGCACTGCCATTGTGCGCCGGGATGGTGAGGAAATCATGCTGCGGGAGAATGAAAGCGTTTATCTGCCGCTTGGCTGCATCCACCGCATGGAAAACCCTGGCAAGATTCCGCTGACCCTGATTGAGGTGCAGTCCGGGTCCTACCTTGGTGAGGATGATATCGTCCGCTTTGAGGATACTTACGGGCGGAGTTGATTTTCCGTATATCCTTGCGGGCCGGGCTGGTGCAGGCTTTGGGCTTTCCCGAGGGGAATGCAGCATGGTCAGCCATCCCGAAGCGCCCAATCACCGCCGCCACACCCATCTAAGGTCCACCCTGTCCCGCGCACGCGAAAGGCGGCGCGGAGATGGGCCAGCGCCTGAACTGACCCTTGGTGAGAGGCTGTCCGACCTGGTCGCCGAGATCGTCGGGTCCTGGCGCTTTATCCTGATCCAATCGGGGCTTTTGCTGGCCTGGCTTGCGGCCAATATCACGCTGGGCGGGGGTGCCTGGGACCCTTACCCCTTCATCCTGCTGAACCTGATGCTATCCTTCCAGGCGGCCTATACCGCGCCCATCATTATGATGAGCCAGAACCGTCAGGCCGATATAGATCGGCTGCGGTCCATCGCGGATTATCAGGTGAATATCCGGGCGGAGGCGGAAATCAGCCTGCTGCATGAAAAGATAGACCTTTTGCGCGAACAGCAGGTGGCGGAGCTGATTTCGCTGCTCAAGACATCGCTCGAACGGATCGAAAGCCTCGAAAACCGCCTTTTGCCAAGCCCGCCGCCGTCCTGAAAATCACCCTTCGATCAGGACAGGGGATATGCCACACTAATGCCCGACCGTGGCTGGCCAGCCGCGCAATGACAGGATGAGGCGCTTTGATGGAGTGGATACTGGAAACCCTGATGATGATGGGCGCAGCGGCTGCTTCCATCTTCATCCATCGCGACTCTCCGAATTTCGAAGTTGTCCAGGGCATGCTGGCCATTCTGGCGCTGGTCTGCTGTGTGCTGCTGATCACCTTGGCCTTCCGGAAAAAATAACCGCATGACGGATCTTCGCAACGCGCTGGAAGAAGCCCGGCGGGGCCTGCTTGATCTTTCCACGCGCAACCGGCTGCTGTCCCTACCGAAGCCGGGTGCCTCACGCGGCGTTATCATCATTGATGATGAGGATGCGGATTTTGTACTCGGCGCGTTGCAGGCGGGCCGCGCCTTTGGCTTTGAGGCTTCCGCCGCCGCTCCTGAAACCGCGCCAGCAGAAGCAACCCCTGGCAAGCCGCGCCGTGCGCGTTCCACCAAGGTAAAGGCGGAAGGTGTTGGCACCGCAAAGGCCGATGCGGCGCGGGAAGAATATCAGCGTGATGACAAGCTGCGCGTAGAATTGCCGACCTCTGACCTGGTGCGCCGGCTGCGCGACATCATGCAGGATGCGCGCACGGCCCGTGAAGAAACCGGCGTGCCCACGCTTTACCTGGCGCTTGGCGCACTGATCTGGCGCGATCCCGCCACACCCGAAACCGAACGCCGCGCCCCTTTGGCGCTGCTGCCCGTCGCACTGGAACGCGAAGGGGTTTCGCAGAATTTCAAGTTGCGTGGTGCGGTGGGTGATATTGCGGAGAATCTGTCGCTCCGCGAAATGCTCAAGGTGAATTTCAAGACCGCGCTGCCCGATTTCGATGCTGAGGCCTATACGCCGACTGCCTGGGCGGAAGCCATCGCAACGCTGGTAGCAGAACGCGCCAATTGGCGGGTGGAGGCGGATGCGCTGGCGATTGGGTTATTCTCCTTCGCCAAATTCCTGATGTGGCGCGACCTGGGGCCTGAGGAAAATCCGGGCCTTGCCGATCACCCCATGGTGCGCGCGCTGGTGGGGGGTGAGGTACTTTCGATCCCGCCTGTCTTTCCCGATGACGCCGATGTGGACTCGGAAATCCCGGTGGAGCGCCTGGATCATGTGATGGATGTGGATGGCAGCCAGGCGCTTGCGGCGGAAGCCGTCCGGCGCGGCGGGCATGTGGTGATCCAAGGCCCGCCCGGTACCGGCAAAAGCCAGACCATCAGCAATATCATCGCCCAGGCCGTGCTGGATGGAAGAAGCGTCTTGTTCGTCGCGGAAAAGCTCGCCGCGCTGGAGGTTGTGAAGCGCCGGCTGGAGAGTATTGGCCTTGGCGCTGCCTGCCTGGAATTGCACTCGGAAAAACAATCAAAGCGCGCGGTGCTGGATGAATTGCGCGCGACACTTTCCCTGCCCATGCCGCCAAAGCCGGAGCGTGATGCGGCGGTGCGCCGCCTTGGGGCACTGCGCGGGCGGATCAATCGTCATGCGGCGGCGATGCGCGGTAACGTGGGCGCTTCGGGCATGGCGCTGCATCAGGTGATCGGCGCGCTGGTTGGCTTGCGCCAACGCGGTGTGGCGGCGCCGGATTTTTCCGTGAATGTGGCGGAATGGGATGCGGCGGCGATTGAGGCGCGACGCGATGCGATCAGGCTGCTGGCCGGCTATGCCGCGGATGGTGGCGCGCAAAGCCCCTGGCGCGGCGTGATGGCCGATATTGGCCCCGCCGATGCGGATCGATTGCTTGGGAGGTTGCCCGGCTGGATACGAGTCTTTGCCGCGGCAGGTGCGGCGCTGGGGGCGGAAGCTGGGCCGAAGGCAGCGGAGGGCGCGCTTGCCTTGAACCCTGCCCTGGCGGCGGCGCCTGCGCATGATGCAACGGCGCTGAAGCACGAAGCCTGGGCGGGCGATTTGGCGCCGCTGGAAGCCCTGGTGCGCGCAGTTGGTGATGTGCAAAAAGCCAAGGCGGATCCGCAGCTTTTGCCGGGTGCCTTGGATGTGACGGGCATTGCGGAAGCGCGCGCCACACTCGCCGAAGCGGGCGGCGTTTTCGGCTTTCTGTCCGGCGCGCGGCGTGATGCCAAAGCGCTCGCGGCACGCATTGCGCGCGATGCGGAAAACCCGCTGCCGGCGCTCGATGCTGCGCTTGCCGGGCAGGCCGCGCGTGAGGCTTTGCGCCAGGGCGATGCCTTGGGCCGCGCGGCTTTCGGTACGCTTTGGCAGAGTGAGGCAAGTGATCCCGCACCACTGGCCGCCTTGCTCGCCTGGCGCAGAACCCATGGTGCGTCGGCGCTGACGGCGCTCGCCTATGGCGCCAAGGCGGCAGAGCCAGCGCCGCTGGAAATGGCGATAGCTGCCTTTCAGGAATTGCAGCATGCAACGAAACTTGATGCGCGCAGCGCCTTTGGTGCGGAGGAGCCTTCCTTCTCTGCCCTTGCCGCGCGGCTTGGCGATTGGGCGGCGGCGCCGGAAGCGCTCGATGCCTGGCTCGGCTGGCGCCGCGCTGCTGCCTCAGCTAGCGGGCTTGAGCCATTGCTGGAACGCTTGGCCGATGGCCGTGTCGCGCCCGAATTGGCGGAGGATGTGTTTTCCTTCGCGCTGCATGAAGGCTTGCTCCGCGCTGCCATGGCGCAGCACCCGGAATTGGCGGCTTTCGATGGCGCGGCGGCGGATCGTTTGGTTCAGGATTTCCGCGAAGCCGATCGCGCGCGCATTACGCTGACGCGTGCGGAAGCTGCCTATGCCCATGCGCTGCGCGTGAAGGAAGTGCGCGATAGCGCGCCGGGCATGGCGGTGCTGCGCGGTGAGATGGAAAAGAAGCGCGGCCATTTGCCCGTGCGCGAATTGCTGTTGCGCGCTTCCCAGGCGGTGCAAAAGGCCAAGCCGATTTTCATGATGAGCCCGCTTTCGGTGGCACAATTCCTTGCCCCCCCGCATGGGCTGAAGCCCGGGCTTTCCTTCGACCTGCTGGTCATTGACGAGGCAAGCCAGGTGGAGCCCGTGGATGCACTCGGCGCCATTGCGCGCTGCCGGCAGGTGGTGGTGGTGGGTGATGACAAGCAAATGCCGCCCACGCGCTTCTTCCAGCGTATGACTGGCGAGGAAGGTGACGAAACCGCTGAAAATACCGCCGATGTTGTCGCGGCGCGCGATGTGGAAAGCATTCTTGGGCTCTGCAATGCGCGCGGCCTGCCATCGGCCATGCTGCGCTGGCATTATCGCAGCCGGCATGAAAGCCTGATCGCGACATCGAATGCGGAGTTTTACGACAATCGGCTTTTCATCCTGCCATCGCCGCGTGCGCGCTCAGCCGCGCTTGGGCTTTCTCTGCGGCGCGTTGAAGGGCGGTTTGATACGGGCGGCACTGGCACCAATGTGGAAGAAGCCCGCGCCGTGGCGGAAGCCGTCATTGCTCATGCGCGTGAAACGCCCGGCGATACCTTGGGGATTGCGGCGTTTTCCATCCGCCAGCGTGATGCGATCCTGAATGCGGTTGAAGCGGCACGGCGCGACAATCCCGATACGGAAGCGTTTTTCAGCGCACATCCTGATGAGCCGTTTTTCGTCAAAAACCTGGAAAACGTGCAGGGCGATGAACGCGATTCGATCATGATTTCGGTGGGCTATGGGCGTGGCGCTGATGGCAAGCTTGCCATGCGTTTCGGCCCGCTTTCTGCCGATGGCGGCGAACGCCGGCTGAATGTGCTGATCACGCGCGCCAAGAAGCGCTGCATCGTGTTTTCGTCAATCGGTGCCGATGACATTGACCTTGCGCGCGCCTCGGGGCGCGGGGTGGCGACACTCAAATCCTTCCTCGCCTTCGCCGCGGCTGGGGATGCACCGCGCGCCGCGGCAGCGAAAATCCAGCCCGCACCCATCGCAGCGGCCATTGGCAAGGCGATAGAAGCCGCCGGGAAGGAAGCCGTGCCGCGCGTGGGCATGGCGGGGCTATTTTTGGATGTGGCAGCGCGCGATTCCGGCAATTACGTATTGGGCATTGAAGCCGATGCCGGCGATTGGGCGGCGCTGCGCTGCGCGCGGGATCGTGAAAGGGGCCGCGATAGCGCACTGCAAGCCATGGGCTGGAAGCTGGCGCGCGCCTGGTCGCTTTCCTGGTATGGCCGGCCAGAGGCTGAGGCGGCGCGTATCGCTGCCCTGCTTGGTGCCGTACCTGCCGCAGCAAGCGTTGAAACCGCAGCACCCGCACCAGAAACCGGCTTGGCGGAGCCTTACCGCGAAGCCGCACCGGAGGTGCCTAAGGATACCGCTATTGCCGACGTGCCATTCGCGACTTTGGCTGGTATTCTTGCGGAAGTTATCAACGTTGAATCGCCGATTACCACTGAGAGCCTTGCTGAACGCGTGCGGTTGCTTTGGGGCTTGGAAGCGCTGCCCACGCCGGCGCGCGATGCGCTGCGCCAAGCGCTTGCGCTTGCGCGACAATTGCATGGCGTGAAGGAAGAACAGGGTTTTCTGTTGGCCGATGGTGCCGCGATTGTACCGAGGGATCGCCGCACGGCGGGCGCCCATTTGCGCCGCGCTGCTGCCGTATCGCCAAGCGAAATCGCTGCTGCCGGCGAAAAGCTTTTGGCGCTGCGTCCGGCGACAACAGAAGCGGAACTCGCCGCCGGTATTCATCGCCTGCTCGGGCTGGATGCCAATGCAGCACCCGCCATCGCGGCGCGGCTTGCGGGCTTGATCGGTGCCGGGGTGGTGAAGCTTTAGCGCATGAAGGCTGCTTCGCCCTACGCTGTTCTGCACCCGCGCGCGCATGGGTGACGTCACCTCCGCCCGCGGCGCAGCGCTGTTTGGCGCGCGTGATGCGGTGGGGGCGGCCGGCGTTGCCATGGCGGCGACCTTCCTCGCTTTCGGGGCGGCGGTGCGCGAGGCGGGGCTGCCGCCTGGTTGGGCGCTGGTGGCGTGCTGGGCGATCTATGGCATGCCCGGGCAATTGGTTTTGGTGCAAGCCGCAAGTACTGGTTTTGTGGGTGGCATCGCGCCCGCGGTGATGGGCGCCATTGCGGTGAATGCACGCTTCCTGCCCATGGCGATTGCCATCACGCCGCTTTTCGGCGTGCGTGAGCGCAAGCGCCTGATCCCCGCCATTCCCTTCATTGCGGTGACACCTTGGGCGGCGGCGATGCGCGCCTTTCCCGAGATTGCAGCTTCCGTAAGGCTTTCCTGGTTTTTGGGCTTTGGCCTGACAAGTTGGGTGGTGGCGGGCCTTGCTGCGCTTGCGGGGTTTTACGTGGCCGGCATGCTGGATGACCACGCGCGTGCGGCGCTGTTATTTGTCAATCCGCTCTATTACGCACTTTTGCTGGCTGCCGATGTGAATAAGCCCGCACCGCGCCGCGCCATTCTGTGCGGCGCGGCGGCAGCGGGGCTGACCTTCATCCTGCCATCCTCCATGGGGCTTTTGGCGGCGGGGATCATTGGCGGGACTGTCGCTTTTTTGTGGGGGCGCAAGCGTGGAAGCCGCTGACATCGCGCTCGCGCTGACCGCACTTGCCTGCCTGTTGCTGCGTAGCGCGGGCGTGTGGCTGGCGGGTGGGCTTGGTAGCGATCATCCCGTGATCGCCTGGGCGACGGCGATTGCGCAGGCAACGCTTGCGGCCTTTGTCATGCTGGCGATCATCGCACCAACCGGGGCATTGGCTGATGTGCCCTTGGCCGCGCGGCTTTTCGGGCTGGGGGTGGGGGTTGCGGTGTGCCTTGCCTTCGGGCGCAATCTGCTGCCGGCGCTTGTGGTTGGGCTGGTGGCGATGTTGGCCTTGCGGGCGCTAATGACCTGAGCGGGAAAACTTCAGGCTTTCTCTGCCGCAAACCCCGCCACCAATTCGCGGATCCGTGCCGGGTCGCTTTGTTCCATTACGCGGCGGGCGAAGCGTGCGCAATCACCGATATCAAGCCCGCGCACAGCCTGCTTTACGCGTGGAATCGCAGATGCATTCATGGAAAAACTGCGAATGCCAAGCCCCAGCAGCAGCGGGATCAATTGCGGATTGCCAGCCATTTCCCCGCAAATCGAAACCGGCATGCGCAGCCGGAGCGCCGCTTCGGTCGCGAATTGCATCAGGCGCAGCACGGCTGGGTGCAGCGGGTCATAAAGATGCGCCACTTCCGCATCACCGCGATCAACGGCGAGCGTATACATCGCCAAATCATTGCTGCCGATTGAAAAGAAATCTGCTTCCAGCGCAATCGCATCCGCCGCCAGTGCCGCACCTGGCGTTTCGATCATGGCACCCAGCAGCGGCAATTTTTCTGGTGGCTTGTCACCCCGCCGGCGCAGCCGCCGCGCCACGCGATCAAAAATCTCGCGTGCCTGTTTCATCTCTTCCGGGATCGTCACCATCGGCAGCAAAAGCCGCACCTGGCCATCCGGCAATTCTGCCGCCACGCGCAGAACCGCCGCGAATTGCACTTCCAGCAATTCCGGCCGGCGCAGCAATAGCCTGATGCCGCGCAGCCCAAGCGCTGGATTGGCACCGGCATGCGTCGGCGCGATCCCTTCGGCAAGGGCCGCAATATCCTTCTCACCGCCCCAATCCAGCACGCGAATGGTCACCGGGTCCTGGCCCATGGCTTCCAGGATCTGGCGATAGGCGGCGCATTGCGCTTCCTCATCCGGCAAATCCTCGCGGTTCATGAACAGGAATTCGGTACGCAGCAACCCAATCCCCTGCGCGCCGGCCTGCGCGATCAGGGGCAATTCCTGGGGAATTTCCAGATTGGCCTGCAATTCCACTTCCTCACCATCGGTAGTGATGGCGGGCAGGCGCCGCAAGCGGCCAAGGCGCGCACGCTCCCTTGCATAGGCGGCAAGCTTTTCGCGCGCGGCGGTCAGCGTCGCGGCTTCCGGATGAATGGCAACATGCCCCGCCGCGCCATCCAGTACGACCTGGTCATTGCGCCGCACGCTTTCCGTTAAGCCAGGCACGCCAAGCACGGATGGAATGCCAAGCGCGCGCAGCATGATGGCCGTATGGCCATCCGCGCCACCTTCATCGGTGGCCACACCGGCAATGCGCGCCGGGTCCAAAAGTGCAGCGTCTGAGGGTGTCAGTTCCTCAGCGATCAGGATGCAGCCTTCGGGCAGATTTTTCAGGCTGCGAAAGGGGGTTGCGGTCAGGTTGCGTGTGACGCGCCGTGCAATGTCACGCACTTCCGTCGCGCGACGTGTGAGACCCGCGCGATCATCATCCTTGGCCGCAAGAATCGCCTCGGCAATCGCTTCCGCCTCATCCGTGATGGCGGTCTCGGCCGCCAGCAATTCACTCTCAATCCGTTTGCGTGCACCGCGGATCAGGCGTGAATTGCCGAGCATGAGCAGATGCGCGTCCAATAGGGGGGCGATTTCCTCCTGCGCTTCCTCCGGCAAAATGGCGATACGCGTCTTCAGCTTGGTGACTTGCTTGCGCGAAAACGCCACAGCATCAGCCAAGCGCAGGCGTTCGGCTTCAATCGCCTCAGTCGTGATGCGCCGGCGCGGTGCTTCGGCGGGCGCTTCGCTGGTATCAAAAGCGGGGCCAATCGCGATGCCGGGCGAAACCGCAATGCCGCGCAATTGCGTTTCGCGGCGGCGCGGGGCCTTGCTGGTGCGCGCGCGGGCGGGCGTTTCAGTCTTCATGGAAGCCTGCCTCGACCAAGGCCGCTACTGCGTCCAGCGCTTCCTTGGCGTCCCAGCCTTCTGCTTCGATCACAATTTCAGCACCGCGCCCAGCACCCAGCATCATCAGCCCCATGATGGAAACGGCGGGCACGCTTTGCCCATCGCGCAGCACATTCACGCAAGCGGAATAGCGTTCCGCCAGCGCGACCAGCTTGGCCGCCGCGCGGGCATGCAGGCCGCGACTATTCGGGATGACAACAGAACGGCGGAGCACCATACCGCCGGAAGAAGGGGCGGGCGCGGCCTCGTTCATTCCTTGGCGCTGCCATTGGGCTTGGCGCCCGCAACATCGCGGGCGAGTGCGATATATTTCCGCCCTGCTGCCTTGGCGTGATCAAGCGCTTCATGCAGCGGTTCACTGCCGCGCACCTTTGCAAGCTTGACCAGCAGCGGCAGGTTCACACCGGCCAGCACTTCCACCGGCTTACCCTTTTCCACCATTTGCATGGCAAGGTTTGAAGGCGTACCGCCATACATATCGGTCAGCACCACAACGCCATCGCCCTGATCCACGCTGGCGATGCAGTCGCGTATTTCGCGCCGGCGCATATCCATATCATCATCGGGGCCAATGCAGACGGTAGCCACCGCCTGCTGCGGGCCGACAACATGTTCCATCGCCAGCCGCAATTCTTCGGCCAACCTGCCATGGGAAACCAGAACAAGACCAATCATGATGCTTGCGAAAGGGCCTCCTGGCCCGAAGCGGTAGAAGCGCCGGAGGGGCTAGCCTGTCCGCCGGCAAGTTTCAATTCCCGATGCGCGAGGTCTACTCGCCATCCGGTATCCCGAAGATGCCCCGCCAGACGTTCCGCGACAAGGACAGAGCGATGCTTTCCCCCGGTGCAGCCGACAGCAATGGTGAAATATTTCTTCCCCTCTGCTTTGTAACGCGGCAGCAAAAGCTCAAGAAAATCCCGTAACCTATGCCAAAAGGCCGAAAAATCCGGATCTGCTTCAATGAAGGCGGCAACCGGCGCCGCCTGGCCGGTCATGGGGCGCAGCACCGGGTCATAATGCGGGTTGCGCAGAAAGCGTACATCGAAAACCAAATCAGCTTCGCGCGGCAGGCCCTTGGGATAGGCGAAAGAAAGCACCGAAACCGCCAGCCCCGTCGCCGCATCCGGGGCAAAGCGCCCTTCAATCATGCGGCGCAGATCCGCGAGCGGCAGGTCCGAGGTATCAATCGTCAGGTCCGCGGTATCGCGTAGCGCTTCCAGCAACGCCTTTTCCCGCGCAATGCCATCCAGCACGCGCGACCCCATCGGGCCACCCGGCGCCAGCGGATGACGCCGGCGCGATTCGGTATAGCGGCGGAGCAGCGCCTCATCCTCCGCCGTTGCGAAAATCAGCGAGACATTGATGTCGGAGCGCAGCCGCAGCCGTTCCAGAACGCGCAGCACGGCGGCGGCATCGAAATCGCGCGTGCGCGCATCAATCCCGGCGGCCAGAGGCAGCACGCCGTCACCCACCAGCGATTCCAGGATGGAAATTGGCGGGTTGTCCACCGTCTCAAAACCCAAATCTTCCAGCACGCGCAGGATGGAAGCCTTGCCCGCGCCGGAAAGCCCGGTGACCAGCACGATATCGCGCGTCGCGTTGGTCATGCTGCAAATGCCCCGGCCTTTTGGTGCAGGCGCCCAGTGGCGGCGCCAAGCGCGTAAATCACCTTGTCGCAGGCGGAATCTTCAAAAGCATGCAGCGTGATGCGCGGTACCGCGCCGGCCGGGCCTTGCCAGAAGGCCGGTTCCGGCAGGCGCGGCACATCGGCGCGTGCGGCCAAATCCACCACTAAGCGAAGCCGTGCATTTTCCGCAAAAGGCATCGCAGTAAAAATCCCAACGCCGCGAATTTCCAACATGCCGCGCAAGGCGGGTGGCGCGCTGACTTCTGTGCCTTCCAGCATCACCTGGTCATCCGCCACCAAATGCCAGCCGCGCCCGATCAGGCGCAGCACCAGATCGGATTTGCCCGCGCCGGATCGGCCGCGGAACAGCACCGCATCTGACCCCCAAGCTGCTGCACTTGCGTGGATGAGCATTTTTCGCCAGCGCCATCGCGCCGGCCCCTTCCCGTGGCGGCGCCCTGGCTGGCGCCTTTGCCTGATGGGATCATGCCAGAAAGCCCAGGGCGCGGGAAGCGCTTGCCGGGGCGGGGCGGGCGGGGCAGGCTCGGCCCATGATTGAAAAAAGCGATATCAGCGCTGCCATGGCGCGCATTGCCCCCCATATCCGGCGCACCCCGGTGCTGCGCTTGGCGCCGCAGGAATTGGGGACGGAACATCCGGTCACGCTCAAGCTGGAATTCCTGCAAGTGACGGGGTCCTTCAAGCCGCGCGGAGCGTTTAATCGGTTGCTGTCGGGCGCGGTGCCGGCGGCGGGCGTCGTGGCGGCATCCGGCGGCAATCACGGCGCGGCCGTTGCCTATGCTGCACAAAGTCTTGGGGTGCCCGCGGAAATCTTCGTCCCTGCGCCCACACCTGCGGTGAAGCGCGCGCGGATTGAAGGTTTCGGCGCACGCCTTGTGGTTGGCGGGGCAAGCTATGAGGAAGCGCGCATCGCCTCTGAAACCCGGGCGGCGGAAACCGGCGCCATGCTGGTCCATGCCTATGACCAGGCCGAGGTTTTGGCGGGCCAAGGCACGATTGGGCTGGAATTGGAACAGGATGCGCCGGAACTGACGCATGTGCTGATCGCGGCCGGCGGTGGCGGCCTGTTTGGCGGCATTGGCGCCTGGTATGCGGGCCGCGCTGGCTTGGTGGTGGTGGAACCGGCTTCCTGCGCGACGCTTTCCATAGCGCAGCAGGCGGGCGCGCCGGTGGATGTGCCGGTGGGCGGTATTGCCGCCGATAGCCTGGGCGCGCGCCGCGCCGGGCGCTTGGCGTTTGAGGTGCTCAGCGCCACCAAGGCCACCTGCGTGACGCTGCCGGATGAGGCGATCATCGCCGCGCGGCGTTGGCTGTGGGAAAAGCTGCGCATCGTGGCCGAACCCGGTGGCGCGGCGGCGCTGGCCGCGCTGCTATCGGGCGCCTGGCGCGCGCCTGCCGGCGCCCGGATTGGCATTGTACTCTGCGGCGCGAATTGCGATCCGGGGGGCGTGGTTTAGGCCACACCCCCGCGCGGGATCATGCCTTCTTCCCGCGCCTTGATCTGTAGTGCCAAATATTTCGAGTAGATGCGGCATTGCGCGAGGCTGCCGGCCATGAACCACAGCCCTTCCTGCGCGGTGGGCTTCCACATATTGGCCAATTCGCCATCCTCACCGATACCCCAGATCGGCCCGACCTTGTCCGCAATGGCATCGCCCATCAGCCGGCGCACCAATTCCTGCTGCGTGTAATAGCCGGTGGCGAGAACCAATAGATCGGCGGGGATGATGCGCCCATCCTTCAGCTTGGCGCCTTCGGCGACAAATTCAGCGATATCATCGAATTGCAACAACCCGATCTCGCCCTTGATGATCAGGCCTGAACAACCTGCATCCAGGTAATAGCCACCGCCGCGCCGGCGGTATTTCATCTGATGGCCGGTGCCATCCTCACCCAGATCATATTTGAAGCCGCGCGCCTTCAACGCGGCGATCAGGTCCTTGTCGAGTTCCGCCATGCGCTGCACGGCCAATTGATAGCCGCGAATGATCAGGGGCGGCGTGCCGGAAGTTGCGATCAGATCACAATCTTCCAAGGATGGCCCTTCATCATAAAGCGCGTAATTCATCTTCGCACTGGGATCGATGCTGACCACCGTGGTGGAACCGCGCTGGATGATGGTAGTGGCCACATCATGGCTGTGCAGATCCTGCGCGACATCATGCCCACTATTGCCAGTGCCGAGCACCAGTGCCTTCTTGCCACGCCAGGCCGCGCCGCTGGTGAAGCTGTGGGAATGGATCACATCGCCCTTGAAGGCATCCAGCCCCGGCAGTTTCGGCACTTTGGGAATACCGCTGACGCCATTGGCAAAAATCACATGGCGCGGTGCCATTTCGCGTATTGACCCATCCGCGCGGCGCAGCTTCACGCGCCAATGCCCGGCCTTGGCATCATAGTCGCCGCCAAGGAATTCCGTGCTGGTCCAAACATTGATTTCCAGCGCCCAGGCGTAGTGTTCAAACCAATTGGCCAGCATGTCCTTCGGGATGTATTTTGGCCAGGTTGGCGGGAAGGGCATATAGGGCAGGTGGTTCACATGCACCTGGTTATGCAGCGCCAGCGAATGATAGCGCTTGCGCCAATTATCGCCGATGCGGCCATGCTTTTCGACAACCAGCGTATCCAGCCCTAACTGGCCAAGCCGCGCCGCAATGCCAAGCCCGGCCTGGCCCGCGCCAATCACCAGCACCACGGGGTCTCGCCCTGCGAAGGCTTCTGCCTTTTCACGCTGATCGAGCCAATTATCGCCGCCGAAATTGCGCGAATAGGCTTCACCGCTGGGCCGGCGCTTGCCGGTTTTTTCCTCAAAACCCTTGAATTCTTCAAGCGTGGTCAGCAGCACCCAGGCTTGCGCGGGATTATCCAGCGGCAGGCGCAGCACGCCATCACCGCGGCCAAGGCGCGTTTCGAAATGAAAGATCGCTTCAATCACCTCAAGCCCGAGCCGCTTCACGCGGCGCGGCGCTGTACGTGTTTCGGCCAAGGCGAAGCCATGCGCGCCAATCGCAGGCTGCGCCTTTGCCAGCGCCGCCGCGATGTCCTGCGCGCCCATATGCGGCGTGATATTCCAGGTGAAGGCGAGCAAATCGCGCCAATGGCTTTCAGGGGCGAAAAGCGCGGCGAGCCTCGCCTGATCACCGGTGTTGAGCGCCGCTTCAAAGCCTTGCAACCACGCCCTCACCAGCGCTGCGTCATCTTGCGCCGCATTCAGGGCGCTATGGCTCATGTGGTTCATCGCTTGATCCGCCTTGGCATTTCCTTGGCGGGCAGCCTATCGCATTCAGAGCAGTTGAAAAGCCCGAACGCTTCACCCGCCATCAAAGCGCGTCAGCAGCGCGCGCAGCCGATCCGGCACCGGGATGGGCCGCTTGCTGGCCTGATCCGTCCAGACCCAGATGATTTCGCCGGTTGCGAGCAACCTTTCGCCATCGGCATGAAAAATCGCCGGCTGAAAGGCGATGGAAGAAGTGCCAATCCGCGTGGTGCGCACGCCAATTGCCAATTCCTCATCATGGCCGATGCCGACCTTGTATTCCACCAAGGCGCGCACAACGTGAAAATCCGCGCCACTTGCCTTGATCTCAGCGCGATTATCCCAGCCGGCGGCACGGATATAGGCGGATACCGCCATATCATACCAGGTCAGGTAATGCGCGTTGAAGACAATGCCCTGAGCATCCACTTCATTGTAGCG
>JADCEV010000072.1 GCA_020249865.1 Roseomonas sp. | reverse complement strand
CGAACCTGCAGGACCCGCAGCCGCGTCGGCGCGCTAGGTTGATGGGAAGTGCAGCCACCGTCACCGCTGACCTGGGGGCGGAAGTGCCGGTCGATTGTATTGCACTGATTTCCACGACGCTTGGCGCGGGGGCGCTGGTGCAGGCGCGATTGGCAAATATCGCGAATTTCAGCGTGACGCTGGCAGACTCCGGGCTGCTGAATGCCGAGGCGCAGGATGAAAGCCAGGGGAATGTTGTGCTGGTGTTCCCCGCACCAGTGACCGCGCGGTATCTCCGCGTTGATCTCACCGATGGCGCACTACCTTACATGGATATAGGGCTGCTTGTCGCGGGACAGCTTTGGCGGCTGCAGCGCGGCACTGCCTATTGCATTCGCGAAGGGCGGGTGATGCTCGATCGGCGTGACCGCAATCCCTACACCGGGGCAGAATTTCCCGTCCCCGCCATCGTGAACCCGCGCATGGCAGCATTCACCCTGTCAGCGCTTTCCACCGCCGAGGCCCGCAACCAGCATCGCGACATGCTGCGCCGCCTCGGCGCAGCGCGGGATACGCTTTGGATTGCGGAGCTCACCGACAGCATGGTCGAGCGGAACCGCCGCGCCATCTGGGGCGCCATGAACGCGCCAGGCGAAGACGCAGCCATCAGCCGGGACAGCCTGCCGCTGGCGTCGCGGGGATTTAGGATGGTGGAGAGGGTTTGAGGGGAAGGCAAATGGTAAAGCCAGTTCTATTACAGAAATTCGGATATCTGGCCCGCCTGAATTTTCGCTTGCGATCAGGTCGCACCAGATATCCTTTTATGCCCCACTGCTTGGCCACCGCCCCATTCGCGCACGGCCGTGATCAAGCCTACCGATCAAGCTGCCTGATACCGAACCACGAACCATCAAAAGTTTCATTGGGCCGCACGGGAGATGTCAGGAAGGCGCTGCGCGGCACCTTTGGATCCTCTAGCCGAGCCACCATGCGGATAAAGCGCGCGCCTGTCAGATCACGTTCAACCGTATTGTTTGGATCATTCGGGTCCTGCATTTCTGCCAGCAATTCGCCCATCAATGCCGGGTTCTTGTCCAGATTCGGCATGAAGAAGTATTGGTTCTTGTCAGGATCGGTTGGCAGCGTCAGTGGCCGTTCCATGCACCGGGCCGCTATGCGCCGCCGCTGGGCTTCCTGGCGTCCGCCCACCCTAAGCTTAATGATTGACTAAAGGCCGCGCGTTGCGTTAGTCGTTTCCTTATAAAGAAAGAAAAGTTTGTGGGATTCCTTCGCGTGCGGGCTTCGGAAACATTACGCTTCGGAGGGGTCGTGTTTGACCCGGTCCGAGGGTCTATTGTCGCCGCGAATGGGGCGGAAACAGTGCTGCGTGCCAAGACGCTGGCGCTGCTGGGGCTTTTGCTGGAAAGCGCTGGTCGGGTTGTCTCGGCAAATGAGATTCTGGACCGGATTTGGGGCGATGTGACTGTCACCCCCGATAGCGTCACGCAATGCATCGGTGAGTTGCGCCGGGCCTTCGGGCCAGCCGGGGCGGAGCTTTTGAAAACCCTGCCGCGCCGCGGCTATGTGCTGGATACGGTGCCGGAACTTGAGGCTGCGGGTTTTCAGGCACTTTCCGTGCCGGCGGGACCGGCGATGGCGCTTGAAAGCCCACTGGACCGCTTGGCAGGCCCGCATGATGTGCCGACCGTTGCGGTGTTGAATCCGCGCTGGCTGGGGCCAGACCCGGAGGATGCTTGGCTGGCCGAGGGCATTGCGCATGACATTACGGAAATCCTGACCAGGTTTCGCGAACCGGTGGTGATTTCCAGCAATTCATCGCGGCTGATAGATCCCGGCACTACGGCCTTTTGAGAGGCTGCAAGAAAGCTTTGCGCACGTTATCTGGTGACCAGCACCATTCGCGCGCAAGGCCTGAAGCTGCGCCTTTCGGTCAATCTGGAAGATAGTGAAACAGGGGCGCGGCTTTGGTCCGATAATGTGTCCCTTCAGCGTCAGGAATTATTCGATTTCCAGGATGATGTCGCGAGTCGTATTGTGCATGCGCTGGTGCCGCAGATCACTGCCGCCGAACTGCGGTGCAGCCTGCGTCGGCCGCCCGAGCAGCTCGGGGCTTATCACCTGCTGTTACGAGCTCGCGAATTAATGGCGCGGCTTGATCGCGGGTCTTTTGATGAAGCGGGCAGGCTTTTGGAACATGCGCTTGGCTTGGATAATGCTTATGGCTCTTTACATGGCGGATATGCTGGTTGGCTGACCTTACGGATGTTTCAGGGCTGGTCCTACGATTGGCCGGCAGATAAGTTGCTTATGGAAAAAACAGCCAAAACGGCGCTCCGGCTTGATCCTGAATCGGCGAGGACACTGTCCATGTTTGGACACAGCCGAACTATTATGGAATTTGACTGCTATGCGGGAGCACCTTTTGTAAATCAGGCTTTGAGCTTGGCCCCTAATGATGTTGAAACGCTGTGTTGGACCGTACCGACAACTGCGCATATTGGAAAAACAGAAGTCGCTATTGAGCGTTCCATGCGCATCCTGAACCTTTCACCGATGGATTCATTCCGATTTAGGCATGAACACTTCCTTAGCCTATCATATTATTTGGCAGACGATTTTTCTTCAGCAGCATCTTGGGGCCTTAGGTCGCACACACGAAATCCGAACTATACTTCCAATTTACGGGTAACCGTCGCTGCGCTTGCTGCGAGCGGACAGCTACAAGAGGCTAGGCGCTTGGCTTCGCAATTACTTCTCCTTCAGCCAAACCTTCGTGCTTCGATTACGGCACAGAATAGTAGTTACAGAGATCAGGCCAAGCGGGAGGAATATGCTGCGAACCTCCGACTATCAGGCGTACCAGCATGAGTTTTTAGTCGATGGAACCCTTCGAGAAATCCAAAGGAGAGAGCAATGTCAGGTTTTTCAGATGGTGGTAATGATGGTGGTAATGATGGTGGTAATGATGGTGGTAATGATGGTGGTAACTACGGCATCTTCACGCCCCCCGGCATAGCCCTATCCGGGCTGCTTGGCGAGGAAGAACCTCTACCGAGTAACCCCTATGCCCCGAAGATACCCGGCAATTACCCGCTGCTGATCACCTTCGGTAAAACATCCTTCAGCGATGCCTGGTGGTCCCCGGCGCTCCGCGCCCAGCTTTGCCTGCCCGCATTACTGAAGACGAATTGGGAGACGAAAAAGCCAAGCGATCCCATTTACATGAGTAAAAACGCTGCCATCAGCGGCGAATTTCTCAAGCGTGAAATCAATAGCCTGCGAGAGGCAGCCATGTTGCGGCCGGCACGGCAGGCGGAAATCCTGCAACAAAATAGCGGGCTGGATGGGGATTGGCGCCAATTCCTTGGCGCGCATCAATCCCGCCGGCCCGCCACGGCTGCCCTGGTCTATCTTGGCCTTGCCATGGGTACCGTGATCGGCATGCATTGGAAGCGGCATTTCAAGGCGCCGCGGCCGGCGCAAATCTACCCGGCCCTGACGCCGATTATACCGACACCACGGCATCCTTCCTACCCAAGCAATCATTCCTTCCAAAGCCATTTGATTGCCGATATGCTGTCCGCCATCCTGCAAGAAAAGGACAAGCCCGCGCATGGCATCGCGGAACCTGCCAAGGCTTTCGCGCATCGCATCGCGCGCAACCGCGAAATCGCCGGCGTTCATTTCTCAGCGGATTCTGAGGCCGGCAAATGGCTCGCCGCCCAAATGACGGCGCTTTGGGCCAATTTGCTCAACCCAAAAGCCGCCACGGAGTTGGGCAAGCTTGTCAAGGACATCAAGGCCGAATGGGTGGATACAACTGCCTATCAATCGCCGGATCAATTCCAGCCCTATCGCAGCCTTGCGGATGTTTTGGCCGATAAGGTGAAGCAATTGCTGCCGCCAGGTAATCAATAACCATGACCCAGGAAAGCATCGAAACGACTGTGGGGCCTTCGGAACTGATCGCCATCCTGCGACGGGCCGGTATTCCTGATCAGGTCATCAATGATCTGCTGGCTTTTGGCCTGACCACACCGAATCAGGCCTATTCTTTCCTGCTGAATACGCCGTCCTTGCCGGACCCCAAGGTACAGGCGCAGCTTGGCATTGACTGGACGAAGTATGGTCCGGAAGATGTCTGGGCCAGGATCATCAAGGCGTTATACGAAAGCGGGGTACTCAGCCCCGAATTTCTTGGCCTGCAGCAGCGCCAAGCCTCTCGTGCCTATGATGCGCCTTTGGCAGCGCTTGGTCCTCTTAGTCCCGTCGGCGCCCCCCAAGAAAATAAAGCGACCGCAGATGTCTATGTCGCCGCGGTCGAAACGAACTATGTCATCCAGCCCGTAAATCGTAGTTTGCCGAAGGAGAAGCTGGATCTGCGGGAAAAATTGGTTTGGCCAGTCAGGGATCAACGGCCCTGGCCTTCCTGCCTGGGTTTTGCCGTGGCTGCCGGCCTTGAATTGCAAATGGCACGAAAGGACAATAAACTGGCGCCGGGTAGGCTTTCAGCGCGGTTTCTCTATCGGTTAGGCCGCAGCGATGTGGTCGCCTCGTCCAAGCGCACATTGCCCGCCTATCAGGGCGGCGGTTTGAAGCAGGCTGATGTCGCCCAGATTCTGAAACAATATGGCGCTGCACCGGAAAGCCTTTGCAGGGACTATCTGGAGAAAGCGGATATTGCCGATAGCGAGCAAGAATGGAAAAAGGTTGTTCACCCAATTTCCCCGGCTGCCAAGAAGGCCGCGAGGAAGAACAAGCGCACACTCACGGGTGATGACTACCCGGATTATGAAAAGCGCCCCCCGGGCTTGGCACGCAAGACCTTTGATTGGCTAAAAAATGGGAAGGCGGTCGTCGTCAGCCTTGCAGGTTCGGCGGATCCGCTCATGCCCAATGGCAATATCTGGCATGCCGAGAATTTCTGGAATACCGGCGTGCTCCGTGTGCCGGAACCACACCACATCGTTGGTCTGGCCGGGCATGCGGTTTGCGTGGTGGGCTATTTGCCACAAGTGCCCGGACTCATATCGGCGCAATATCCCGGCTATATAGACAATAAGAAACTTCCAGGGTTTTTTCTGTTCCGCAATAGTTGGGGTGTGGAATATTTTGCGCGCAATTCGCCCCTGGCGCCGCAGCCAGGCGGCGATTGGGATTTTCCGCGCGGCTATGGCCTAATTCCGGCCGCGGTGATCGAATACTTCACCTGGGAATTGGGTGTTCTAGGATAAGTGCGCTGCCACGGGCTTTGCCCCGAAAGGGGCATTGCCTGCTGGCGAGCCGATCTGCTTGCGATCGGCTATTCCTGCGTTAGCCAGCACGGCACAGAACGCAGTCGCTCAAAAAGCATTTGGATTGGCGCTTCCGAAAAACTTCCGAAATTAGAAATGCCAGTCCCGCAGGGTGTGCCCCGCAACGCCGCGGGGAGTTTTTCTGCTTGGGCAGCACGCCCGCCCTTATGCGCTGTTCACCATTTCATGTCTCTCGTCGCTGTCCTGCTGTATCAGTCGTTCAAGTTGCACAACACGCAATTCAAGCTGCCGCACGCGGCTTTCATGGGGTTCACCGGTCGGCACAGGGGATGTCATGGCATCGGGCGCGCTTTCGGCAGGGGCGGCAGATGGTGAAAGGATATAGCCGCGGCCCTGCACGGTCTTGAGCGAATCTGCCAAACCCGGCCCCAAGGCGCGTCGGATTTCGCTGATGGATTGGGTCAGATTATCATCTGTCACAACTGCGTCGGGCCAGACCTTTTGCAGCAATTCCACCCGCGGCACGATCCGGCCCGGGTTTTCCAGCAACAGCTTCAGCACCTCAGCGGTTTTGGGGCGGAGCCGCTTTTGCCGCGACCCAATCATCAGAAAGCCTGACGCGGGCAGAAAGATCGCTGCGCCGATGCGCAAGCTTTGCGGTGGTGTGGCCTGCGGCGCCGGGGCCTCATGCGGCGATAGCGTCATGACATCAGGCATGGTTTCCCCGTTGGATATGTTGATGGTCCTGGGCGCCGCAGGCGGGGCGTTGCGGCTACGGCATCCAGCCGCGTGCCGTCATCAGCCGCATCAGGCGCGGGTGGATGGATTCTGGCCCACATCATGTCTTGAACACCGGCATCAGCATGATCAGGCCAAGGCTCAGCAAGATCAGCCCGGATACGGCGCAAACCTGGCGATGATAGATGGACGCCATCTGCCGCATATAGGGCTACGCAAAAAGCAGGGCGGTGAGCAAGCCGAACAACAGCGCCTGGGATGCAACAATGGCGATTGCCCAGGGGGCCGCATTATTCTGCGCCAGCGGTCCCATGAATTGTGCCAGGCAATAAGCGGCAGTGACCGGATTGGTGACGGCGATGCAAAAGCCGGTTCCAAGGCCAGCACCCCATTTTTTCTGCATTTGCGGCACCGCCGCTTCCGTCACGTCTGGCAAACATTGTGCGGGGGCGCAGATGATGCGGTAGGCCAGGGCAATCAGCAGAATGCTGGCCACGATCCTGCCACCCATCTCAAGCTTTTCCGAGCCCGCAAATGCATCAAGCAGCAGTGATGTTGTTGCCGCCACTACCCCCGCACCAAGGGCGACACCAAGGCAAAAGGGCAGGGCGCCGCGAAAGCCACGCAGCGCAGCCATGGTGCCGATGGTGAACATATTCGGGCCGGGTGTCGCCAGGATGGCGAAATAACCCAGGGCGAATTTCATCAGCAGGGCAGCAGACAGGGTGGTTGCATCCGCAATCATGTCGTCCTCCATTTCGCGCTGATTGGGCGTTGAGTTTCGTTGGCTTCAGTTAAGAAAATGGGGGTGGGTGAGGGCGTCATGGGATCACCGCGCCAAAGTCATCGCGAAGAACCCGGCCACAGTTGCTGCGCTTTGCGCTGCCATGGCGGGCCAAGGCCGCACGGAAAGGCGCTCTGCCATGCCAGGGGCGGGCAGCAGCACTTCTTGCGTCACGCCAAGCTGCGGATAGTCCCAGGCATAGCCGGCGCCGGGGATTTCCTGGTGCTCAACATCGGCACCGTCACCACGCAGGCTTTCGCAAAGGGAAGCGCAGGCCTCGCTCGGGTTGGCGGGGTCTTCCGAGCCATGCAGCAGCAGGATGCCCGCAGCTTTGTGCGGTGGCGCGAAGCCGGGCGCGCCGCCTGCAACATTATAGTTCCAGGCATATTCCGCCGGGCCGATGAAATCGCGAATGCCAGCGTCCCGCACCCAGCCGATGCGATGCACCAGTGGAACTCCCTTGGCGCTGTCGGCCATTTTGCGGCCGCCACGCAAGGAAGCGCAGCCGGGATAGAGCAAGGCGCGCGCGGCGGTGCCGGGCAATTCCAACGCCAGGCGGGCACCTGCACCAAAGCCCAGCACACCAAGCTGCGCGGGGTTGATGCGCGAGTTAGCAGCCAGAGCGGCCAAGGCGGCACTCGCTGCCGCTGGGCTGGCCGCGTGCAATTCCAGCACGGCGATATCTGCGCCCAGCAAGTGCTCCGCATAGGCCGCGGCGCGACCATCGGGGCCTGAGGCATCATGCAGGATCAGCACCGCGGGTATGGGCTGTTTGGCAGCGGCTTCGGGCACATCAAAAATGCCGTAGCCATCGGCCAATTCAACCGCGAAGGACCGCGCCCCGCCCTTCGCCTGCGTTATCGGCAGGCCGGCAGCGCGGATTGCGGTATCGGGGACCAGTGCTTCGGCGCTGGCGGTGCGCGGCGAAGCGGCCAGCATGCCCGCCCCAAAGCCGATCAACGACAGCAGCCAAACAGCCAGGGCAAGCCCGCCTGTCCTGACCGGTGCCGGTGCGCGCTCTGCACTCATGATCACGGCGGTTTTGGAAACCGCAGGCTCGCGCCCCTGCACATCTTCGGGCCGCGCCAGGCTCAGCAGCAGCGCCCCCAGAAGGCCGGCCAACCCGCAAAGGATGATAGGCACTTCATGGTTGCCGAAGAAGGCAATGCCGGCCACCATCAGCGGCAGGCCTGTCAGCAGCGCCACACCACGGCTGGTGTAGAGCGCGCCAATCAGGCCACCGATGGCGCGGCAGCCGAAGCTATCCGCGGTAAAGGCGGGCAGCAGCACCAGAAAGCCGCCCTGCAACGCGCCATAGATCAAGGCGAAGGCGCCAAATGACCAGGCATCACGCGCTATTGCCCAGGCGAACATGGTCGCCCCAAGCGCGAAGCAGGTCAGCAGGAAGGTGCCGCGCCTGCTGTAGCGATCCGCCACCGCGCCCAGGATGAAGCGCCCAGCGAGTGAACCGGCACCAATCAAGCCGAGCAGCCCAACCGCCTGCTGGGGGCTCAACCCCTTCGCTTCAGCCGAACCCGCCAGCAGCATGAGCGGTGCGGAGACCGGGATCGAAACCAGCAGCGTGCCAAGCAATGCGTAGTGGAAGGCGCGGTTGCGCAAAGCCTGGCCAAGGCTTAAGCCCTCGGCCGCGGGCGCAGTGCGCGTAGGATCAAGCCGCTTGCCATCCGGCCCCATGCCGAGTTTTTCGGGTTGTGCATCCAACAGCAGCGCGCCGGCCAAGCCAACCAGGGCGGCAAGCGCGGCGCAGCAGAAGAAAGTGGCGCGCCAATCGCCAAGCGCGGAAAGAAGCTCCTTGAGGATGGGCACCAGGACGGTACCCACCCCCATGCCCGCGGCAGCAAGGCCGGCTGCGAGGCCTCGTTTAACCAGGAACCAGCGCTGCACGGCAGCAATGCCGGGAACATTGGCCAGCCCAACCCCAAGCCCCACCAACAGCCCGTAGCCCAGGAAAAGCGTGGGGGTATTCTGCGCCAAAGCCGCTGTGGTGAGGCCGGATGCCACCAGCATCATGCCAAAAGCCGCCAGCAAGCGAGGGCCAAAGCGGTCTGCCAGCGATCCGCTGATGGCGCTGACCAGGAAGCTTCCGCCCAGGCTCAGCACCATAACAAGGTCGGCAATGCTGCGATCCAAGCTGAGGCTTGCCGCAATCTCAGGCGCTAAGGCGGCGCTCGAATAAATGGCGCCGAAGCCAACTACCTGGATAAGGAAGGCACCAAGGACGACCAGCCAGCCGCGATGGCGGAGCCAGGGGGAGATCGGTGACATTACTCACCCCCCCTCGGCAGTTTGCGCGTTGCAATCGGCGGCAGCGCGGGTTCGTCCGGCAGGGCGATGGCGCTCGGGTTTTGCTGGTCAGTGGTCTCGCAGGCGGAAACCAGCAGCGCCTGATCAGGCTGCAGCCCGGCGCGGAGCCAAGCCTCGGCCGCGGCGCAGGAGTGGTGGGTCATGCGCCCTTCCTCGCAGAACATATCCGTCTGGCCGCAGAGGAAGAAATGCATCATGAAGATTGCCGTGATCATGGCGCGCGGCCTTGCAGGCGCGGGAACGCTCCTGACGGAAGTGACTGATTGATATTGGAAACTTCCAGAATGGCCGAACGGGCGGACTGGAAGGCGAAAAGCAGCCAAAGTGCTGTAGCCATGGCGAAAACGGCAAGGACCGCGCCCAATGGCGAATGGCCGAATAAAGTGCTGATCATGTCAGTGTGCATGGACTGAACCCCTGAAGGCCGGCTTGTTCCGGCAGGGGAAAAATGCCGCTGACCCGGGGTCGCAGTCCTGAGAAGGGTCTGAAACTTGTCCGAAAGAATTCCGAAATCAGGGGTAGAGCAGGGGCGCTTTAGTGGGTTTGAGCGAAACCGGGCTTCAGATATCGGGACGCTTGGAGGCGGCAGAGAGTTTCGATTTTTCGGAAAACACTGCTGCTCCAGTCGCCACCTAAAACCACCTGAAAACAAAGCTTTTTGTGGCGAGCTTGAGGGTGCTCAACCTAGTCCGCAGAGGCGAGTTGATACCATAGGGCTTACGCGACAGGTGCCTGGCGAAATGCCGCTGGCTATGCTTTGAACATAACGATGGTTAGCGGAAGCCGCAGAGAGCGCAGGTAATGATCCGCAGGGTTCTTCTTGGCTTCGCTTTTATGGCCTTACTGCCCAGCGCTTCAGATGCGCAGTGGCGGGAGCCGCCGCGCACCATGCAACCCGCACAGCAGCGCTTTACCGATTGCCGCGCCGTGGATGGTGACACACTCGCCTGCCGCCAGGGACGGGTGCGCCTGCGCGGCGTAGATACGCCGGAGCGTGGCGAGAGCGGTTATCGCGCCGCCCAGCAGGAGCTGCGACGTCGGACACCTGGCGGGACCGTAACGGTGGTGCCGCATCATCGGGATCGCCATGGGCGAATTGTGGGTGATGTTTATTCGCGTGGCCAAAATGTTGGGCGGTCTATGAACGCTGACGGCTACTCGAAGCGACGCGGGGCGAGGCGTTGAACAATCCAAGGCTGCGACACGCACCTTGGATTTCGATCGCGCAGGACAATCCGGCTTCGAAGCTTCGCTACTGCCGAGCTTTGGTGAAATCCACCTCTTGCTCCCCCCACACAATCGGCACCCCCTCCAGCAGCCGCGGCAGCGTCACCTCCTCCGGCTGCCGCCCGTTCAGGGTCGCCTCGAAGAATTCCGGCGCCAGCAGCGTGAGCCGAAGCAGGGTGCCGCGGTACCCCCGCTCGTCCGGTAGCTTCTGGTACCGGAAGGCGCGTGCGAGCGCCTTCACCAGCGCCGGGTCGGCCTTGGTCGTGATGCGCCCGCCCCCCGTCCTCGAATGGCAGCGACACCATGGTGCGCCGCCGCGGCCGCCGGCGGATGGTCAGCGGCACCCGGACGGTGACGTGCGATACCGGGATGGTCATGCCGCCCGCCCTCTCGGCCCCAGGTCGCGCGCCAGGGCATCGCGCGCATATTCTTCGGAAAGATCGGGCGCTTCCTGTTGCGTGGCCAGGCAACCGCCTGACACGATTTCGGGCTAGCGCAGCAACGCCCGGACCTGACCAATCACGGCGCCTTCGATTTGCGCGGCGGAAATGGGGCGCAGAATGTCGTCGCCGCCGGTGGCTTCCGCCCTTAGCACGCGCTGCGCACCGGACTAGCGATACATCCGCCGCATGCTGGTGGTGGTATTGAAGGACTGTGTGATGGAAACGTAGGTCACGCCATGCGCGTCCATCACCTCGGCCAGCTTGGCGAAATCCATCAGCGGACGTGACAGGCGATTGCTCTTATAGACGACGATGACATCAACCTGATCGGCTTCGATATCACGCAGCAGGCGTTGCAGCGCGCCAAGCAGTCTCAAATGATGTGAGAACGGACAGCGCGCCCACGTTCAACGATGTGAACGACTATTCTTTGCTTGAACTTGTGGTGGGCTCAAGCGATGGGACCTTGAGCGTTTATTTCCGCACATTCAGCCGTGGTGCATCTGACAGCCTGGCCGGTGGAACGGGTGCCGATACCCTGGAGGGCGGCCTTGGTGAGGATAGTCTGATTGGCGGTGTCGGCAATGACCTCTTCATCCTCTCCGACACCCTCGACCTCATTATCGAATCCACCAGTAGCGGCGCGGGGGATGATTTAATCCTAGCCGGCGATGTGACGCTTGCCGATATCTACGCACTTTTCGCAACCTAACCGCGCTACCCGCGCGCCAAATCCCGACGGAACCAAACATAAAGCGCCAGCGCCACGCCAAGAGCGGCCACCGCAAAGAAAACCGGCGCTGTCGCGCTGCCCGTCACATCGCGCAACCAACCGGCAAATGCCGGGCAGCCCGTGCAGCCCGCATAGAACCAGACGAAATAAACGCCCAGGCCGCGGGCGCGGCGTTCCGGCGCCACAGCCTCGGCCGCGAGCGCGGAAAACACCGTGATGGGCAGCGCGTAGCAGAAGCCATGCAGCAGGCCGAGAAACGGCGCCCAAGCGACATCGGTGATCGGCAGGGCAAGTGCGGCGAGCATGGCAAGCACACTCGCAGTTATCGTCATCGGCCCTGCAACGCCCGCGCGGCGTGCAAGCCAGGCACCTGCCGGCACCGCCAGCAGATTGGACCATGAAATCAACGAAACAGCGAAGCTCGCCTCCGCCAGGCCAAGCCCGCGCGCCATCAGCATTGGCGGCGCGAAGCTCACCAGCACCATATAGGCGCCATTCACCAGCGCCCAGCAGGCGCCGGCCAGGCACATGCGGCGAAACTCATCGCGCGTCAGTCCGCTTGCGGTACTGGCGCTGATCGGCACGGCGCGCGGTTCCGGCCCGCGGGCGAGTGCCACTGCGATGAAGGCGATACCCGCAGCGAAGGCCGCGACCTGATAGGGAAATTGCCAGCCATGATCAGGCACAAAGCCGGGGAGCGCCGCCTGCGACGCAGCAATGCCGAGCGGCCAGCCCAACACATAAACCGCCATGGCAGGAAAAAGGTCTCGGCCCAGAAAGCGATCCTGCACCATTTTCGTGAGCAGCAAGATCACCAGCAGCGTGCCAAGGCCCATCAGCAAGCGCCCCGCGATCAGCCGCGCAACCTCCTCCGCACTTGCCGAAACCATGGCGCCCAGGATCAGCAGCAAAAGTCCCAGCAGCACGCCGCGCCTATCGCCCAAGCGCCGCGCGACCAGGCCCAGCGGATAGGCAAGGAAAAGCCCCGGCAGCCAGAATAAACCAACCAGCGTGCCAAAGCCTGCCCAATCCAAGGCGAAGGCCTCCACCAAGGCAGGGCCAGCGGCGCCGGGGGCTTGGAACATCGCGCCGAGCGCTGCGCGCAGGATGAAGACCGCAAGCAAAAACGCAGCGGCTGACGTCAAAAAACCCATATCAGCCGCGCCTTCGCCCCGCGCCGCAGCGCCACCATGGCGTTTTGCCGAAACAGCCGCGTCAGGCGCTTGCCGCGTGCAGCACAGATACCGATAAAGTAATGCGCTTCCCACCACCGCTTGGCGCCACCCTTGCCTTCGACATTGGGCAAACCCCGCAACCGTTCCCGCAACAAGGCATGGCGCCGCGCATTCCAGCCCGCAGCCATGCGCTGGCTGCGGGGATTGCCGGCGGCGATGAAAACGCCTTCCTGCACGCGCCAGCGTTGCAGCAGCGCATCCAAGGCTGACGCGCGTTGACCGATGCGCGCGAGATACGCGCCCGCAAAATAGCAGGAAGCGCGATAGTCGCGTTCAAGCTTTGCTCTGCGCATCATCTAAGCTGCATCAATATGCCCTTGAGGTAAGCACTCTCCGGCAACATGGGATGCAGCGGGTGATCGGGGCCTGCGCCGCCCATATGCAGGATGCGCGCTTCCCGCCCGGCGCGCTGCACGCCCCAGGCGACGGCATCCGCGAATTCACCCGGTGCTACATGATGGCTGCAGGAGGCGATGAAGAAAAACCCTGCCTTTTCCACCAAAGTCGCACCCAGCCGCGCGAGCTTGCCATAGGCGCGCAGCGCCGCCGGTTGGTCCTTGCGCGCCTTGGCGAAGGCGGGCGGGTCCGTGATCACCACACCAAAACGCTTGCCCGCGCCCACCATACGCTCCAAGGCTTCCAGCGCTTCGGCCTTTTGTGTCTCGACACGATCAGCAACGTTATTGCGCCGCGCCGCTTCAACCGCCAATGCCAATGCTGCCTCACTGCGGTCCAGCAACGTGACATGGGCTGCACCTGCGACGGCAGCGGAAATCCCAAAGCCGCCCGTGTGGCAGAAGGCATCCAACACCGTCGCCCCCTTAGCCAGCCGCGCAACACGGGCGCGATGTTCGCGTTGGTCAAAGAACCAGCCGGTTTTCTGCCCGCCAAGCGGATCAACGGCGAAACTCAGGCCGCTTTCTTCCACCGAAATCATGCCAGCTTCGCCATGCAGCAGTTTGGTTTCCTCGGGCATGCCTTCCAGCGCGCGCACGGCGCTGTCATTACGCGCAATCACCATGCGGGGCGCGATCAGGGCGTGCAGCGCTTCCAGGATCAAGGGTGTGGCGGCTTCCATGCCGGCGCTATTGGCCTGGATCGTCACCGCATCGCCGTAGCGATCAATTACCAATCCCGGCAGGCCATCAGCTTCGGCATGGATCAGGCGGTAATGCGGGCGGTCGAACAGCTTGTCGCGAAGGCTCAGCGCTTCCTGTAGCCGCTTCCTGAACCAGGCAGCATCGCAGGCGGCATCCGGGTTGCGGTCCAGCTTGCGCGCGGCAATCAACGAATGTGGGTTGAAATGCCAAACGCCATGCTTGACGCCATCATCGCCTTCCAGCCGCACCACACTCCCCGGAGCCAATGCCTTGGCCGCCGGGGTCATCGCGATTTCATTCGAAAAGGCCCAAGGATGGCCGGATTTCACGCGGCGGTCTCGGCCAGGGAGCAAGCGGATCAGAGGCGGCGGGGCGGTATTCATGGGCTGACCATGCAGCGACACCGCTTGTCCCGCAATGCGCAAAGCGCCAGTAATGCCCCATGTTGATCTGCCGAGACCTCCCGTCACTCCGGGCCGCCTGCGCGGCGCTGCGCAGCAATGGCCGCCGCCTAGGCCTGGTGCCGACCATGGACGCCCTGCATCAGGGCCATCTTACCTTGCTGGCGGCGGCGCGCACCGCCGGGGCGGG
>JADCEV010000071.1 GCA_020249865.1 Roseomonas sp. | reverse complement strand
GCACAAGGAAGGTCGGATAAACCAGGATCAGCGCAAAGGGCGTATCAAACAGCCCAAGCTGAAACACCATGGTGGCCAGCGGAATGAACAGGATGGAAGGCGGCACCAGATAGGCAAGGTAAATCCCAAGCCCGACATATTGGCTGCCCTTGAACCGCAAGCGCTGGATGGCATAGGCCGCAAGTGTGGAGCTGACGAGGGAGAGAACAGTGGCGCCAATCGCCACCATCATCGTTGTCATCAGCCACCTTGGGTAGGCGGTGTTGAACAGCAGCAACCTGATGTGATCCAAGGTAGGGGAGCTGATCCAAAACGGGTTATGCGTCTTGTAGTCGTAAAGCTCCGCATTCGGTTTGAAGGATGTGATGGTCATCCAATAAAACGGAAACAGCAGGATGATCAGAAAGCAAGCAAGCGGCAGGTAGATGGTGACCATCCGCCGTGCCTTGCTGTCCCAGGCCATGGTTTCCTGTGAGGCAGCGGCGCTGGATTGGGTTTCCGTTGTTTCAGTTGTTGCGTTCATTTCTTGTTCTTCCCGGCATCAGTCATTGGCTTCGCCCTGCTGCCACTTGCGCCGCGCCAGCGCGAAATAGCTGAAGAGCGTCGCGAAAACGAGGAAGGGGATCATGGAAACCGCAATCGCCGCACCTTCACCCAATTGCCCTGCGGGGATGCCGCGCTGGAAGGCAAGTGTTGCCAGCAAATGCGTGGAATTCACCGGCCCGCCACGCGTGATGGCATAGACCAACTGGAAATCCGTGAAGGTGAAGATGATGCTGAAAGTCATCACAATCGCCAAGATCGGCAGCAGCATCGGGAAGGTGATGTAGCGGAAGCGCTGCCAGGCGGTTGAGCCATCCAGAAGCGCAGCCTCATAAAGCGATGGCGAAATCGTCTGCAAACCCGCGAGCAGCGAGATCGCGACAAAGGGAATGCCGCGCCAGATATTGGCCGCAATCAGGGACCAGCGCGCCGGCCAGGCGGTATTGATGAAATCCACATTGGTATCGCGCAGACCAAGTTCGATCAGCATCCAGGAAATGATTGAAAATTGCGGATTGTAGATCCACCAAAAGGCCACCGCTGTCAGCACTGTTGGCACAATCCAGGGCAGCAGGATGATGGCACGCAGCAGCGATTTGAAGGGCAAATGATTGTTCAGCAGCAGCGCCAGCCAAAGCCCAAGAGCGAATTTCCCAATGGTGGCGATGCCCGTATAAAAGACACTGAAGAACACCGCATTCCAGAAAATGGGGTCTTCGATCATGAATTCGAAATTCTCAAGCCCTACCCAGCGCCCACTGCGACCAATCGTGGTATCGGTAAAGGCAAGCCAAATGCCGAGCCCGAGCGGATAGGTCAGGAATACCGCGAGCAGCCCAATCGCGGGCAGCAGGCAGATGATGATCAGGAAGGGCTTCCAATCGAGCAGCCTTGTCAGCCAGTTCTGCTCAATCTTCGGCCTGACCCATCCGGTGGTATTGCTTGACATCAGCAGGGCTCCGGCAAGGGGGCGGCCTTTACGTTGAAGGCCGCCCCTGTTTGGTTCACGCGCGACGGAAAATGCGGCGCGACCGCCGTTCTGCCTCACGCATCGCCGCTTCCGGCGTTGCCTGACCGGCCGCAACAGAAGCAAACATCTGCACCAGCACATATTCAGCGTTGGCCTGGCCAGAAGCCTCAGAGATCGGGCCCTTATAGCCGTTCCAGAACTGATTATTCATGGCATCACGGAAGATCGTGACCTTCGGATCGCTGGTCCAAACCGAAGCGGCGCGATAGGCATTCAGCGGATGCGCCCAATAGCCAAGATTGGCATTGAGCCATGGCTCATATTGTTCCACTTCCATCATGAATGCCAGGAAGGCCTTGGCCGCATTGGGGAAGCGGCTGTGGCGGAAGACCATGGCATTCAGTGTGAGCGGCGCATTCGGCCAGCTATTCGCAACGCCAAGCGGCATCACGCTATGTTCGGAATCTTCGGCAATCGGCCGCGTCGCCGGATCATTCTTGAGCGCGAAATAAAGCGACACGCCATTTTGCGTCAGCCAGCAGGTATTGGCCGCATAGGCCTGGTTGTTGCTGATATCGCCCCAGGCAATCGTGCCGCCATCAACGAAGGTCGGGTAGAGTTCCCTGAGGTAATTCAGCGCCGCGAGCGTCTGCGGGCTATTGACCGAAACCGCACCGCTTTCATCAATGATGGAAGCGCCATGGCTCCACATCAGCCAATTGGCGAAGCCATTGCCATCGCCAACCGCGTTACCAAGCGCGAAACCAGCCGGCTTGTTGATGCGGCGCAAACGCCGGCAAAGTTCAAGGAAGCTTGCCAGATCATTTGGCGGTGACTGGAAACCCACTTCATTGACGGCTGATTTGCGCCAGATCAGCGGGCCGGAGGTGCCACCCATCGGCAGGCCGATCCAGTTATTGGTGCCGTGACGCTTGCCGAGCTTCTCACCGCCAAACATCCAGCCGCCATATTTTCGGCCGAGATATTCAGCGATATCCGAAACCTCAACCAGCTTGTCCACGTAGATGTGTGGCGCATCGCCAAAGCCGATGATGCAATCCGGGCCGGCGCCGGTATTGGCGGTGACGGCGGTTTGCTGGTTGATGTCTTCCCAACCCACAAAATCCACGCGCACCTGAACGCCGGTCTGTTGGGTAAAGCGTGCGGCAGAGGCCCGGAACACATCCTCATCCGGCTGGACAAAGCGCACCGGGCGCAGGATGCGCAAGGTGGCGCCGTTTTCGATCGGCAGGCGCGGAGCGGCAACGCTGGCATCGCCACGCGTCAGATTCTGCGCCAGCGCCTCGCCACCAGCGGCCAGTGCCGCCATGCCGACACCGGCGCCAAGGATACTGCGTCTTGTGATGATATTGGCCATTTCTTCACTCCCTGATGTTTGGTTGGACGGAAACTAAATCCTTTGCCCGCTTGCCTTGTCGAAGATATGCACAAGGGAAAGCTCGGGCGATATCGCAAGCGCGTCACCGTGATGGGATGCGATCCTCTCGCGGAATGCGCCCATGACGGTGATCTCACCAACCCGCAGGATCACCTGCGTCTCAGACCCTGTGGGCTCCACCACTTGGATGGTGGTCTTAATGCCATTTGGATCCAGGCGCAGATGCTCAGGTCGAATACCATAAATCACTTCCGCCCCTTCGCGATTGGCATAGGCGGGTGGCAAGGGCCAGCTTGTGCCGCTGCCATCAATGAAGCTGCCATCCTTGATGCGCCCAGCGATCAGATTCATCGCCGGTGATCCGATGAAGCCTGCAACAAAAAGATTGGCCGGGCGGTCATAGAGTTCGAGCGGCGCGCCGGCCTGTTCGATCCGGCCATGGTTCATGACCACGATCTTATCCGCCATGGTCATGGCTTCGATCTGATCATGCGTCACGTAAACCGTCGTGACCTTCAGGCGCTGATGCAATTCCTTGATTTCGGCGCGCATCTGCACGCGCAGCTTGGCATCAAGATTGGATAGCGGTTCATCAAACAGAAACACTTGCGGGTTGCGCACAATGGCGCGCCCCATGGCAACGCGCTGACGCTGACCACCGGAAAGCTGGCGCGGATAGCGATGCAGAAGTTGCTCAAGCCCCAGAATCCGCGCGGCCTTCTGCACTTCCTGATCCATGACTTCCTTGGGCGCGCCCGCCAGCTTCATGGAAAACGCCATGTTTTCATAGACAGTCATATGCGGATAAAGCGCGTAATTCTGGAAGACCATCGCAATGTCACGGTCCTTGGGCGGCACCTTATTCACCACCCTTCCGCCAATCGCGATCTCACCACCCGTAATATTCTCAAGCCCCGCCAGCATGCGGAGCAGCGTGGATTTGCCACAGCCCGAAGGCCCGACAAGGACAACAAATTGCCCATCCTCAATATCCACGCTCACGCCATGTAATATCTGCGTGGAACCGAAGGCCTTCCTGACTTCGCGAATTTCAACCGTCGCCATGCATTATTCCTTCCCGGCCTGCGGTGACCCGCTTCATTGGCGTGAGACTTCCGTTTCCTTCGATGTGATGAATTCAAGCAGCGCCGGCGTGCCATTCTTGGTCTGTTCAATGCCGCGCTTGATGGCCGGGATGATATCCGCGACCTGTTCCACCCTTTCACCATAACCGCCAAAGGCGCGCGCCATCGCCGCGTAATCACCGGAAATATCGGTGGAGCGATATTTCTTCGTGCTGATCGGCATGACCTTCAATTCAATCGCCATGGAGAAGTTATTGAGCAGGATGGACAGGATCGGGATACGTTCACGCACCGCCGTTTCAAAATCCATGCCCGTAAAGCCAATCGCGGCATCACCCCAGACATTGATGCAAAGCTTATCGGGTGCGGCAAGCTTCGCCCCCATGGCGAGCCCAAGCCCATAACCCAACTGCGTCGTCTTGCCCCAGCCCAAATAGGTCAGCGGCTTGCGGCTGACCCAGAAGGGCGAGAGCTGATCGCGCGGGCTGCCGGCATCATGGGTGATGATGGTATTGTCCACATCCACCGTCCGCCACAAATCGCGCAGCACGCGATAGGGGTTGAGCGGGGATGCATCGCTATCCGTTTTATGCGCCCAGGCCGCGAGCCATTCCTTGTTCAGGCCGGCGATTTCCTTGGCCACCGCCGTGCTGCTGCGCGGCTTTTTGATACGCGTCGCCAAATCCGCGATCAGCCCATCCATCGTCAGCCCCGCATCACCCACCAGGCCGATTTCAATCGGCACATCCTTGCCCAAATGATCAGGATCGAGCGTCGCGTGAATGATCTTCTTGCCGGCGGGCATTTTCACGCCGAAATTGGTTTCGGTGAAGGAACAGCCAATCCCAAGAATGACATCTGCATTATCCAGGAAATGCCGCACGCCACGCCGCATCGCGAGGCCACCTGACCCCAAGGCCAGCGGGTGATCTTCCGGGAAGGCGGATTTACCGCCAAGGCTGGTGGTGACCGGGGCGGCCAGCATTTCAGCCAGGGCCTGCAATTGCGGCCAGGCCCGCGCCCAATGCACGCCGGTGCCGGCATAGATCACGGGCCGCTTTGCCTTAGCCAGCATCGCTGCCGCGCGTTCCACATCCGCCGGATCGGGGCCATAGCGCGTCGCCGCCACCGGGTGATAGGCCAGCGGTTCCGGCACTTCCTCATTCCACATATCGGTCGGGATTTCGACCAGCACGGGACCGCCACGGCCATTGCGCAGACGGGCAAAGGCACGGCGCAGGATATTCGGCACCTCAGCCGCGCTCATGATCGGCTCGGCGGATTTGGTGATGCCGCGCATTTGCACGGAAGAATTGAAGTTAGGATCAATATGCGCAATGCGGCGCGGATAGCCCATGGGCAGCACCAAAACCGGCACGCTTTCGCCGTAGCATTGCGCGACACCGCCATAGGCATTCTCGGCACCCGGGCCATGCTGCATGCAGAAGGCGCCAATGGTGCGGCCCGATGTCACACGCGAAATGGCATCCGCCATGTGCAGGCCGATTCTCTCCTGCCGGACCATGATCGGGCGGATATCCGCATCCGCCGCATATTCGATCAAGTGATTTACCGGATAGCCGGTGAGGATCTGAATCCCCTCACGCTTCATGATTTCCGCGATGGCCGCGCCGAGTTTCATACCGGACTTCCTCTACCCTGGCGCCAGGCGCCGTTTCATCCCCTGGCACGCTTTCGGTGCCTGGGGGGAAGCCTAGGCTTGCTTTGCGCCTGGATGAAATAAGGCAATGGCCTTGCGCCCCAAGCCCGCCCCCGGCAGGCTGCCGCTTGCCCTTTTGAAGGATCGCCCATGCCCATCCCCGCCTTGTTTCAGGGCAGAATCGCCCTGCCGGTGATTGCCGCCCCCATGTTCCTGGTCTCCGGCCCCGATCTGGTGGTGGAAACCTGCAAGGCGGGCGTGGTGGGCAGTTTCCCAGCGCTCAATCAGCGCAGCACGGAAGGCTATGGCGAATGGCTGGTGGAAATCCGGGAGCGAACCGGCAATGCCGCCGCGCCCTTTGGCGTCAATCTGATTGTGCATCGGTCCAATGCCAGGCTGGATGCGGATTTGGCGGAAACCGTGCGCCAGCGCGTGCCCTTCGTGATCACCTCACTCGGTGCGGTATCCGAAGTGGTGGATGCCATCCATGGCTATGGCGGGTTGGTGTTTCATGACGTGATCAATCTGCGCCATGCGCAGAAGGCCGCGGAAGCCGGCGTTGATGGGCTGATCGCGGTATGCGCCGGCGCGGGCGGGCATGCCGGCACCTATAACCCCTTCGCCTTTGTGCAGGAGATCCGGCAATTTTATCAGGGAACCATCATCCTCTCAGGCGCCATGTCGACCGGGGCGCATGTGGTGGCGGCACGGGCGACGGGGGCGGATTTCGCGTATTTGGGCACGCGCTTCATCGCGACCACTGAAAGCCGCGCGCCAGAGGATTACAAGCAGATGATCCTGGCCGCGACGGCGAAGGATATTGTCTATACCAATGCGATTAGTGGCGTGAATGGCAATTTCCTGCGTGCGTCGCTGGAAGCGGCGGGGCTGGACCCCGCGAACCTGCCAGAATTCAACAGGGAACTTCATTTGGGCAGCAGCGAAAAACGCGCCTGGAAGAATATCTGGTCCGCCGGCCAGGGGGTGGGCGCCATTCAGGATGTGCCGAGCACGGCGGAATTGGTGGCGCGGCTGAGGCGTGAATATGATGCGGCGATTGCGGGGTTGAACAGGGGCTTCGCCGCCTGATTCAAATTGTTGCGGATCGTCGCCGATCCGCCCTCAAACGCCGGCGCGCGCCTCCGCGCGCTTGGCTTCGCCGCATAAGCGGCGTCGCCCATTCGGGCTCGCGCCCGCCTTCGGCGGGCGTTTGGCGCTTTTCCTGGTCAGCCTTACCGCTACCGCCTCAACTCCATCTGTATCGGCCCTTCCCGCTCACCACGGGCGAATTGGTCCACCATGGCATTGCCGGTATCGCCAAGCTTCGCGGCCTCACCGGTCCAGATAATGCGGCCCTTATGGATCATCGCAGCGTCATCGGCGATGCGCCGCGCGCTTGCCATGTCATGCGTGATGGAAACGGCGGTCGCCCCCAGCCGATGCACCACATCCACGATCAGTCCATCAATCACAGCGCCCATGATGGGATCAAGCCCGGTTGTCGGTTCGTCGAAGAAAATGATCTCGGGCTCCGCCGCAATGGCGCGCGCCAGGGCGACGCGCTTTTGCATACCGCCCGAAAGCTCTGATGGCGAAAGATCACCCACCGATGCAGCAAGGCCCACTTGCGCCAGTACCTCGGCCGCCTTGTCACGGGCGCGGGCGCGCGTGATGCGCTTTTGCGCCAGCAGCTTGAAGCAAACATTTTCCCAGACCGGCAGGCTATCGAACAGCGCGCCATTCTGAAACAGCATGCCGATGCGGTCATTGAGCGCCTCACGCTCCCGCCGCGGCAGTTTCAGGATGTTCTGGCCGTCAATTTCAATGCTGCCGGCATCGGGTTCAATCAGCCCCAGGATGCATTTGATGGTGACGGATTTGCCGGAACCCGAACCACCCAGAATCACCATGCCATGACCGGCGCGGATATCGAGGTCCACCCCATCCAGCACCTGCTTCGGGCCAAAAGCCTTTGACAGCCCACGCAGGCGGATTTTCGGCACCGCGCCACTCATCGCGCGAAGAACATTTCGGTGATGATGTAATCCAGCGCCAGGATCAGGATGGAAGATGTCACCACCGCCGATGTTGCCGCAGCACCAACACCCTGCGCGCCGCCCTTGCTGCTGTAGCCGCACCAGCAGCCCATCAGCGCAATGATGAAGCCAAAGACAGCGGCCTTCACAAGGCCCGAGATCACATCCATGGCCTGCATGAAATCAAGCGTGGCGCGCAAATATCCCGCCGAGCTGAAGCCAAGCTTCGCCGTGCCGATCAGCCAGCCGCCCATCACGCCAAGCGTATCGGCAATCAGCACCAGAAAAGGCAAGGCGATGGCGCCGGCCAAAAGCCGCGGTGCCACCAGGTACTTCATCGGGTTGGTGGAAAGCGTGGTCAGCGCATCTATCTGATCGGTCACGCGCATGGTGCCGATTTCGGCGGCAAAGGCGGCACCGATGCGCCCGGCCACCATCAGCCCGGCAATCACTGGGCCCAATTCTCGCGTGATGGAAAGCACCACCACATTCGCCACCGCCCCTTCGGCATTGAAGCGCGCAAAGCCAGTATAGGTTTGCAGCGCCAGCACCATGCCGGTGAAAATCGCGGTCAGGGCAACGACAGGCAAGGAGAAATAGCCAATCTCCACCACATGGCGCAGGAAAATCCGGCCATAAAAGGGTGGGCGAAACAGATGCGAAACGCCTTCCAGCGCAAACAGCACCACCGCACCAATGCGTTGCAAAGCGCCCAGTACCGCGCGACCGAGTGCCGCTACAGGATCCAGGATCGCGGCCAAGCTCAGCCCGCCCGATAGTCGCGGCGGTAGCGATCGCCGAGCGAGGTCAGGATCTCGTAGCCGATCGTGCCGGCGCGCGCCGCAAGATCATCGGGCGAAGGCGCCGCACCGCCAATAAGCTGCACGGTCTCGCCCGGGGCAATGCCCGGCGCATCCGTCACATCCAGCGTGATCAAATCCATGGAAACGCGCCCCACCATCGGCAGAATCATGTCGCGATAGGCCGCGACACCTCGCCCGGATAGGCTTCTCAGGTAGCCGTCCGCGTAGCCAACCGCAATGGTGGCGATCCGGCTGGGGCGCGCTGCCATGAAGGAAGCGCCATAGCCTACCGAGGCACCGGCCGGGATATCGCGGATTTGCAGAATGGGCGCTTCCAGCCGGATCACCGGCCGCATCGGGTTGGCCGCGCCGGGGGTGGGGTTGATGCCGTAAAGCGCGCAGCCTGGCCGGGCGAGGTCTGAGGCGTAATCGGCGCCCAAAAACAGCCCTGATGAATTGGCGAAGGACCGCTTGAGCCTGGGCAGAACCGCACAGGCGCGGGCAAAACGCGCGGCCTGTTCCCCATTCAAGGGATGATCCGGTTCATCCGCGCAGGCCAGATGCGACATGACGTAAAGCAGATCGAGCCCCGCCAGCAGCGAGCGATCGGCGGCAAGCCGCGCCTGTTCGCCTGCATCCAGCCCAAGCCGCGCCATGCCGGTATCCAGATGCAACAGCGCAGGTTGCGCCCAGTTCGCGCTGCGTCCCGCAGCCGCATGGGCAAGCACATCGCCAAGGCTGTTCAACACCGGGACCAGGCCAGCGTCCTGGTCCGCGCCGGGCGCGAAGCCATTCAACACGGCAATCATCGGCCCGGCGCCAAGGGCTGCGCGCAGCGCGATGCCTTCGGCCAGATGCGCGACAAAGAAATGCCGGCAGCCTGCGGCATGTAGCGCAGGCGCGACGCGCGCCGCACCAAGCCCATAGGCATTGGCCTTCACCACCCCTGCGACCGCACCGGGTGCCGCGCGTGCCGCCAGCGCGCGCCAATTCGCCGCAATGGCCGCAAGGTCAATATGCAGAACCGCGGTTGGGTCCATCATGCAAAAGCGGGATCAGCCCGCAAAACCATCATCATGCTGGGTATCCAAATCCCCAAAGCGGGTGAATTCCGCTTCGAAGAACAATTTGATGGTGCCGGTTGGGCCATGGCGCTGCTTGGCGATGATCAGCTCCGCCTTGTTATGCGCTATTTCCATGTCCTTCTGCCATTTATCCAGCGCACCCTGGAATTTCTCGGCATTGTCGAAGGAAAGCTCCTTCGGGGCGCGCTGTATCAGATAATATTCATCGCGATAGACGAACATGACCACATCGGCATCCTGTTCGATCGAACCGGACTCACGCAAATCCGAAAGCTGCGGGCGCTTGTCTTCTCGGCTTTCCACCGCACGCGACAACTGAGAAAGCGCAATCACCGGAACCGACAATTCCTTGGCGAGTGCCTTCAGCCCCTGGGTGATCATGCTGATTTCAAGCACGCGGCTCTCCGGCCGTGTACCCGCCGCCGGGCGCATCAGTTGCAAATAGTCAACCACAATCAGATCAAGCCCCTTGGTGCGCTGCAAGCGCCGGCAGCGCGTGCGCAGCGCCGAGATGCTGATCGCCGGCGTGTCATCAATATGCAAGGGCAGCGATGCCAATTCGCGGCTGACTTCCAGAAACCGGTCAAAATCGCGCTGGCTGATTTCGCCCCGCCGGATGCGGTCACCCGAAATGCGCGATTCTTCGGCCAGCAAACGTGTCGCCAATTGATCCGCGCTCATTTCCAGCGAGAATAACGCAACCCCGCCCTTGGGCACCGCATTCGGGTCCGCTTCCTGCGCATTGCGCAGCACGGCTTTCGCTGCGCCAAAAGCAATCTTCGTGGCCAGCGCGGTTTTACCCATGCCGGGCCGGCCCGCGATGATAATCAGATCGGATGGGTGCAGCCCGCCGGTTTTATTGTCCAAATCGCGCAAGCCGGTCGGCAGGCCGGAAACGCCACCCGGCGTCGTAAAAGCCTTTTCCGCGTGATGCACCGCCAGCGTCAACGCACGCTCAAAGGTCAGGAAGCCGCCCTCACCCGCGCCGCCCTCCTTGGCCAATTCAAACAGGGATTGTTCGGCGGCTTCCAATTGCCCCTTGGCGTCCAGTTCGGCCTCCGCACCAAAGGCGCGGTTCACCACCACCTCACCCAAATCCACCAATTGCCGACGCAGCCAGGCGTCATAGATCACCTGGCCATATTCACCGGCATTGATGACACCAACCATGGCCGAGAGAAGCTGCGCCAGATAGGCAGGGCCGCCGACCTCATCCAATAATCCGGAATGTTCAAACTCCGCACGCAACGTCACCGCATCGGCAAGCTGGCCCGCTTCCACGCGCCGCTTGATGGCATGGAAAATCCGCCCATGCACCGGATCGGCGAAATGTTCTGGCGCCAGATATTCGCCCACACGCTCAAACGCCTTGTTATTGGCCAAAAGCGCGCCCAGCAGCGCCTGTTCCGCCGCCAGGTTCGAAGGCGGAATGCGCTGCGACAGGCCAAGCAAACCGGAACCGGGGGTGGCGACGGGCGAGGGTTCAAAATTATTCATGCCCCCTTATAGCCCAGCGCGGAGGAGTCGCCCCCTGGGGATTACGGGGATTGCAGGGAAAAGAAGCGCGGCTATTCCGCCGCGCCGCGCAGCCCATCCCACCAGGGGCAGGCGCCGGGCATAAGGGTGTGATTGCCGGGCAGCACCTGCACCGGTGCCCTTTCACCGCGCGCAGCCGCCGCCATGCGCATTTCCCGCCCCTTTGCCACGGCTTCCGCCCCGGCCCAAAGCCGATCATGGCCCCAAAGGCTTGGCCCGCTATCCATGCGTACCGGCTGCCAAGAGCCAGGGTCTATGTGCCGCCCGCCCCAGCCATATTCGACCAGAAAGCCCCCCGGCGTGCGCGCGTAAAAACTTGTCATCCAATCATTGGTGTGGCGGCCAAGCGTGGTGCCGATGCGGCCTTCTTCGGAAAGCGCAATGTCATAGCCCTGCCCGACATCATCCAGGCTGAGGCATTCCATCATGAGGTGATGCAAGGATGCCTTGCCGGTTTCGATCAAGGCCAGCGAATGATGCCGGCCATTCACATGCATGAAATAGGCTCGGAAAGGATTTTCCACCCAATCGGAAAGCCCGAAGCCCAGCACTTCCCGATAGAAGGGCAGCACATCTTCAATGCGCGGCACGTTCAAGACCGCATGGCCCATGCCGAGCGGGCCGGTGCGAAAACCGGAAATCGCGCGCCCGGGGATGAAGGGCGTTTCCGTCACTTCCGGCCCATGAAACAGCTCCACCCGATTGCCGAGCGGATCGGCGGTGACAATCACCTCCGCCACCCGGCGCCGCGCGGCTAGCGCCCCGCTGCCAAGTGCCACGCGATGCCCCGCCGCTTCCAGGCGCGCGGCCATGGCTTGCAATGCCGCCGCATCCGCCACTTCCCAGCCAAAGGCACCGAGGCCATCATGCGCATCCGCACTGATGAACACGCGCTGGCGCCGATCATCCATGCGGAAGGCGATTTCGGTCGCGGATTTTTCAGCGAGCATCAGCCCAAGCAGGCGCGGGCCAAAGCCGGCCCAATCATCCAATTGGCTGGCGCGCAGTTCCAGATAGCCCAATGCGGTAATAGCCATGGCGCAATCCCCTTGCTTGCGGCCATAATGGCGCCAAAGACACTTCAAGTCCAAGTGAGGAAATCATGCTGCGTTGGGTCATGGCATTTGCAACATTTTTCAGCCTGAATCTCGCCGAGGCGCAGCCATGGGCGCCGGATCGGCCAGTGACCATCCTGAACCCCTATGCAGCCGGCAGCACGACAGACCAATTGGCCCGCGCCCTGGCGGCCGGCATGGCGCCGCGGCTTGGGCAGCCGGTGGTGGTGGTCAATCGCGATGGCGCGGCGGGTGGTGTTGGCACCGCGCAAGCGGCACGCGCCGCGCCCGATGGGCATTACCTGCTTTTCGCCCCAGCAGTCGTCTTTTCCGTCCTGCCCGCACGCGGCGAGGTCGGCTTCACCGCTGCCTCCTTCACGCCGATTTGCCAGAGTTTTGAAAACGCCATGGCGATTGCGGTGCGCCCTGAAAGCCCCCTCACGTCCCTGGCTGATCTGGTGGCTGCTGCCCGCGCGCGGCCTGGCGCGCTCAGCTATGGGCATCAGGGCGTTGCCTCGGTTCCGCATCTGGCCGCGATCGAATTGGCCGAAGTCGCAGGCGTGCAGATGCAGGATGTGCCCTATCGCGGAGAGCCTGCGGTGGTGACGGATTTGCGCGCCGGTCGCGTGGATTTTGCCGTGCTGGTGATGGGATCGCTCGCGGCCGGGGGCCTGCGCACGCTAGGCGTTTTTGCGCCTGAGCGTCACCCGCTGCTGCCCGAGGTGCCGACCGTGATGGAACAGGGTTTTGCTGTCGCGCCCACCAGCTTTGGCGGGCTTTTTGCCCCCGCCGGGACGCCGCCTGCCGCCATCGCCAGGCTGGAAGCCGCCTGCCTGGAAGCCGCGCGCGATGAGGCCCATCGCAATGTCGGCGCGCGCATGTTTCAACCAACGCGGCCAGAGGCCGATGCGGCGAGCCTTGCGGCAAGGCTCGCGCGCGATATCACCGATAAGCGACGGCTGCTTGGGTTGATCCAAGAAGCCCGGTAGCGCCGGGTTTCAGGAAAGTGTCGTCAAATCCTGGAACCAATGCTGCGCCTGAGTATAGCCGCGCACATTGCGGCCAAGGGCGCGCGGGTTCGTATCATGCACCACAAAGACCAATAGCGCTTCATTCACCGCCTTTTCATGCACCTTGGCCATCAGGCGATCCACCTCGGCCGCGTCAAAGGTATTCAGCGCGGTATCAATCAGCCGATCCATCTCCGCATCGCGGTAATGGGACCAATTCACGCCTGTCGGCGCGATTTGGTTGGAATGGAAAAAGCGCACCAGCGCATAAAGCGGGTCGCTGGTGACATAGGCGACATTATTGGCGGTGACATTATTGTTGCGCGCCAATTCCCCCGCCGCCCCCTGGCGCCAGCAGGTGTACAGTACCTCCAATTCCACTGGGACAAACTCAACCTCGATCCCCACTTCGCGCCAGCTTTGCTGGATGAATTCATTGATGGGCATGGACAGCATTTGCCCGCTGCCACCGGTGGCGACGATGAATTTCGTGCGCAACGGATTGCGCGGCGTGAAGCCAGCGGCTGACAGCAGGCGCCGTGCCTCGGCCGGGTCATGCCTGATCTTGAAGCTGGGGTTGCCGAACCAGGGCGATGACGGGTCCACCACCCCAACGGCCGGCTTCGCCAGCCCATTCATCAGCGCCACCACGCCATTCCGATCAATCGCCAAATTCGCCGCCTGACGCAGGCGAATATCGCGCCAGGGGGAGCCTTCCAGCAGGCTCAAATGATAATTCCAGACATGCGGCGTGATGTTTTCCATGATCCGCGCGCCGGATTGGCGAAGCCGTGGAACGATATCTGGGGCGGGCGTTTCAATCAGATCCACCTACCCGGTCAGCAGCGCATTGGAACGGGTGACGGCCTCAGGCGCGCAGACCAGCACAATACGGTCCACCTTCGCCATGCGCGCAGGGTTCCAATAATTGATATTGCGCAGCAATTCGGCACTCGCGCGCGGCACCAGCCGCCCCATTCGGAAAGGGCCCGTGCCAGAGGGTTCATTGGCGAAGCGTTCCCAGGAACGGCCAAGCCTTTCATATTGCGCGGGTGAGGAAATCAGGAACCACAGCATCTGATAAGGGAAGATGCTGTCCACCGCCTTGGTGGTGACCTCCACCGTCATGGCATCAATCTTCCGCCAGGTGGCGACGGAAGGCAGGCGCGGGCGCACCTGGGCTGCCTGGCGATTGTCAAAATGCGGGGCCTGCTGATTGAGCACTTTTTCGAAATTCCAGATCACTGCATCGGCATCGAAATCCGACCCGTCATGGAATTTTACCCCCGCGCGCAGCTTGAAAATCCAGCGCTTGCGGTCCGCTGGATCGGTTTCCCACGATGTTGCCAGGCTTGGCACCAGCTTGCCGGGGCGATCCGCCACATCCATTTCCCAGGCAACCAATGGATCGTACAGCGTATAGCCGGTGAATTGATAAGCACCCGCCCCGCGATCCGGCTGGCCGGTGGTTTGCGGAATATCGGCCATGGAAATGCCATAGCGCAGCGTTCTTTCGCCTGCGCCTTGGGCAAAAGCTGGGCTGAACGCCTCAGGAATCAGCGGCAGCGTAAGGCCAGAGGCGCCGGCGCCCAGCAGGGCACGGCGCGAAAAACGAGACATAGACATGGTTTAAAGCCCCGGTGTTGTTGTTCCAGGGCTTGATGAGCAAAGACCGTGCCGGGCCGGTTCAGTCCACCTTCACCCCGGCCGCGCGCGCCTTATCCACCATATAGCCGCGCGCCCATTGCATATCTTCAAGTGACCCAAAGGCGTTGGTGTAATGCCCCTTGAAGCCGCGCGCTTCGATCAGGCGGAACATACCGCCGAAATCAAAATCGCCCTGGCCAGGGACCAGATGTTCCTCATGCCCATTGCGCCAGCAATCAGCGAGCCGCACTTCGCGCACCCGTTCCATCGGAATGCCCGCTACCCAGGCAGCGACACCATCGGGCATCAGATGCGCATGATTGGCGGTGAAGGAAAGCGCGAAGGCGGGGGAATGGATGGCATCATAGTAATAGCGCCATTCTTCCTGCGTATGCGCCAGGTAATGCACTTCCGCCGATGGCGGCTCCACATTCAGGTTTTCGAGCAACAATAGCGCGCCATGCTTTTCGGCATGTTGCACCATACGCTGCAGCCGGTCCCGCCCCGCTTCCATGCGCATCGGCACATCGGCGGTGAAATGATAGCCGGCATGGACCACGATCCATTCCGCTTCAAGCTTCGGCGCCACTTCAATATAGGCGCGCATATAGGCATCCACCGCTTCCGCTAGAAAGGGCGAGTATTCCGCGACATTCACGGCTGAAAGTGTGTGCAGCGCAATCGTCACGCCATTGGCGCGGGCAGAGGCAACAATGGCGCGACAGCGCGCATCGTCGAACATGGTGACCTTGTTCTCACCAGTGTCCAATTGGATATCAATATGCCGCACCTGGTTGCGCGCCGCCCATTCAATGGCGTCTTCAAGCTTCAGCTTGCGCCCAACATCCACCCCGATCCGGTCAATCAACGCCATGGCTAACCTCCTGTTTCCGGCAGGGTTTACAGGCTTCAAACGGGCTGGCAAGCCTTGACTAATGTAACGGAAGGCTGATCGGCGCGATGTCATCGCCGCTTCGTCCGCGATAATCCCGCCCCACTGAATCGCGCAGCATCTTGGCTTGGCTTTCAGCCAGTATGCCGGCAGCGTCGGCAACGCTCAGCTTGGTCGGCTTGCCATTGGCATAAATCGTCTCACCCCCCACCAGCACGCGCTTCACGGCGCGATCGGCGGCGTGGAAGACCAGCGCGCGCAACGGATCACGCGGCGGTGTCATCAAGGGATGCGCCAAATCCACCAGGACCACATCCGCCGAAGCGCCCACATGCAAACGCCCCAGATCGGGCCGACCAAGGGCAGTCGCACCGCCAATTGTCGCTGCATGAAAAACACTGCCCGTATCCGCCGCCGTGATATCGCGGCAGGCATTGCGCGCCAGAATGATGGCAAGGCGCATTTCCTCAATCAGATTATGCGGCGCGCAATCCGTACCAAAGCCAAGATTGACACCGCGCGCGCGATACTTCCCGAAATGGCGCAAATGCTCCCCATAGCGCGCAAAGGGTGATGGGCAATGCGCGACCGTCGCCCCCGTATCGGCAATCAGGCCGACATCCTTGGCCGTGTGCCAACCGATCGAGATATGGTCATCCACAAAAATCGCATGGCCCAGAATACTGCGCGGCGTCAGCAAACCGATATCGGCCGCCCATTGAATGGGGGTGATGCCATGGCGGCGAATAATCTCCCGCACCTCCACCACGGATTGGGAGATATGCGTAGTGAAAGGCCTCCCGGTTTCGGCAGCATAGGCGATGCTTTCGCGCAGCATCTCCTCCTCCACCGTGTCAATCTGCGCGGGAAAGACGATGCCGGTCAGACGGCCGGAGGGATCAGCCTCGGCTTCCTTCATGAATTGCTTGGCGGCATCGAATTGCCGACGCGCATCTTCCCGGTTCCACATCCAAGTCACGGTCTGGGGCGCTTCCATGCCCCAACGCGCCGCGGCATAGCCCGCGCCCGCCCAACCACGGAGCCCACTGTCCGCCATGATAGCAAGCCAGGATGGGAAGGGCGGCGACAAATCCACCACGCTGGTAACACCGGCCGACATCAGCTCCGCATAGGCAAGACGCATGGCGGCGGCTTGGCCTTGCTGATCCAGGCGGAAGGCTTGCAGACGCTCAAACAGCCCGGTCATTTGTTGTTCCGGCACACCATGATCTTCGCGCACGCCGCGCCCAGCAGGTTCCGTTGTTGGGTGGGTATGGATATTGATGAGCCCAGGCATGACCAGAAGCTTGGTGCCATCAACTACCTCAGCGCCCGCAGGTGGCGCTTTATTGGGGTCATGCGACGTAATGGCGGCGATGCGCCCATCGGCGAGCAGCACATCCCGGCCCCGGCCATAGACATGCCGCCCCGCCGCTGCATCCCATTCGGCAGTCCAGGCGGCGTTGCGGATCAGGGTGGATGCGGGCATTGCGGCCTCCTGGCTTCTGAATCACAGAGAATACCGCAAGCCAAGCGCGAAGCGCGCCGCCTTTCAAGCAAAAAACAGGCGCGTTTCAGGCTTCCGCATAGGCCGGCGCCGCGCGGGCGATGCCGCCATAGGCATCCAGCATCCTCTCCCGCCAGGCATGAACCGCATCATCCTGCGCCAGCAGCGGAAAGGCGCTGACGCAGCGCGCCCATTGGAAGCCACCGAACACGATCATATCCGCATAGCCGGGCGCTTCGCCGTGCAGAAACGGCGCTGAACGCAGGGCGATGCGCAGCGGCATCAGGCTATCGCGAAAACCCTTCACCCGTTCCGCGCGATCCGCCGTCACGGCTTCCAGCTTCATGCCAAAGCGCTTTTCCCGATCCGGCACGAAATAGGCCGCATCTTCCGGCGCCAGGTGCTGCGGAATGTCGGAAACCACCAGCCGCGCAATGCCGGCATGCAACACCGCATCGCCCCAGGCATTGATGAAGCGCGCCAGCGCGCGCCCGCCCGCACCGCCGAACAGCGAAGGCCGATCCGGATAGGTATCTTCCAGATATTCCGCAATCACCCAGGAATCGATGATCGCGCGGCCATTATCCAGCATCACCGGCACTTTCTGCGCCCCATGCGCGCCAATCGCGGCCTTTTCCGTGAAGCGCCAGGGAATGGTTTCCACCGCCAAGCCCTTATGGGCCAGCGCGAGCCGGCTCCGCCAGCAATAGGGGCTGAAACGCCGCGCCGGATCGGCGCCGCAGAGTTCGAAAAGCTGAATGGCCATCGCGTAATCTCCTTTCCCGCATTATGCTACGCTCAGGAAGGAAAGGCCACGGCATGAAGACCCCTTTGCTGCTTGCGCTCGATCAGGGCACCACCTCCACGCGCACCATCGCCTTTGGGGCTGATCTCGCGCCGCGCGCGACAGCGCAGATGGAATTGCCGCAGCATTTCCCCGCACCTGGCTGGGTAGAGCATGAGCCAGAGGATATCTGGCAGGGCGCCATCACCACCTTGCGTCAGGCTTTGGAAAAGGCCGGCGGCAGCGCTACTGATGTCGCTGGCATCGGTATCACCAATCAGCGCGAAACCACGCTGCTTTGGGATCGTGCCACGGGACGCTGCCTGCATCGCGCCATTGTCTGGCAGGATCGCCGTACGGCGGATGCCTGCGCGAAGCTGCGCGCCGAGGGCCATGAAGCGCAGCTGACGGAACGCACGGGACTGCTGGCTGATCCTTATTTCTCCGCGACCAAGCTTGCCTGGATGCTGGACAATATCGCGGGTGCGCGGGCGGCGGCGGAACGCGGCGCGCTGGCTTTCGGCACAGTGGATTGCTTTCTGCTTTGGCGCCTGACGGGCGGACGCGTGCATGCAACGGATGCCACCAATGCCGCGCGCACCATGTTGTTCGACATAAGGCGCGGTGTTTGGGATGCTGATCTGCTGCGGCTGTTTCGCATCCCGGAAGCCATCCTGCCGGAAGTGCGTGATTGCGCCGGGGATTTCGGCGCGACGGAACCCGGTTTGCTCGGCGCCGCCATTCCCATTCGCGGCATGGCGGGTGACCAGCAAGCGGCCACTATCGGGCAGGGCTGCTTCGCGCCGGGCATGGTGAAATCCACCTATGGCACGGGGTGTTTTGCGCTGCTCAATACAGGTGAGGCGCCGGTCGCATCACGCAATCGGCTGCTGACGACCATAGCCTATCAATTGCAGGGCAAGCGGCATTACGCGCTGGAAGGCGCGATTTTCGTCGCCGGTGCGGCGGTGCAGTGGCTCCGCGATGGGCTTGGCATCATCAAGGAAGCGAAGGAAGCGGGCATTCTGGCCGCGCTGGCTGATCCCGCGCAGCGCGTGGTGCTCGTGCCGGCCTTTGCCGGGCTTGGCGCGCCGCATTGGGATGCCAAGGCGCAAGCTGCGATCTTCGGCCTGACGCGTGGTGCTGGCCGCGCCGAGCTTTGCCGCGCTGCCCTTGAAAGTGTCGCGTTTCAAACACGCGATCTGATCGAAGCCATGCATGCGGATTGGCAGGGCGAGAAGGAAACCGTGCTCCGCGTTGATGGCGGCATGGTGGCTTCCGATTGGACCATGCAATTCCTGGCCGACCAGCTGGGCGCGCCGGTGGATCGCCCAACGGTGCTGGAAACCACCGCGCTTGGCGCGGCTTATCTGGCCGGTATGCAGGCCGGCCTTTGCGCGCCGCCAGGTGCGGCGGGGGCCACGCATTGGCGCCTGGAACGCCGCTTCGTCCCGCAAATGAATCGCGCCGAAGCGGATAGTCGCTATGCGCTTTGGCGAGATGCTTTGCGCCGCACCCTTTCGGAACAACCCGCATGATTTACGATGATTTGGGCGTGCCGCGCATCATCAATGCCTATGGCACCAATACGCGGCTTTCCGGCGGGCTCATGGCGCCCGAGGTGCTGGCCGCCATGGTGGAAGCCGCGCGTGCCACCGTTGAAATGCACCATCTGCAAGCCGCCGCCAGCCGAGAGATCAGCAAAGCCACCGGCGCGGAAGCTGGCATTGTCACCTCAGGCGCTTCCGCCGCTGTATTGCTGGGGGCGGCGGCCTGCATGGCCCGGCTTGATCCGGGTGCGATGAACCGCCTGCCCGAAACCCGCGGCATGCCGGATGAATTCATCACCATCCGCAGCCAACGCAATATGTATGACCGCGCGCTGCGCGTGGCGGGCGGGCGCATCATTGAAATCGGCATTCCGGACCGTGTTTCCGGCCCCGGCGTGCGGGATGCCGCACCTTGGGAAATCGCTGATGCCATCACGGATCGCACGGCGGCGATTTATTATCTGGCGGGCACCAATAGCGAACCGCCCTTGCCCGATGTGGTGCGTGTAGCACGTGAACGGCATATCCCCGTCTTGGTGGATGCGGCGGCGCAATTACCACCGGCTGAAAACCTGCGGCGCTTCATCACCGAAGGCGCCGATCTGGTGTGTTTTTCCGGCGGCAAGGCTTTGGGTGGGCCGCAATCTTCCGGCATTCTCGCTGGGCGGCGCGATCTGGTTGCCTCGGCGCTCGCGCAAATGCTTGATCTTGATATGCCGGAAGCGGATTTCATCGCGCCGCCGGAATTCTCCCCACTCGCGCAAATGCGTGGCCTGCCGCATCACGGCATTGGGCGTTCCTGCAAGATCGGCAAGGAAGAAATCATCGGCCTGATCGTGGCCTTGCGCCGTTTTGTGACAGATAATCCAGCGCAACGCAGCGCGCGCTGGCAGGCGCGGCTGGAAGCCGTACTAGCGGCGGCCGGACACCCGGCAAGCCTTCGCCTGGTGCCGGATGGCGCCAAGCCTGGACTGCCCATGCTGGAATGGCGCCTGCCTGATGCAGCCGCTGCCCATGCGGCGGATGCCAGGCTGCGCGCCCATCGCCCGGCCATTCATCTTGATGCCGGGCGCATTGGCCAGGGCCTGCTTGCCATCAACCCGATTGCCTTTGACGATAGCGACGCGGCCATACTCGGCGCCGCAATCAAGGAGTGCTTGGCGTGAGTGATCTGTTTCTCGTCGGCAATGGTGCCGGTTTTTCAGGCGACCGCGTGGATGCGCCCATCCCCGTGATGCGGAGCCTGATCAAGCGCGGCCTGCCGGCGGCGATGTTCTTTGAATGCCTGGGCGAACGCACGGTGGCACTCGCACAGTTGGAACGCCGCCGCGATCCCGAAACGGGTTATGAGCCCATGCTGGAACGGCTGCTGGAACCGATCCTCGCTGATGCGGCGCGCGCGGGGATTCCCATCCTCGGCAATTTCGGCGCGGCCAATCCGCTGGCCGCCGCGCGCGCTATTGCGCGGCTGGCGAAGCGGCTTGGCTTGCCGGCACTCCGCATCGGGCTTGTCACTGGCGATGATGTTTCCGCCAGCATAAATCTGGACAGCATGGCGGTGCATGAGGCCGATACCGGGCTTGATATGTCTTCGTGGAGGCTGGTTTCTGCCAATGCCTATATCGGTGCCGCGCCATTGGCCGAAGCCCTTGCAGCCGGCGCGCAAATCGTCGTGGCAGGGCGTACTTCGGACCCGGCACTGGCTATAGCACCGCTGATGCATCATTTCGGCTGGGCCGAGGATGATTGGCAGGCGCTTGCGGTTGGCGCCGCAACGGGGCATTTGCTGGAATGCGGTAGCCAGGTGACGGGCGGCGTGTTTTGGGACCCGGGCTTCAAGGACATTCCAGACCCCGCCAATATCGGCTTTCCCATCGCCGAAGTCGGGCGCGATTTGTCGCTGCTGATCACGAAGCCCGAAGACACCGGCGGCATTGTTGATCTGCGCACCGTCAAGGAACAGCTTTTGTATGAGGTGCATGATCCAGCGCGCTACATCACGCCGGATGTGACGTTGGATATCACTGCCGCGCATCTGGCCATGGCGGGCAAGGATCGCGTGGCGGTGCATGGCCTGCGCGGCGCGCTACGCCCGGATTTGCTGAAAGTCACCGCCTGTTACGAAGGTTCCTGGCTTGGTGAGGGTGAAATCAGTGTCGCCGGCCCCAATGCACTCGCCCGCGCCAAGGCGACCGCAGATGTGCTGCTGGAACGCGTCAAGCGCCGCGGCCTTGCGCGCCGTGCGCGCGCTGATCTGATTGGTGTCGCTTCCGTGCATGATTCGGATGATGGCGCGCTCTGGCGCGGTTATGACGGGCCGGCACCGCAAGACATTCGCATTCGGCTCGCGGTTGAAGCCACCACGCGCGATGATGCGGACCAGGCATCGCGTGAAGCGCTTGCCTTGCTGTGCTGCGGCACGGCCGGCACTTCAGGCGCACGCTGGCGCGTCACGCCACGCATCCTGACACGCAGCTTTCTGGTCCCGCGCGACCAAGTGCCCACCGAAACACGCGTGCTGCCGGCGCGGGAGTGGAATTGAAAGACCGCTGCGGTGAACAACGACCAACTTCTCAACCAAGTAACGCAGCAGGCGGTTGAGGCACGTCGCCTGATGCTTGGTAGGCTTTTGTATAATCGTCTTCAGGGAATAGTCAGCTATGGCCCCTTGAAGGGCTTTCGCCTGAATGAACAACAGGTTTGGGGCCAGGGCGACATCGGCCCGAAACTATTGGGGCTTTATGAACAGGAAGTTCTGGAACGAATCGCGGCACGCGGCAGGAAATGGGACTGCGTGATCAATCTTGGCGCCGGTGATGGCTATTACGGTGTTGGCCTGGTCAAAAGCGGCCTTGCAGCCCGCAGCATCTGCTTCGAGCAAAAAGACGAAGGTCAGGCGGCGATCAAACATGCGGCCGACACTAACGGAGTCGCTGATCGTGTCTCCATTCTGGGCCGAGCCGATGCGGATTTCCTGAACCATCCAGCGTTGCAGGGTGTTGATCTATCACGCACCCTCATCATCATTGATATCGAAGGCGGGGAATTCAGCCTGCTCACTGACGATCTGCTCCGGCGCCTGAAGGATGCGGAGCTGATCATCGAATTGCATGGGCGTTTCATCGCCACCAATCCGAACCCGGAAGCCGCTTTCCTGCAAAGACTGGCGCAACATTTCCGCTGTGATGTTTTTTCGATGGGCCAACGTGATCCATCCAGCATGACGGAACTGGCTGTTCTTGGGGATAGTGATCGGTGGTTGCTGTGTTCCGAAGGGCGCCCCTTCCTTATGCGTTGGGTCCATTGCCATCCAATCTCAAAACAGGTCGCAAGCCATGGCTGAAACCACCACCATCACCCTGCATGAAATTGCCCATAGCCGCGCGGGCGATAAGGGCAATCGCGTCAACCTTTCCCTCATGCCCTATGATCCGGCGCATTATGATCTGCTCGCCGAACAGGTCACGGCGGAAAAGGTGCTGGCGCTATTCCGCCATCGCGGCGCCACCGGTTGCACGCGCTATGATCTGCCGCTGCTGCACGCCTTCAATTTCGTGATTGATGATGTGCTGGAAGGTGGCGTGAATGGCAGCCTCAATCTTGATGGCCATGGCAAGAGCCATTCCTTCCGGCTGCTCGCCATGACCATCGACGTACCGCGCGAAAGGCTCAACCGCCCTTGACGCCTTCCGTATTCACATAAAGTGAATACAAGGACTGTGCTGCGGCCATGAACAGCCGGTTGCGATAACGCCCACCGAAGCAGACATTGGCGCAGCGTTCCGGCAGATGGATATGCCCGATGGGCGCGCCGGCATTGTTGTAGATGCGCACACCGTCAAACTCGGCCGTCATGCCCCAACCGCACCAGAGATTGCCATCCACATCCACGCGGAAGCCATCGGGCGTTTCGCCCGGCTGGCACGCCACGCAAATGCGGCGCTTGCGCAAGCTTTTGCCATTCGCCGCCACATCAAAGGCCAGAATGTTGCGCGGATCGGCGCGGCTTTCGATGACGTAAAGGATCTTCTCATCCGGGCTGAAGGCCAGACCATTCGGATGGTTCACCTCATCCGTCACCAGCGTGATCTCGCCACTTTGGCCATCAATGCGATAGACATTGGTGTGCGGCAATTCGGGTGTCGCGCGTTCGCCTTCATAATTCGCCATCAGGCCAAAGGGCGGGTCGGTGAACCAGATGGATCCGTCGGATTTCACCACCACATCATTCGGGCTGTTCAACCGCTTGCCCTTATAGCTATCGGCCAGCACCGTAATCGCGCCATCATATTCAAAGCGCACCACGCGGCGGCCGAAATGCTCACACGCAATCACGCGGCCCTGGCGGTCCCGCGTATGGCCATTGGCGTTGTTGGAAGGCTTACGCCAGGCGCTGACCGCGCCGCTTTCCTCATCCCATTTCAGCACGCGATTGTTTGGAATATCGGACCATAAAAGGCAGCGCGCATCGCCAAGCCAAACCGGCCCTTCACCCCAGCGCGTGCCGTGATACAGCCGTTCCACAGCCGAAAGCGGCAGATGATATTTCTTGAAGGAAGCATCCAGCGCGACAATTGAAGGGTCCGGGTAGCGCAGGCTTTGCTGCCAGCGAGGGTCTTGGTTCATGGCGTTTCTCCCTGGGCCATTTGCGCCAGCATGCGCCAAACGCCAGCAAAGGCCAATCAGGCGCGCAGCAGCACGCGCCGGCGCAGCCGCACCGCCCCGGCCGGCATGGCAGCGAAAATATCCTTTTCGGCTTCGATCAGACAAAGCCCGGCCCAGCGCGCAGGGCAAATGGCACGGCCCGCCTTTTCCCAAGCCGTGCCGGCGCGCATCAGAGGCGTGAAGGGCGGCACGTAAAGCGCGGCATCGCGGCGTTCCACGCGAAACATTTGCGCCTGCAAAAGCTTGGAAATCTGTCCCGGCGAATAAGGCCGGCCATGGCCGAAGGGTGTGTGGTCAAATTGCGCCCAGATGCCGCGCCGATTGGGCGCCACCACCAGCAAGCGCCCATCATCGCGCAGCACGCGCCAACATTCGCGGAGCAAGCGCCCGGCATTCTCCGCCGCTTCCAACCCATGCACCAGCAGGATGCGATCAAAGCTCAAATCCGGGAAAGGCAGCGCATCTTCCTCGGCCAATACGGCGGATGAAACCCCGCCATGGGCGAAGCGCGAAGGGCCAAGCTGCGCCGGGACAAGCGCGATGCAGCGCGCCGCTTCTTCGCGCCATAGCGGCAAATAGGGCTCGGCATGGCCAACCCCCAGCACATCCAGCCCCGTCAGCCGCGGCCAAAGCGTGGCCAAGCGCCGGCGCAGCAGCCGCGCGGTCAGCCCGCCCGCCGGCGCGGCGTAGAAAGCCGTGAGGCCATGGATTTCCTCTCCCATACCGTTAGATATAGACGCTTCCGGGCCCGCTTGGCATGGCCCCCTGACAAGGTACCCCCATGGCACTGACCGCGACCCCGATTCCCTGCCTTTCCGATAATTACGCCTGGCTGCTCCGCGCCGCCGATGGCCGCCTTGCGGTCTGCGACCCGGCAGAGGATGCGCCCGTGGCCGCAGTGATCGAAGCCATGGGCGGCAAGCTTGATCTGATTTTGCTGACGCATCACCACGCGGATCACGTGGCGGGCGTGCCGGGCTTGGTCGCGCGCTATGGCGCAAAGGTGGTGGGGGGGGCGGCGGATAAGCATCGCATGCCGCCGCTCGATCAGGCGGTTGCGCCCGGCGACACGGTGGATGTGCTGGGCAGCCAAGCGACAGTGTTGGCGAGTGATGGCCACACGCGCGGCCATATCGCCTTCCACATCGCCGATTCGCATATCCTGCTTTGTGGCGACACGCTGTTTTCGCTCGGCTGCGGTCGGTTATTGGAAGGCACGGCAGAGCAGATGTTCGCCTCGCTGGCCGCGCTTGCTGCGCTTCCGGGGGAAACGCTCGTTTGCTGCGGTCATGAATATACCGAAAGCAATGCGCGCTTTGCGATTACGGTGGAACCGGACAATGCCGCGCTCAAGTCCCGCATCGCCGAAGCCCAGGCGCAGCGCGCCGCCGGCAAGCCAACGCTGCCCAGCACCATCGCTTCCGAACGCGCCGCCAATCCCTTCATGCGCGCGCCGGATATCGCCACACTTGCCCGCATCCGTGCCGGCAAGGACAGTTTTCGTTAACACAACCCAAGGAAACGCCCAATGAAACTGCATTACTCCCCAGCCAGCCCCTATGTGCGCAAGGTCATGGTCTGCGCCATTGCGCGTGGCATTGGCGGGCTTTTGGAAAAGGTCGCGACCAACCCGCATCAATCGCCGGCCGATCTGCTGGCCGATAACCCGCTGTCCAAGGTGCCTGCCCTGGTCACGAAGGATGGCACAGCGATTTATGACAGCCCGGTGATTTGCGAATACCTGGACACAATTGGCTCCGCCGCGCCGCTTTTCCCGCCGACCGGCAGCGCGCCGCGCCTTAAGGCCATGATCCGGCAAGCCGCCGCCGATGGCATTCTGGATGCCGCCGTGGGTCGGCGCCTGCACATGAACCACCCGCAGGATGATGGCCGCAAGGCCTTCGATGCGCGCCAGAAAGCCGCCGTGGAACGCGCTTTGGCCGTGCTGGAAAAGGACCCGCCGCGCGGGCTTGGCGATATCGGCGCCATCAGCATTGCCTGTGCGCTCGGTTACCTCGATTTCCGTTTCCCTCATGAACCCTGGCGCGATGCCTGCCCAAAGCTCGCCGCCTGGTTTGCGGAAGTCTCCAAGCTGCCGGCGCTCGCCGAAACCGTCCCGGTCGGCTGAACCATGATTGACCTGCGCGATCCGGGCGTGACCGCCGCGCAGGTCATTGCCGCGCTTTCGCTCCAGCCCCATCCGGAAGGCGGCCATTACCGCGAAATCTGGCGCGATGCGCCGGAAGGTGCCGGGCGCGGTGCGGGCACGGCGATCTATTTCCTGCTCGCCGCCGATGAATTCAGCCATTGGCATCGCGTGGATGCTGCCGAAGCCTGGCATTGGTATGCGGGTGGGCCGCTGGCGCTGAGCCTTTCGCCCGATGGCCATGATGCGGAGGCCGTGCATCTCGGCCCCGATCTTTCGCGCCATCAGCGGCCTTTCGCTTTGGTGCCGAAGGGCTGGTGGCAAAGTGCCGTGTCCTTAGGTCGCTGGACCCTGGTGGGCTGCACCGTCAGCCCAGCCTTTGATTTCGCCGGCTTTGTATTGGCGCCGCCCGATTGGCGCCCCACCCCGCGAGGAACATCATGAGCACAAGCCTGGCCTGGGATGAACGCTACCAGAATGGCGGATTTGAGTTTGGCGAGGCGCCGAACCTTTATTTGCAATCCCAAGCGCATCGCCTGCGCCCGGGGATACGCGCGCTGGCGGTTGGCGATGGCGAAGGCCGCAATGGCGTCTGGCTGGCCGGTCAGGGCCTGGAGGTCACCTCGGTAGATTGGTCCGGCGTTGGCCTGGCCAAGGCTGCATCGCTGGCGCGCCAACGCGGCGTGGCGCTGAATACCATTACGGCAGATGTCGCTGCCTGGGATTGGCCGCGCGCGCGGTTTGATGTGATTGCCTGGATTTTTGTGCATCTGCCGCCGGAAGACCGGGCACGGGCCACACAAGGCGCTTTGGCCGCGCTCGCCCCCGGCGGCTTGCTCGTGCTGGAATGCTTTACGCCGGCACAGGAAGGTCGCCGCAGCGGCGGGCCCAAGCTGCGCGAATTGCTCTGGAGTCGCGCCATCGTCGAGGAATGCTTCGCGGGGCTTGAGGTGCTGGAATTGCTGGAAGGCACCGTGCTGCTGGATGAAGGCCCGCGTCATCAGGGCCATGCCGAAGTGGTGCGCGCCTTGTTAAGAAAGCCCTGAATCTTCACGCAAGGTTGTCCCAGCAAGGACGCAAGGTTACAAAGGGAATCGTGCACCCCCAGCCGCTCATCACCCCGTCGCTTCTCGCCGCCGATTTCGCCAAACTCGGTGAGGAAGTGCGTGCCGTGACCGCAGCGGGCGCGGATTGGCTGCATTTGGATATCATGGATGGGCATTTTGTCCCGAATATCTCCTTCGGGCCGGGGCTGATCAAGGCGCTCCGCCGCCACACCACCATCCCCTTCGATGTGCATCTGATGATCGCGCCCGTTGACCCTTATTTGCAGGCTTTTGCCGATGCCGGCGCGGATCTGATTTCGCTGCATCCCGAAGCCGGGGCGCATTTGCATCGGTCCCTGCAAACCATTCGGGGCTTGGGCAAGAAGGCTGGGGTGGTGCTCAACCCGGCCACACCCATCGCGGCCATCGAACATGTGCTGGATCTTTGCGATCTTATCCTGGTCATGTCGGTCAATCCTGGCTTTGGCGGGCAGAGCTTCCTTGAGAGCCAATTGCCAAAGATCGAAAAGCTGCGCCGGCTGATTGAAGCCTCGGGCCGCGATATCCGCTTGCAGGTGGATGGCGGTGTCACCGCCAGGACCGCGCCGCTTTGCCTGAATGCCGGCGCTGATGTGCTGGTGGCCGGCACCGCCGTATTCGGCGCGCCGGATTACGCCGCCGCGATCAAGGCGTTGCGCGGGGGGGCGGCATGATCAATCTGCTGCGCGGCGCCCGACAAAAGCTCGCGCGGCTGCGCCCCGTGCGGGTGCCCGATGCCCCTGCCCGGCCCTTTCGTGATCTTTGGCCCGGCGATGCCGCCCGCGGTGCCCGGCTACTGCGCGGCGAGGCGGATTTCGCCGGCACCATCCGCCCCATGCGCCTGCTGGCCGAAGGGGGTGAGCCCTGGGGTGGCAATGGTGCCTCCCCTACCTGGCGCGCGGCAGCGCATGGCTTTGCCTGGATGCGTGATTTGCGCGCGCTCGGGACGGATGCCGCACGACTGCGCGCCCGCGCCCTGACAGCCGATTGGCTGCAAAGCGGCTGGGAAGAAGACATCGCCGATGCGCCGGAAGTCGTTGGCGCGCGGATTTCCGCCTGGCTCGGCCATTGGGATTTCTTCGCCGCGACGGCCGAGGATGTTTTCCGCCGCCAGGTGATGCAGCGCCTTGCGCAGGATGCGCGCGATCTGGTCGGCGCGCTGCCGGCGGAAGAAGACCATCGCGGCGCGCTGGTGGCGCTTAAGGGCGCACTTGCCGCGGCCGTTGCGCTGGAAGAAGACGCCTATCTGCAACGCGCCATCCGCTTCCTGCCGGCCGAGATCGAACGCCAATTCCTGCCCGATGGCGGGCATGTGGAACGCTCACCCGCGCAGCAACTCGCCGCCCTGCAAGACCTGATCGAAATCCGCAACCTGCTGCATGGCGTTGGCGTGGAAGCGCCGCCGCATTTGATGGCCGCGCTGGACCGCGCGGCGCCCGCGCTTCGCCTGTTCCGCCATGGCGATGGCGGCTTGGCGCTGTTCAATGGCGCACGCGAAGAAAACTCGGCCTTGCTTGATCTGGTGCTGACGCAGGGCCAGGCGCGCGGGCGGGGCGCGCTGGAATTGCCGGAAACCGGCTTTCAGCGCCTGCAAGCCGGGCGCAGCGTCATCATCATGGATGCCGGGCCGCCGCCCCGCGGGCGCGGCGGCACCACTGGGCTTGGCGGCTTGCCAAGCGGGGCGGATCGCTTTGCCCATGCCGGCACGCTTTCCTTTGAAATGTCGGTCGGGCGTGATCGGCTGATCGTCAATTGCGGCGCGGCCCCGGCCGGTGAGGAAGGCTGGCGCGATGCTCTTCGCGCCACCGCCGCGCATTCAACGCTTGTGCTGTCCGACACCAATTCAAGCGAGCTTCGCCCCGAGGGCCTTGGCCGCAAGCCTGAGACCATTGAAGTGGAACGCCAGGAAGCAACCGGCGCGCAATGGCTGGAAGCAAGCCATGATGGCTGGCGCGGCCCCTTTGGCGCGGTGCATCGCAGGCGGCTTTACTTGGCCGAGTCAGGTGATGATCTGCGCGGTGAGGATGTACTGGAATTGCCGCCCGATGCGCCAGTGCCGATTTTCGTCGCGCGGTTTCATTTACACCCCGCCGTGACGGCCAATCTGTTGCAGGATGAAAGTGCTGTGCTGCTGCGCCTGCCTTCCGGCGCGGGCTGGAAGCTGCGCGCCAAGGGCGCGCGTGTTGCTTTGGAAGACAGCATCTATCTGGGTGGTGAGGCGCGGCGCAGCCTGCAAATCGTGCTCTACGCGGAAGAAAATGAGGTTTCGCTGCAATGGGCGATCACGCGCGTGAGCCTGCCCGGCGCTGCACCCATCCCAAGCGCGTGAGCGCGCAAAGCGCCCCATGAAAATCTGCTTCATCGCGAATGTAGATTTTGCCATGCGGCATTTCATTCTGCCGCTGATGCGCGGTGCCCGCGCGCGTGGGCATGAGGTTGTCGGGCTTTGCGCGGAAGGCCCCTTGCTTGAAATTCCCCGCGCCGAGGGGTTTCGCATTGAGGCCATGCCCATGGCGCGCAGCATGAACCCTTTGGCGCAATGGCGCGCCTATACGGCGGTGCGTGATTTCCTGAAGCGCGAGCATTGCGATCTGGTGCATGCGCATATGCCGATCAGTGGCTTGATCGGGCGCGCGGCGGCGCGGGCAGCCGGCGTGCCGCGCATTGCCTATACCTGCCATGGTTTTCTGTTCAATCAGCCGGGCCCCTGGTGGCGCCGCGCCTTGGCACTGCAATTGGAACGCGCTGCCGGGCGCATCACGCATGTCTATCTGACCGTGAGCGCGGAAGAGGCAGAAGATGCGCGAAGGCTTGGTATTCACCCGCATGCAACGGCCATTTTGAATGGGCGCGACCCAGCGCAATTTCATCCCAATGCTGATGCGCGCCGTAGTTTACGCGCCGAATTGGGCGCTGATCCCGATGATTGCGTGATCATCGCGGTCTCTCGGCTGGTGCGCCACAAGGGCTATCCCGAATTGCTGCGCGCCATGGAAGCGACACCCGCCAATGCGCGGCTTTGGGTGGTGGGCGAACGCCTCGCTTCCGACCATGGCGAGGATATGGAACCGCATTTCGCCCGCGCTGCCAAAGCCCTTGGCCCCCGGCTGCAGCGGCTCGGCTACCGGCATGATGTGGCGCGGTTACTCACGGCAGCGGATGTTTTCTGCCTTCCCTCGCATTTTGAGGGCCTGCCCATGAGCGTGATTGAGGCCATGCTGACCGGCCTGCCTGTTGTGGCGACCGATATCCGCGGCCCGCGCGAACAGGTGGTGGCGGGGGAGACCGGCTTGCTGGTGCCACCCGCCACCATCGCACCACTGGCCGAGGCATTGTCCCAACTTGCCGCCGACCCGGCGCTGCGCGCCCGCATGGGCGAAGCCGGCCGCGCACGCGCGCTGGAACGCTTTGATGAGGCGAAGATCATTGGGCGTACGCTGGATTTGCTTGGATTGTGAGGCCGTTGCGTGGATTCTGCCACGGAAAAAGCTTCGCCGGAGAAGGCCGGCAAATCGCCAAACCGCGTTTGTTATGGGCAGCAGGAGTATGCTAGCACCCCGCCATGAATTCAGAGCCAGCGCTAAAACCGGTGTTCTACCTTTCCCTGGATGCGGCCAATCCGCGGCAGGCCGAAAAAGCTCTGGCCGATCTTCGGGACGGACTTTCACAGTGGCGGCTTGCCCTGGCGCTGGCGCGGCTTGAACTCAGGAACCGTTATCGCGGCTCTGTGCTTGGGCCCGTTTGGATGTCCCTTTCCACACTAATTATGCTGATCGGGCTTGGGCTTCTGTATGGCACATTGTTCAAGCTGGAGCTTTCAGATTATCTGCCGCACTTGGCCGTAAGCCTGATCATTTGGCAATGGATCTCGACCTTCATCATTGAAGCGTGCAGTACCCTGATCAATGCCGAAGGCGTGATCCGCCAAATGCGCTTGCCCTATACCTTGCATGCGCTGCGCGCTGCCTTCCGCAATACATTAGTCGCGGCGCATTCCCTGCCCTTGATCCTGGTTGTATTTCTTGTCTTTGGCCGAGTGCCGGGGCCCGAGGCTTTCCTCGCCATTTTTGGCTTCCTGTTGATTGGCATCAACATGATTGCGGCCGGGCTGCTGCTTGGAATGCTGTGCGCGCGGTTTCGCGATATTCCATCGCTGGTTGCCAATGCGGTGCAATTGGCCTTCTTCGCCACGCCTATCCTCTGGAAGCCGGAGCTTCTGGGCGACGCCATGGTCTGGATGGCGTTAAACCCCTTCTATGCGTTACTGGAAACAATAAGGGGGCCTTTGGTGGAAGGCGGGGGGCCGTTGCTCGCCTGGGTTGCGGCTCTTTTTTACACCACTTTGAATGTGGTCCTGGCAGGCGCGATATTCGCGCGCTTCCGCGCCCGTATCGCCTTCTGGGTCTGACGCCATGGCAAGGATTTGCGCCGAGGGGCTGCGCATAGAATTTCCCCTTTATCACCTTGGTGCGCGGAGCATGAAAAAGCGCTTGCTGGGGGCTGCCAGCCGGCGGGTGAAAGCGGATGCGCATAACCGCGTGGTGATTTCCGCCCTTTCGGATCTGAGCTTTACCATCGAAAGCGGGGAAAGGGTGGCGCTGGTGGGCCATAACGGCGCCGGCAAGACCACGCTGTTGCGCAGCCTGGCTGGCATTTATGAGCCCGTTGGTGGGCGCCTGACCGTTGAAGGTGAAATCGGCACGCTGATTGATCCTGCTGCCGGTATGGATATTCTTTCAACCGGGCGCGAAAATATACGTCTGCGTGGGCTGTATCGTGGCCTGAATGCCGAACAGATCGCGGCACTTGAAGCCGAGGCGGCTGAGTTTTCCGGCCTTGGAGAGTTTTTGGATGTGCCGATCCATGGGTATTCCGCCGGCATGTCCATCCGCCTCGCCTTCGCGGTGGCGACAGCCTCGCAACCGCAAATCCTGCTGATGGATGAATGGTTCAACACGGGCGATGCGGAGTTTTTGGCAAAAGCGGAAAAAAAGCTTGAGCAGTTGATCACGGCATCTGAGATATTGGTGATTGCGACCCATGACATGGATGTGGTGAAGCGCTGGTGCAACCGGGTTATCACGCTTGAGGCGGGGCGGATTGTTGGGGATGGGGTGGTAGACAAATTTTGACGTTGCAATGATTATTATGCTTGCATTCAATGCGTCGCGAATATCTAAAAGAATTTATACTATCTATGAGGCAGGTGTTTTTCATCGCGCTCAAGAGGTTGAAGTGGCCTGAGATGGGGCTCGTAGGATCAAAGTATAACACGCTCCCTGACCTTCACGATCCTCCAGGGGTTTCCAGAGCCGCCCGAAAAGCGTTCCAAGCCGCCAAAATAGACGCTGGGCGCGGGCGTTTCGAGGTGCTAGACTTTGGAACTTCATCGCCCAAGAAAAACGATTTCCATCAATGCTACCGGGATCGCGGGTAGTCGCAAATGCTACCTCCATATCGTTGTCAGCGGCCCAGGCCTTGAGCCATGGCATGCTGATACCGAACAGATGCCTAGGCAAATCGTGATGCGGCCAGCGGGCACCCATTATCCTCGCCTGGAAAGCATGCGGATTTGGCGCCGCAATCAGGATAACGCCGCCGGGAGCGAGGCGTGCGCGTGCCCAAAATAATACTTCCCAGAATTTTGGTAGATGCTCCAAAGAATGCCAAAAGCAGAATGCGTCAAACCGGACCGTTAATTCACGCAACACAGCAGTCGGATCATCCGACCAATATGCGGTAATGTCTAGCTTCTCACGAAGAAATGAGACACACGCTGCATCCATTTCAATTGCGTGGACGGTAAAGCCCGCATCTTTCGCCGAGGCACAAAACTGCCCCATCGATGGCCCAATCTCCATAAGTTTCCCAGACGAACAAAACTGGCGAAGCAGTTCAATCCTGAAGCGCTGCATGGGAAGGTACTGCTCAAGCTCGGCCCTATCCTTAGGGACATGGTGGTAATCTGACGTATAATAAGCACTTAGGTCAGCCGGCGGATCAGCAAGAAAGTTAAGCCCGCACTTCTGGCAGTGTCGCAGGTGAAAGACGGTATCACTCACGCGGCGATTTACGTCGGGCGCCGCTATGAGTTCGCTAGTCTCTCCAGAACAGTAGGGACAGACGAGGATCAAGACTTTTGATCCTCTGCAAAATTGCGAAGCATTTCAATTGCTTCTGTCATGTTTCGCGGCTTCATCGATAGACGCCGAGGCCCCTCGCCGGTATCATACTGTCCCAGGAAGCACTTTGCTCGTATCGAAAAGGCTCCTAGCCAGCGCGGGGGGAGCAAGGTGAGGGGCCAACTCGCTACACGCAATGCAAGCAGCAGCATTCTTTCACCTGCACTCAATAGCGGCAGAAGAGCATCACGTTCTCGGGCTGCGGCACTCCCTTTAGCACTATGGTTTAGACCGGCATCTAGTATCTGGAGTCGCCGGTAGCGCTTTACACCAAGTTGAAGGTTCTGGGCCTTGGGAAGGCTTTCGAGCACCAGGGCAACCGAAACCAACCAAAGAGTATTCATGAAGCTGCCAGGCAATAAATGCTTACGCAAATCAGCCGAGACGTATTTAGTAAAGTCTTGATTAGCTAAAAAATCCATTCCGGCGGATTCATTGTTATTAAAATGGTAGTAGCCATAGGATTTGCGCGTTATACCTATCACGGTCATCGGGGCTGGGACGACACCAACCGTATCCGCTATAAATAGTGCCATGTTCGCTGCATAAAAATCCGGGTAAGGTCCTCGAAATACTGGGCCAAAACGACGCATCCTGTCTAGAAACTCGGCACGGAACAGAAAATACTGCATGTTGAAGCCATAGATCGCCCGCATATCCAGAGCCGCGCGAGCGGCAGCCTCGCATTGATCGCGCGGCAATAGACTAGGGCCCTTATGCCCCAAAAGTAGTGAATGCATTTTGGTAACATCAGAAAGCCGTCCATCGGTCTGTCCAGGCAAAACATCCGGCGCGAGAAAATGATAGGCTCCGTGATAAATAATATCAGGTGAGTTAAGACTGACAGATGCGGCCAGCATGTTTTCAAAATAGCCGGGTACTAGCCCATCATCATCGCCCAGCATGACTATCCAACTGCCTTGGGCTGCATCAATTGCTCTATTCCAATTATCTGTGACAGATAAAGGTTCATCACTGCGCAAATATACTATGCGGGGATCGTCAAATTTTTTAATTATACCCTGCACGTCTTCTATCGAAGCATTGTCGGAAACGATAATCTCCCAGTCTTCAAAATTCTGAGACCTTACCGACTCTATGGCCTCAACCAAAAGGCTGGCACGGTTTCTTGTTGGCAGAAGTACCGAGAACTCAGGTTTTTTCATCCTAAAGATCAACCCCCTAGATTTAAGCGAAACAAACGGAGCTCAGAAGCAAGCCTAACACCCCCGAACATTGATGATCAAACAGTCAATAGGCGGACACCAAGCACAAAGACAAGCATCAAGTTTACTGCCATAAGGCTATTACGTCCTCCTACGGTAATCACCTACCACGACAATTCCAGTCTCTCTTTGACGTAATTTGCATTATTCGTAATGGTCGTGGCATTTACCCCATTAAGCATCAGAGTAGGCTTTAGAGAAGTGCTTCGCCTCGCATTAACAGCCATTTCATCCAATATCACCTCCACCGAGCGGGTGGCGCACAGCCTAGCCACGCGTGCTCCCTCCCGCTTTATCAGGCGCGTGGCTGAAGTCCTTTGGGAAACGTCATCTGCCGGTTTCCTTGATCGTTTCGCGCCAGAAAAGCCCGAAATCTTTGAAATTGCTGACGGTAAGGCCACGCCAAGCCACTCCCTTGCACTCTATCTCCATTGGTCGCCAGATGGCCGTATCTCGCCAATGGTGCGCCGTCAGGTCCGGCTTTGGCGGGAGGCTGGCTTTGCCCCTGTCTTCATCACCAACGCCAACCCGCCCGCGCCGGATTGGGATGCCATCGCCGCAGATTCCGTACTTCGCATCCGCCGCGCCAATGTCGGGCGGGATTTTGGCGCCTGGCGGGATGCGGCGGCCGTGGCCCTGCAACGCTTCGGCACCCCGCGGGAATTGCTGCTGACCAATGACAGCGTCCTTGGCCCTTTTCTGCCCCTTTCCCCAATAATTGATGCTTGGCGCATGGGGGGCGATGGTTTTTTCGGCCTCACGGAAAGCCTTGGCGGCGGGGCCCATTTGCAATCCTACGCGCTGCTCGGCCGCGGGGAAAAAGCCGTCGGGGAAATGCTTGCTCATCTCGCCCAGCTGAAGGATAGCCGCAGCAAATGGCTTTTGGTGCAGCGGGGGGAAATAGGCCTCAGTCGGCGCATGCTCCGTGCCGGCGTCCCATGCTGGGCACTATTTGGTCAGGCAAGGATCGCTTCTCTGGCTGATGCCGCAACGCGCGCGCGCATCGCCCCACGCTACAGCAGCGCCGAAGCCTTTGCCCGCGTTCCCTTCAACCCCTGCCACCATTTGTGGCGGGAATTGGTGGAAGGCATGGGCTATCCTTACCTCAAGACGGAACTGATCCGCCGCAATCCCGGCAAGCTGCCCGGGGTGGAAGCTTGGCGGAAGGTGGTACCAGCGGCGGAACTACCAATTCTCGAAGAACACTTGGCCATGATGGGGCCATAAGGCTCACACAAAAGCTTTTATTGTTGGGAAGTTGGTTGAGGTGAACCGCTCCGGGTTTACCGTAGGCTGTTTTGCTTAAGTTACCTCGCCACGGTCCAAACACCTCATCCGCCAGAGCCAGCCAGCGCGGGCAAAGCCAAAACCCGCAACCGGACGGCGCGCGGCTACCCTGCCCCCAACCGCTTCCAAACCCCATCGGCATGCGCAATCAGCCTATCGCCCGCCGTCAGCCGCCCACGCACAAACACGATGGACCGCGTCACGCGCATCACCTCACCTTCCGCCACCAGGAAATCCCCCTGCTTGGCGCCGGAGATGAAATGCACATTAAGCTGCACGGTAACATTCGGCCCGCGATCCGCAGCCTCCCACACCGTATGGCCAAGGGTTTGATCCAGAAAGGTGGAAATCATGCCGCCATGGACAATGCCATGGATATTGCTGTGCTTTGCTTCCACCAGCAGCCCATGCAGGCGCCGCCCTTCGACAGTTTTCTGCCAGAAGGGACCAACCAGGGCCGGGAAGCCATCCTCATGCCAGACGAAATCGGTCCAGCCATCGGCGGCGGGGTCATAGGGGGTCTTCGCGTTCATGCGCGCGGGTGTATCCCAAAGCTGCCAGGGGTGAAATGCCACGCCGCGTAGCATTCTGATCAGGCGAAGATCAGGGCATGCAGGCTGAATTTACTCGGCTTGTCAGGAAAATGGTTGGGGCGCCAGGATTCGAACCTGGGAATGGCGGTACCAAAAACCGCTGCCTTACCGCTTGGCGACGCCCCAACAGGCCCGCGCCTAATAGCCCTCAAAGGGCGGCGCCGTGAAGCCCCCCTCCCCAACACCACCAGGCGGTGGGGAGTGCCGCCGCCGCAGCAGCAGCCGCAGCCGCATTGGGGAAAATGCCAAAGCAGGTCGCGCCAGAACCGCTCATGCGCGCCAAAAGGCAGCCGGGGCTTGCCGCGATTGCCGCCAGAACCTCAGCAATCGCGGGGCAAAGGCTGATGGCGGGCGCCTGCAAATCATTCTCCAGCGCAGCCAAATCCGCGGCCATGTCGGCGGCATTACCCCAGGCTTGCGGCAGCCTGGCGCGCGGCGAAAACCCACCCTGGCGGGCGCGAAACACTGCCGGCGTCGCCAAGGCCTCACGCGGATTCGCGAGCAGAAGCCCAAAGCGCGGCAGGCTTGGCGCGGCGCTCAGCACCTCCCCCACGCCTTCCATTCGGGCGGGGCGAGAACCCACACATACCGGCACATCGGCGCCAAGCGTGGCACCAAGCGCCGCGAGTCGCGATTCCGACCAACCAAGCCCCCAAAGCCGGTTCAGCGCCCGCAGGCTGGCCGCCGCATCTGCGCTGCCACCGCCAATGCCGCTTGCAACCGGCAGGCGCTTCAGCAGATGCAACAGCGCATGGCCTTCCAGCCCCGCGGCCATGGTCAGCGCCCGGGCCGCGCGCAGCACCAGATTATCGGGCTCCGCTTCCAGCGCCGCGCCTTCGGCGCCTTCAATCGCCAGCGAAAGGATTTCCCCGGATGCGGCGCTGACCGTATCGCCCATGCCGGCGAACACCACCAAACTATCCAGCAGATGATAGCCATCCGCCCGGCGCCCCGTGACATGCAGAAATAGATTGACCTTGGCCGGAGCCGCTTCCGAAAATTTCAGCGCCGCGTCTCCGCTACCGGTTGCTCTGTCAGGCCACCCGCGATCTTGGCTTCGATCTTCGGCCCCTCATCACCCTCAGGCCCCAGCATCAGGGCCCGGCGCCATTGAAACAGCGCCTCGCGCCGCCGGCCCTGCGCCCAATAGGCATCGCCCAAATGGTCATTGATCACGCTGCTTTGCGATTCAAGCTCAACCGCCTTTTCCAGCCAGCGCACCGCGCCCGGAATATCGCCAAGCTTGAACAGCGCCCAGCCCAGGCTATCGGCGATATTGCCATCATTCGGGCGAAGCTCAACCGCGCGTTCCAGCATGCGCCGCGCTTCGACCAGATTCTTGCCCATCTCCACCCAGCTATAGGCCAGGTAATTCAGCACCAAGGGCTGTTCCGGGTTCAGGCTGAGCGCGCGCTGAAAATCTTCCTCTGCCTCCGGCCAGCGCTTGGCGCGTTCAAGGGCGATGCCGCGCGCATAAAACAGCGGCCAATGCGTCACTGCCGGCGCGCCAATCCGCGCAATCGCCGCGTCATAGGCCGCAATCGCCGGCGGCCAATTCTGCCGGCCGCGATACAAATCCCCAAGCCTTGCCATGGGCTGATAGGCACGGGGAAATTGCGCCGAAAGCCGCCTGAGTTCTGCCTCCGCTTCCGGCAGGCGGTCCAGCCGATCCAGCAAGCCGGCCCGGCGCAGCGCCAGCAACGGCGCGAAGGGATCAGCGGGGTCAACGCGTTCCAGCAGCGCCACCGCCGCCGCATATTGGCCTTCATCGCTCAGCGCCTCAGCCCCCGCGAGCAAGCCTGGCCCGTAGCGCGGGCGCAATTGCAGCGAAAGCCGCACCAGCGCCAGCGAAAACTCGCCCGATTGCGGCCCACGCAGGGCAGAGGCAAGGCCAAGATAGGCCTCCGCCATGCCCTCAGTCGCTGAGGCGACCACGCGTCGCGTCGCCAAGGCTTCGCGCCCGCCGGTATCAGCGAAAAGCCCGGCATCATCATGGCCGCGGCCCAGCCGATCCAAGAGCCGCTCGGCCTCTGCCTGCTGACCCGCGCGCATCAGAATGCCGGCCATGGTGCGCGCAAGCGTCAGATTGGGCGCAGGACCATCGGCGAGTGCAAGCCGGACCAGGCGTTCGGCTTCACGCGGGCGTTCGGCGATATCGGCAATCATGGCGCCATGCAGGGCATAAATGCCGCGCTGGCGCCCCGCTTCCGTCAGCGGGCGCAGCGTGGCCAGCGCCGCATCCGTCTGGCCCCTTCCCTGCTGCGCCCAGGCCAGCAGCAAGGGCTTCAAAAGGCCGGCCATGCCCTGGTTTGGCAAGCTGCGGAAGCGCTGTTCCGCGCGATCAAAACGCCCAGCCTGCGCATCCTGCCCGGCCAGCAGCATGGCGGCCAGCGGTTCATTGGGGATGACACGCGCCAGCCTTACGGCTTCCGAACGGCCATCCAGCAAGGTCGCGATAAAGGCGCGCTGCAGCACTTCAGGCTCATTCGGGTCGCGCCTGAGGGCCTGCAAGAGACTTTCGGCAGCGAATTTCGTATCGGCTTCATTGGTGGCGAAGCGCCCGGCCAGATAAGACCCGAAGGCGCCGGTCACTTCCGGCGCGGCGCCGCGCAGCGCGGGGCGTTCCACGCTATCGCCGGCCGCACAGGCGGAAAGCAGCGCGGCGGCCAGCAGCCAATAGCGGCGGGGCGGGAATAGGGATGCCATCAGGGCAAACTAAACCTTGTTCACCGCCAAACCAAGGCCCGGTTTTGGCCAATCTTTGGCTAATCTATCGTGATCCCGGCAGCGCGGATCACAGCACCCAATTCTTCCACCTCTCGCCGTGCCAGCCTATCCAGCTCGGCAAGGGTCATGGCGCGGGTCGTCGCACCGCCCGCCTGCGCCCTTTCGCGGATGGCAGGCTGTTCGGCCGCGGCGCTGATCACTGCATTCAGCCTTTCCTGAATGGGGCGCGGCGTGGCAGCCGGCACGGCAAAGCCGAACCAGGCATCAAGGGTAAAGCCCGGCAGCCCGGCTTCTGCCGTGGTTGGCACATCGGGCAACCCCGCCGCGCGCTGGGCACTCGCAATCGCCAGCGCCTTCACGCGCCCGCCTTGTATCAATGCAATCGCGGAGGACGGCGTGGTGATGAACATCTCCACACGCCCACCGGCGACATCCTGCAAGGCGGGCGCCGCGCCGCGATAGGGCACATGCACCATTTCTGCCCCGATGGCGCGGGTAAACAGCACGCCACCCAAATGCTGGATCGACCCATTGCCGGAGGAGGCGTAATTCAGCTTGCCCGGATTGGCCCGCACATGGGCAATGAATTCCTGCAAGTTATTCGCCGGCACGTTGGGTGCCACAATGACCGCATGCGGCGCCATGGTTGCCATGCCAACCAGCGCCAGATCCCTGATGGGATCCCACGTGAGGTTCTTCATCATCGCCGGATTGCCGGCGTGATAGCCATTATATTGCAGCAGAATGGTATGCCCATCCGGCGCTGACCGCGCCACGGCATTGATCGCCAGATTGCCATTGGCGCCCGGGCGGTTTTCCACCACCACGGGCTGGCCGAGCCCTTGACTCATGGCCTCCTGAAACAGCCTGGCGGCGAAATCCGTCCCCCCGCCGGGCGGGTTCGGCACCAGGACGGTAATCGGCCGGTTCGGGAAGGCGGGTTGCGCCTTAAGGCTGGCAGGGGCAGCCAGCAGTGAGCCAGCGGCAAACAGGGTGCGGCGCGAAAGGCGCATGGGGTTTCTCCCGGAAAATTGATGCTTTCCGCCTTTCTAGCACCGCCATCGCCGGCTGGCATCTGGCCCCTGGCGTGAAGCCCGATTAGGGTGGGCTTTCCAATCAAGCAAAGCCGGAAGGAAGCCCGCATGACCTACCCCAATGTCCAATTGCACGTGAATGGCGAATGGCGCGCCGCGCGCAGTGGCAAGACCATCAACGTACTGAACCCGGCCAATGAGGAAGTGATCGGCACTGTCGCCCATGCCGAAAAACCCGATCTTGATGAAGCGCTTGCCGCCGCCGAAAAAGGCTTTGCCACCTGGAAGAAGGTCTCCGCCTATGACCGTTCCAAGCTCATGCGCAAGGCCGCTGATCTGGTGCGCGCGCGCGCGGACGACATTGCGCGGCTGATGACCATGGAACAGGGCAAGCCGCTTGGTGAATCCAAGATGGAAATCATGGCGGCCGCCGACATTATTGATTGGTTCGCCGAAGAAGCCCGCCGCGCCTATGGCCGCGTGGTGCCCGCGCGCGCCGAGGGGATTTATCAGCTTGTGGTGAAGGAACCGGTCGGCCCCGTTGCCGCCTTCACGCCATGGAATTTCCCGATCAATCAGGTGGTGCGCAAGCTCTCGGCCGCCGTCGCCACGGGCTGTTCCATTATTGTGAAGGCTCCGGAAGAAACGCCCGCTTCGCCCGCGGAATTGATCCGCGCCTTCATTGATGCCGGCTTGCCTGCTGGTGTTGCCAATCTGGTCTATGGCGTGCCGGCGGAGATTTCATCCTATCTGATCGCGCATCCGATCATCCGCAAAGTGACCTTCACCGGGTCCACCCCCGTCGGCAAGCAATTGGCCGCCCTTGCCGGCCAGCACATGAAGCGCGTGACGATGGAATTGGGCGGCCATGCGCCGGCCATTGTCTTCAATGATGCCGATCTTGATCTGGCGGCAAAGACCCTTGCCTTCGCCAAGTTCCGCAATGCCGGGCAGGTTTGCGTGAGCCCGACGCGCTTCCTGGTGCAGGAAGAACTTTATGATGGCTTCGTCGAAAAATTCGTCGCCCACGCCAAGACCCTGAAGGTGGGCGATGGCATGGCGGCGGATACCAATATGGGGCCGCTCGCGCATGATCGCCGCGTGCCTTGGGTTGAGATGATGGTGCAGGATGCGCAGGCCAAGGGCGGCAAGGTGCATACGGGGGGTAAGCGCATCGGCAACAAAGGCTATTTCTATGAGCCCACAGTGATGACCGATGTGCCCAAGGATGCGCGGGCGATGAATGAGGAACCCTTCGGCCCCATGGCGATGATCTCCCGCTTCAAGGATTTGGATGAGGTGGTGGAAGAAGCCAATCGCCTGCCCTATGGCCTGGCATCTTACGCCTTCACGCGTTCGGCCAAGACGGCGAATGCAGTCGCGGCGCGCGTTGAAAGCGGCATGATGACGATCAATCACCTTGGTCTTGCGCTTCCCGAAGTGCCCTTCGGCGGCATCAAGGATTCCGGCTATGGATCGGAAGGCGGGCTTGAGGCGATTGAGGCTTACCTCAACACCAAATTCGTCTCCCAGGCTGGGTTGTGACATTCAGGGCCGGTCGGGTTTTTCCTGACCGGCCTTACTTCATCCGTGGGGCGCCGTGGCGCTGACCGAAACCCATTGGCGAAGCCTGTTTCAGGAGCGTGACTTCCGTCGGCTCTGGATGGTCGGGTTTTCGATTTTTGTCGTGCGCTGGCTGGAAATGCTGGCAGTGGGTGTCTTCGCCTATAACGCCACGGGTTCCGCCTTCATTGTCGCCATGCTCACCATGCTGCGGCTTTTGCCCATGGGGCTGTTTGGTGCCTTTCTGGGCGCGGCGGCAGAGCGGATGGATCTCCGCCGCGCACAAATCCTGATGCTGGCGATGCAAATCCTGGCCTCATCGGTGATTGCCTTGCTCGCCTTGCTTGGCGCGATTGCGGTTTGGCATTTGGCGGTGGCGGCCTTCATCAATGGTGTTGGTTGGGCTGCTGATAATCCCGTGCGCCGCGCCATGATCGGCACGGTGGTGGGGCCAGCGCGCATGGCCGCCGCCATGTCCATTGATGTCGGCACCAGCAATGCCAGCCGAATGCTGGGGCCAACACTTGGTGGCGTGCTGCTGGCACTGCTTGGGCTTGATGGCACTTTCGTGCTGGCGACCTTGCTTTATTTGCCGGCGCTGATCGCGGCCCTGCTGCTGCCGGCAACGCCGCGCAGCAATGCAAGCCGCCCCGAACCCGTGCTGACCCGCATCGCCGAGGGTCTTGCCGCCGTGCGTGCTGATCCGCGCTTGAGCGGCACGCTCACGATCACGCTGATCTTCAACCTGTTTGGCTGGCCCTTCACCAGCATGATCCCGGTGATCGGCAAGGATCAATTGGCGCTGGGGCCGGAAGGTGTTGGCGTACTCGCCAGCATGGATGGCGTGGGCGCGCTGGTGGGGGCGGTGCTGATTACGCTGTTCATCGGCCCGGCGCTGTATCGGCGCTGCTATATTGGCGGGCTTACCATGTATCTTTGCATGGTGATCGCCTTCGCGCTGATCCCGAACCCCTGGTTCGCGGGGCTGGCGCTGATTCTGGTGGGGATTGGCGGTTCTGGCTTTGGCATCATGCAGCCCACGCTGATCTATCTGGCAACACCGGTTGCCTTGCGCAGCCGTGTGCTTGGCCTGCTTTCGGTTTGCATCGGCATGGGGCCGATTGGCTTTATCGGCCTTGGCATTGCCGCTGAATTTCTCGGCGCACCGATGGCAACCGCGCTGATGGCGGGCTGCGGGCTGCTGGCGCTGGCAGTGACGCATCGCTATTGGAAACACATCTCCGGCGCGTGAAGGATAATCAGCATGGATGCCTTGCATGTTTCTGCTTCTGCGCTCGCCGCCTGCCTGAAGGCGAAACGCCAGCGCATTGCGGTGGCAGAATCGTCAACCGGCGGGCTGATCGCGGCGGCCTTGCTCGCCGAACCCGGCGCATCCGCCTATTTCCTCGGCGGCGGCGTGATCTATACCGCGCAAGCGCGCGAAGCCCTGCTCGGCATCACGCCTGCCGACATGGAAGGCATGCGTTCAGCGAGTGAAGCCTATGCCCTGCTGCTCGCGCGGCGCGTGCGCGAAAAGCATGGCGCGGATTGGGGATTATCTGAAACAGGCGCCGCTGGCCCCACCGGCAATCGCTATGGCGATGCGGCCGGGCATAGCTGCATCGCCGTGGTGGGGCCAGGCATTGAACGCGTGATCACGCTGGAGACCGGCAGTGCGGATCGCCGTGCCAATATGCGCCGCTTTGCGCAAGGCGCCCTTGGCTTGGCGATCAGGACTATCGGCTGAACAGCAAATAGCTGGTCGGGTTATCCGGCAGGCGCCAGGCGAAGCCCGCTTCCGCAATCACCGAAAGAATATTCGCAACCAGCATGACGCCAAGCGCCATACCCGTCAGCCTTGCGCCCGGAATGCGCCGCGTGGCGCTGCCGGCGAACCACTGCAAGCCCAGAAGCTGCACGCCGGAAGCCGCGATGCTGCAGGCAAAGGCAATGGTCGCCCAGGTATAAAGATGCAGGCCAAGGATCGGCGCGCCAAAACCGGGATCACCCGGCAGGATATGCAGCAGCACCTGGCGAATGGAAATCGCTGCCCCGAGCAAGGAAGCCAGCACCGTGATGCCCGCACCAATCCCGACGACGCGCGCCGTGAGCCCTTCGCGCTGCGCGGTAAGTAGCGCGTAGCAAGGCCCAAGCGCGGCCAGCATCATCGCCACGCGCTGCATGACGCAAAGCGGGCAAGGCGGTTCGCCCATGGCGAATTGCGCCATGAAGGCGCCCGCCAGAATGGCCAGCAAAACCCAGGCATTGCCGAGCAGCGCGAGCAGATAAAGCGCGTTCACAGGCTGATCGTCAGCGAATCGGTGATATCAGCCACGAAGGCCACCGCGGTTGCAACTAGCACCAGAACAAATAGCGGTACGCCATAGGCTGCACCGCGCATGAAACCGATCAGCGCGCCAAGTGTCGCCAGCATCAATAGCGCATAAAGCATGAACGCCCCCTCGTTTCGTTTTCAACGCCGCCGCGTTTTCTACCCGGCTTGTAGATGCCTATTGGCTCGCCCACACAATCCGATGCACCCAGGCGATTTCCGGCAATTCGAAACTATAGCTTGGATGCGCGGGATTGAGGCTCGCGACATCAATCCGCTTCGCCGAATGCCGGCGCAATTCCTTGGCCATCACCTCACCGCGCCGCGTGCGCACCACCACGCGATCGCCGCGACGCACCGGCGCGGCGGGGGAGACGATGACCACATCCCCATCACGAAATACCGGCTCCATGGAATCGCCGGAAATCTCCAGCGCATAGGCATTGGGATCGCCGATTTCAGGCAAGGAGATTTCATCCCAACTGCCACCGACCGGATAGCCGCCATCATCGAAATACCCCTCACCACCCGCCTGCGCCAGGCCGATCAGGGGAATGCGCCGATTGACCACGCCGCGCCCGCCGCGCGAAATCGCAGTGGCGCCCGTGACCAGCGCCGCGAAATCATCCATCCGCGCGCCAAGCGCATCCAAGACCTTGGCGATGCTTTCCGTGGAAGGCCAGCGCGCGCGCCCATCAGCGCCGATGCGCTTTGATGGGTTGAAGGCGGTCGGATCAAGCCCGGCCTTTTTCGCGAGCCCCGAAGCCGAAAGCCCGTATTCCGCCGCGAGCGCATCCAGCGCACGCCAAATATCCTCATGCCGCATGGGCTACTTCCTCATGTGCCCGCGATGCTGCGGGGTCCCGACTCCAGATATGGTTCCGGATTCTGTGCAAGATATCCTAGGTCTTGTGTCAAAATTCAATAGGTCAGTTTTCCTTTTTTCTCTTGCCCATGGCAATTTATGCGGTTATTCTCCCTTTGTTTCACAACCATAAGGCGAGATTTCCCCCGATGATCGCAGCACAAAAAACCCATTACAGCCCCCGCTTTGCCTCGCTCAGCCAGGCCGAGCCCTTCCATTCCGCCGAGGAAGCCTGGTTCTGGACCATGGCCGCCCTGATCGCGCGGCGCGATGGTGCCCGCATTGTCGCCGGCAAGGGCGACAAGCAGCGCCCCTGTGAGCCGGATGATGTGGTGAAGTGCCTTGATCGCCTTTATCGCCACCGCCGCATTGACCTGACCCATGCGCGCATCCTGCGCATCTGGGGCGAAAGGGGCGCAGCACCCGATCCGCGCTACCCTTCCGAAAAACATGATTGGCGCCTGTGGCGTGAAGCGCTTGATCGGCTGGAATGGCCGCTGCGCGTCAAGGGCATCGTCGTATGAAGCCACGGATTTCCCATACCAGGACTGAGGATTTTCAGCAAAGCATCTGGCTATTCTTCGGCGGGCGCGCCGATCAGCCCTGGCTTTATCCCTTGAAGCGCGGCTTTCGCCATTGCTTCGCTGCCATCCAGGATGCGCAAGGTTGGACCGTGCTGGACCCGCTTTCGGGCCGGCTGATTGTGGCGCATCTGCCGCTTGATCCTGACTTCGATCTGCCAGGCTTTTACCGCCGCGCGGGTTTCCATCTGCGCGGCCCTTTCACCCCCGGCCCCGTCGCGCCACGCCTGCTGCCGCCCTTCTTCGGGCTAAGCTGCGTCGCGCTGTGCCGCGCGCTTTTGGGTGCCGATGCGCCGCGCGCCGTAACGCCCTTCGGCCTCTATCGCAGGTTGCAAAATCGCCCTGCAATTTTTTTAGGAAAAATATCTTGACGCGCCTTTGGCTTTAGGCTATCAAACTCACGCCAACGGGCGAAGTGCGCCTGAAGGTCTTCCTCTCTCGCTCCTCCCGAAACTTCCATGGGCCCGGCCTCTTCCACCAGAAGGCGCCGGGCTCATGGCTTTTTGGCGGGGCGGCAACCCTTTCCCGGAGAAGCGCGCGCATGGGCGGCCTGTTCGAAGCACCAAAGCCGAAAATCACCATTCAGCCCGCCGCGCCGCCCCCTGCGGCCCCTGCCCCATCGCCAGAGGCCGAGGCCTCCCAAGCACGCCTTGAAAACCGCGAACGCACCACGCGCGGCCTGCCCGGCACCATCGCGACCTCCGCGCGCGGCTTGCTTGGCAGCATGCCGGATTTCCTCACCACCCGCCGCTCCTTGCTTGGGGAATGATGCCAATGACCCCGCATGACATCCTGGCGCGTTACGACGCAGCCCTTGCCGCGCGACAACGCCATGAAGGCATTTGGCGCGATTGCTACAATCACGTGCTGCCCCCCATTGGCAGCGGCGCCACGCTGTTTGACGCGACCGCCGCCGATGCGGCGGAACAGCTCTCTGCCTCGCTGCTCGCGGAACTGACCCCGCCCTGGTCGCGCTGGTTCGGCCTTGCCCCGGGCCGCCCCACGCAGGACAGCGACGAAGAAAACGCCGCCAGCGCCTTGGAAGAAGCGGCCGAGGTACTGCAAACCCATTTTGATCGTTCCAACTTCGCCCTTGAAATGCACCAGGCCTTTCTTGACCTGGTCATTACCGGCACCGGCCTGATGCTGGTGGAAGAAGCGGCACCCGGCGAAGCCTCCGCGCTGCGCTTCACCGCCATCCCGATGCAGGATGCTGTGCTGGAAGAAGGCCCATCTGGCCGGCTGGATACGGTGTTTCGCGCACTCAGCATGAGCGAAGCGGCGCTGCGCACACGCTTTCCAGGTGCACTGCCACCGCGCGGGAAGAAGGATAGCGCCGATGACACCACCCATCGCGTGATTGAGGCGGTCTGGCCCGATCGTGCCGGCTATCGCTTCGCTGCCATCAGCGCGGATGGCGATGCACAATCCGTGCTGGCTGAAGGTAGCTTCGCCGAAAATCCCTTCATCGCCTTTCGTTGGCTGAAGGCGCCAGGCGAAAGCTATGGCCGCGGGCCAGTGGCGAAAGCGCTGCCCGATATCCGCACCGCGAATAAGGTGGTGGAATTGGTTCTTGCGAATGCCTCCATCGCTGTCACCGGCATTTGGCAGGCAGAAGATGATGGCGTGCTGAACCCCGCAACCGTGCGGCTGGTGCCCGGTGCCATCATCCCGAAGGCGCCGGGTTCTTCCGGCCTGACACCGCTGGCCGCACCGGGCAGCTTCGATGTCTCCCAACTTGTGCTGAATGATTTGCGCACGCGCATCCGCACCGCCTTGCTCGCGGATCGGCTTGGCCCGCAACGAGACCAGCGCATGACCGCGACCGAGGTGCTGGAACGCGCCGCTGAAACATCGCGCCTGCTGGGTGCGACTTACGGACGGCTGCAGGCGGAATTACTGACACCGCTGATTGCGCGCTGCATCTCCATCCTGCGCCGTCGTGGCGATATCGCCCCGCTGCTGCTGGATGGGCGCGAAGCAGTGCTGCGCTATCGCAGCCCTCTTGCCCAAGTGCAGGGCCGCGCGGATGCGGCGAATGCGCTGCTGTTTCTGGAAGCGCTGCGCGGTCTTGGCCCGCAAGCAATCGCCGAAATCAATATCCCCGCCACGACACGTTGGCTTTCCCGCACCCTCGGCACGCCCGCCGAAATGCTCTCATCCCCCCATCAGGAGTAAGCCCCATGCCCGAGGATCTGCTGGCCAATGCGCTTGGCAACCAGCCCACCCCATCAACGCGCCCCGAAGATGTGCCGGAAAAATTCTGGGATTCCGAAGCGGGCCAGCTGCGCGTGGATGCGCTGCTGAAATCCTACCATGAATTGGAACGCCGCCTGTCGCAGCGTATCGCCCCGCAAGGCGCCGATGCGCCGGCCGAAGAAGTGCAGCGCTTTCGCCGCAGCCTTGGCATTCCGGACAGCCCCGAAGAATACCAGATCACGCCCAAGCATGATCTTTGCTGCGCGGATGAGGATGTGAACAAGCGCCTGCATGACGCAGGCTTCACGCCGGCCCAGGCGCAACTTGTCTATGATCTGGCGGCAGAACGCCTTTTGCCGATGATCGCCGAAGCAGCCGCGCAATTCGAAGCTGATCGCCAGGTGGAAAAGCTACGCGAGCATTTCGGTGGCGAAGAACGCTTTCGCCGCATTGCGCAACAGCTTTCCGCCTGGGGCCGCGCCAATCTGCCGGATGCGGTGTTTGAAGCGCTCTCCACCACATCAGAAGGTGTCATGGCGCTTTATCGCATGATGGAAAAGGGCGAACCCGCCGTCACACGCAAGGCCGATGCAGCGCCCGTCGCGGATGAAGCCGCGCTGCGCGAGATGATGCGCGACCCGCGCTATTGGCGCACGCGTGAACCGGAATTCGTCAAACGCGTGACAGATGGCTTCCGCCGCATGGTTGGCGGCTGAACCAGAATCCGGCGGGGCTTGAGCAACAGATCGCTCGCCCCGACCGAAGGGGGCGGGTGCGGTCAACCCCTGAAACCGCGCCCGCCCCACCCCTTTGCCGTCACACAACCCAAAAGGGCGTGGCGTGCCTTCGCCTCACCCCGGCCCCTGTCGTCAACCGGCGCGGCGATTCTCCCCAACCCCAAACGAAAGACAGGCAAACGCATGTCCGGAACCATTGAAGTCGCTTTCGTCAAGCAATTCGAAGCCGAAGTCGCCGAAGCCTATCAGCGCCAGGGCAGCAAGCTGCGCCCCACCGTACGCAGCAAAACCGATGTGAAGGGCGCTTCCACCATCTTCCCGCGTGTCGGCAAGGGCACGGCGGCGGCCAAGGCGCGCAACGGCGCCGTGCCGGTGATGAACCTTACCTACAGCAATGCCGAATGCTTCCTGCAGGATTATTACGCCGGCGAATGGATTGACAAGCTGGATGAGATCAAGACGAATGTTGATGAACGCAGCGTCATCGCCAATGCGGGCGCCTATGCGCTTGGCCGTAAGACCGATGAGCTGATTGTCGCCGCCCTTGATGCCGCAACCCAGGAAGCGATCGGCACTGGAACTGGCCTTGCCGATACGGATGGCCTGACCAAGCAAAAGGTGCTGATGGCGTTTGAAATGCTGGGCGCGGCCGATGTGCCGGATGATGGCCAGCGCTTCGCCGTTGTTGGTTGGAAGCAATGGTCCGAATTGCTGCAAATCCCGGAATTCGCCAGCACCGAATATGTCGGCGATGATGCGCTGCCCTGGAAGGGCACGCAGGCGAAGCGCTGGCTTGGCGCGCTCTGGATGCCGCATTCCGGCCTGACGAAATCCGGCACGCTCCGCTACTGCTATTTCTATCACAAGACCGCGATTGGTCATGCAGTCGCCAGCGAAGTGATGACCGACATCACCTGGCATGGCGATCGCGCCGCGCATTTCGTCAATAACATGATGTCCCAGGGCGCGGTCATGATTGACCCGACGGGGATCGTTCGGATGCGCGCGAAGGAATAAGCGCGACGTTTGGCGCGGGTGGATTTGCTGCCCGCGCCCCCTTCCCCCAACATCGGAGAGCATCCCATGGCGCTGACCGCCATCACGCTATGCGCAAGCGCATTGATCAAGATTGGCGCGCAATCCATCGCCTCGTTTGAGGATGGCACCGCCGAAGGGGAAGTCGCGAAAAGCCTTTATCCTGGCGTGCGCGATGCCCTGCTTGCTTCCCACCCCTGGTCCTTCGCGACCACGCAAGCGGCCTTGCCGCGCCTTGCACAAAGCCCAAGCGCGGAATTTCGCTACGCCTTCCAATTGCCGCCCGATTTCCTGCGCGCCATTTCTGCCGGCACGGCGGGGCGCGCCACGGGCCTGCTTTATCGTATCCAAGGCAGCAAGCTGCTGACTGATGTGGAAAGCGTGGCACTGACACATATCTTCCGCCCTGATGAAAGCAGCTTTCCACCCTTCTTTGCCTCAGCGCTGCTCGCGCGCCTGGCCGCGGAATTCTGCTTGCCGCTCACTGAGAATACTTCGCGCGCCGATCTGCTCTCGCGCCTGGCCGAGGCGGAGCTGCGCAGCGCGCGGCGCGCCGATAGCCAACAGGCCAGCGCCACTGCGCTTGGGTCCTTTCCGCTGATTTCGGTCAGGGGCTGATCCATGCCCACCATCAAGCGCACAAAACAAGCTTCACTGCTGGCGAATTGGCGCCTGAATTGCTGGGCCGCGCCGATCTGCGCGCCTATGAAAATGGCGCAAGGCGGCTGCGCAATGTCGTGATCCAGCCAACCGGTGGTGTCACGCGCCGGCCCGGTCTGCGCCATGTCGCGATGCTGCCCGGCATCGCGCGGCTGCTGCCCTTCGAATTCAATACTGAACAGACCTATCTGATGGTGCTGACCGCCGGGAAGCTCGCCATCTATGCCGCTGATCTGAAAATCGCAGAACTGATCGCGCCCTGGACCGAAACCATGCTGCCGCAAATCGGCTTTACGCAAAATGCCGATACGCTTTTGCTGACACATCCCGATATGCGGCCACAAAGGGTTCAGCGCAGCAATTCGGGCTGGTCCATCACGCCCTGGGCCTTCACGCAGGATGCCTATTTTCGCTTTGCCGCGCCAGAGATCACGCTGACGCCAAGCGCGCTGAATGGCACCATCACCATCAGCGCCAGTGCCCCGGTTTTCGCGGTGGAACACATCGGTGTGCGGTTTCGTATCGGTGGCAAGCGCGTGCTGATCTCGGCCGTGAATTCACCAAGCACCATTGTCGCAACCGTCGAACAACCGCTCGCCAGTACCACGGCGACCAAGGATTGGGATGAAGCCGCCTTCAGCACCGCGCGCGGCTGGCCCATCACCTGCGCCTTTCATCAGGATAGGTTGGTCATCGGCGGATCACGCGATCTGCCCAATCGGCTTTGGCTGTCG
>JADCEV010000070.1 GCA_020249865.1 Roseomonas sp. | reverse complement strand
GCTGCTGCAGCCCGGCGATGGGGGTTAGGTCGCTGACCTGTGTGGTGTGGCAGTTAAGGCGCTGTAGCTGCTGCAGCCCGGCGATGGGGGTTAGGTCGCTGACCGGTGTGTTGTCGCAGTCAAGGCGCTGTAGCTGCTGCAGCCCGGCGATGGGGGTTAGGTCGCTGATCTGTGTTTCGCTGCAGTAAAGTTCCTGTAGCTGCTGCAGCCCGGCGATGGGGGTTAGGTCGCTGACCGGTGTGTTGTCGCAGTAAAGGCGCTGTAGCTGCCGCAGCCCGGCGATGGGGGACAGGTCGCTGACCTGTGTGCGCTCTATATGCAATTCTTCAAGTTCGCTGAGCTTCGAAATGACGCTGATGTCCGAAAGAATACGACGTTCCCGGGCCTATCAGTAATTTTGTGCGCGGGGTCGTTTTCGATCATCAGACCATGAACCTATCGCCGAACAGGATGGCGAATTGGGTTTTGGCCTCGCACCACTCGCGCGGCGGTCGCTTCCATTCTTCGACCGCTCGATTAAGAACAAGGTATAGCAGCTTCATCGCCGCCTCGTCACCCGGGAAATGGCCACGCGTGCGCACCGCCCTTCGGAGCTTCGAATTCAATGCCTCAATCGCATTCGTCGTGTAAATGATCCGGCGGATCGGCGGGCTGAACGCAAAAAAGGGTATCACCTGGTCCCAGTGTCGGCGCCAAGTTTGCGCGATGGCCGGATATTTCTGACCCCATGGCCCCGCCTCAAAGGCCTCCAGGGCAGCTAGGCCAGCTTCGGCATTGTCCGCCCGATAGACGCTGCGAAGCGCCCCTGCAATCGCCTTCCTGTCCTTCCAGGACGCAAAGCTCATGGAATTGCGGATCAGATGTACAATGCAGGTCTGCACCACGGTCTTTGGAAATACCGCATTGATCGCCTCCGGAAAGCCCTTGAGACCATCAACAACGGCAATCAGGATATCGGCGACACCTCGGTTCCTGAGCTCGTTCATGACGCGCAGCCAGAACTTGGCCCCTTCGGTCTGTTCGATCCAGAGGCCGAGGATTTCCTTGGTCCCATCTGGCAAGATACCAAGCGCGATATAGACCGCCTTGTTGCGAACAAAGCCCTCATCGCGGATCTTCACCCGGATCGCATCGAAAAATACCACCGGATAACAAGCATCAAGCGGGCGGCCCTGCCATTCAGCAACCGCCTCAAGCACAGCGTCTGTCACCGTCGAGATCAGGTCCGGCGAGACATCAATGCCGTAAAGCTCCTCCAGATGTCCGCGGATCTCGCGCACCGTCATGCCGCGTGCGTACATCGAGATGATCTTGTCGTCGAAATCGGGGAAACGCCGCTGGTACTTGGCGATCAGCTTGGGATCGAAAGTGCCCAACCGATCGCGCGGAATATCCAGCGTCAACTTCGATGAGCCGGTCAGCATCGTCTTCTTTGAGGTGCCGTTGCGGCGATTGCCGAGCCCTGCCTCGGCCTCGGTTTCAAGGTGATCGTCCAGCTCGGCAGCCAGCATACGCTCCGAAAGCGCCTTCTTCAGCTCGTCAATCAGACCGTTCTTGGCGAATAGCTCCTGGGGCTCTCGTCCAGCCCGAAGCTGATCCAGTAACGCTTTGTCGATTGCCATATCGATGGGTCCTTCCATTCCATCCATATGACCCCACGCACAAAATCAACGATAGGCCCACGTTCCCTGGCACCCGCGCGAAAATTCCAACCCTCAGCGCTCACCTGAATCCAACAACCAAGACTTAGCCGCTTAAGCTTGGTCAGCTTCGAAAGCGCCTCGGGCAGCCTCGCCAAATCCAAATCGCCCAAATCCAGCCAATCCCGCCCCGTGCGCGCGGCTTCCGTTATCCGCTCCTCCGCAATGCGTTCGCCATCGGTCATGTCAGCCATGCACCAATCCTGCCATATGCCCAACCACGCGCAAACAAGACATTCTGAAAGCTATAATACCGCGGACACTGCGCGCCTGCCACCTTATCCACCCCCAGCCAGATCACGCCCGCCTGCGCCGGGTTCAGCATGGCCGCCACACCAACGCGCTGGTGGTCGCAGCGGAAGGGCGCTTCGCGTGCTTCATGCGCAGCCTGAACCGCGTTGCGATTCTGAATCACCAGTGCCCATGGCCCGGAACAGTTCCGCGGCAGGGAAGGTCAAGGGCTGACAGCTCCGTCCATCACCGCGCCCAAAACAACCGCCGCAAACCCGCGCCGCTGGCCAAGGCGATTCTTCGTTTGAATGGCCCTTCGGGTTGATCTGCACCACCTGCTTCCTCATGTAACGCGTCAGAATTGACCCCTGCGGGAGAATCAGGTCGGTGCACCATACGCCGCTCATCGCGACCATTTCGGCCGGGCTTGTCCTCGCCTTTGCGCTCGGCCTGCTGGCGCATCGGCTTCGGGTGCAGCCGCTTGTTGGCTATCTGCTTGCCGGTGTGATGGTGGGTCCATTCACGCCTGGCTTCGTCGCCGATCAGGCCTTGGCGGTGGAACTCGCTGAAATCGGTGTCATTCTCTTGATGTTCGGTGTTGGGCTGCATTTTTCGCTCAAGGATCTGGCCTCGGTCGCCAGAATTGCCATTCCCGGCGCGGTGGGTCAGATCGTCACCGCAACGCTTCTGGGCGGCGCGCTTGCCGTGGCGCTTGGCTGGGACCTGCCGGCGGCGCTTGTCTTTGGCCTTGCGCTTTCTGTTGCTTCAACCGTCGTGCTTGTGCGTGCCCTTCAGGCGCGCCGCCTTCTGGAAACAGAGCGCGGGCGCATTGCTGTCGGCTGGCTGATTGTCGAGGATCTGGCGATGATCATAGCCCTGGTCATGCTGCCTTCGATTGCAGCGGCCATGGCCGGCGGCAGCGCCTCTACCGGGCAGATGTTGCTCACCTTGGCGATCACCCTGGGCAAGGTGGCTGCCTTTGTTGCCGTCATGCTGGTGGTCGGGCGGCGCATCATTCCCTGGGTGATGCATTACGCGGCGCATACCGGATCGCGGGAGCTGTTCCGGTTGGCCGTTTACGCGACAGCGCTTGGCATCGCTTTCGGCGCCTACAAGCTATTCGATGCATCCTTTGCCCTTGGCGCCTTTTTCGCCGGCATGGTGCTGGGCGAAACCAAGCTTTCACAGCGCGCGACCGAGGAAGCCATGCCGCTGCGAGACGCCTTCGCAGTGCTTTTCTTTGTCTCGGTCGGCATGTTGTTCAATCCGGCAGTGCTGATCGAACGGCCGCTGGAAGTGCTGGCGACTGTGCTCATCATCATGCTCGGCAAATCCGTGGCAGCCTATCTGATTGTGCGCGCCTTCGGACATCCGGCGGGCACGGCGCTGACTGTTTCGGCAAGTCTTGCGCAAATCGGTGAGTTTTCCTTCATCCTGGTCGGCCTTGGCGTGGCGCTTGGGATGTTGCCGGCGGAAGGGCGGGACCTTGTGTTGGCCGGTGCCATCATGTCCATTCTTCTGAACCCGGTGGTGTTTTCGCTGATCGAACGGCGGCGCGCGCATATCGCGCCCAATCCACCTGCCGAAAAACGAGAGGCAGCGGGGGTAGCGCCGGCGCATGGCGTCATCACACCGGCGCAGGAGCCAGTCGCCCTTGCGCCGCCGGCAGTTCTGCCGCCCGTGGAAGAAGCGGGACCTGTCCTGAGTACGTTATCTGATCATAACGTGATCATCGGCTATGGTCGGGTGGGTTCGCGTGTCGGCGGGCAGTTTGCTGCCAGCGGCGAAGCTTTTCTGGTCATTGAGGAGCGCGAGGAAGCGCTGCTGGCCGCGCGCCATGATGGGGCGGAGGTGATTATCGGCAATGCCGCAGACCCTGAGGTACTGGGCCTTGCCAATCTGGCTGCTGCAAGGCGGCTTTTTGTCACCATCCCAGAAGCCTTTGAGGCTGGGCAGGTTGTTCAGCAGGCGCGGGCCATGAACCCGGCCCTTGAAATCCTGGCACGTGCACACTCAGAAGAATGCTTGCGGCATCTGGAAGAGCTTGGTGCGACACTCACCATCCTTGGCGAACGCGAGATCGCCCAGCGGATGATCGAAAGGGCGTTTCCCACGCAAATGGCGCAGCCGCCGTTGCATGCCCCGCCGTGACGGAAGGGTGAGTAAACCGGCGCGGCGCGCGCGATCGCTTGGGGGGAATGTCAGGCGATCTCTAAACCCGCCCCCGCCACCCGGCCCAAATGACCGCGCCGCGATCCGCAACCCCGCGCGGCATGGTCACGACCTTCCCCTCTGCCAGCCGCCGTAAATCGCGCGCCGCCAGCACAATAGGCAGCGCGGCGGCAATCAGCCCCTTCGGCACATCACGCGGCGCGGTCCGCAAGGCTTCCAACCCTTCAGCCGCCATCTCGGCGCAAAGTGCGGCAAGCGCGGGCGATGCGGGTGCGCTGATCACCGCCTCGGCATTCAGCCCGGCTGCCGCCAGCCGATCCCCCGGCAGCAGGCAGCGCCCTTGCGCAGCATGGGCCGTCACGGATCGCAACACCCCAGCCAGCCCATAAGCGGCGCCGAGGGCGCGGAGCTTCTCGGCTTCCTCGGCACTGCCGCCCAAGGCTAGGCCCGCCGCGTAGGCAAAGCCGCCGGCGGTGCCGCGCAGCCAGGCAACGAAATCCACCTCGGTCGGGATGCCGGCTTCCTCGGCCTCCGCCTCTCGCGCATCAATCATGGCGCCGAGTGCCACGGGGTCCAGGCTGCCGGCGGTGATGGCGGCGTGGAGTGGCTCGGCAACCTCATGCCGGCGGGCTTGTTTGCCGGCCAGCGCTTCTTCCAAAGCATCCCGCCACCATTGCAGGCGGATCAGCGCGGCCATGGGGTGGCTCGCGACTTCGCGGGCGCGGGCCAATTCATGGTTAAAGTCAATCAGGGTGAAAATGGCCTCGCGCTTTTCCGGTGGTGCGAAAAGCGCAGCCAGGAAACGGTCCGGGTCATGGGCGCGGGCAAAGGCCGCTATCGGGGAAAGGCTCACGCTGCCTGATATGCCTGGGCGCGCGCCGCGCGGGAAGGGTGCGGTTGACGCCTGTGCTGGCGCCGCTTACCTCAGCCTTAGAGTTGATCACTCACATCTGAGGAACGGAGAAACCCCATGGCTTTCAGCCTGCCCGCGCTGCCCTATTCCACCAATGCGCTTGCCGCCAATGGCATGTGCCAGGAAACCCTGGAACTGCATCATGGCAAGCATCACAATGCCTATGTCACGGCGCTGAATGGGCTGATCGAAGCCAAGGGCCTGGCCGGCAAGTCGCTGGAAGCGATCTGCGCCGAAGCGGGCAAGGCGGGCGCTGATGGCCTGCCGGTGCTGAACCAGGCGGGGCAGCATTACAACCATATCCTGTTCTGGCAGGTGATGCAGCCGGGCGGCGGTGGCGACAAGCTGCCGGGCGCTTTGGCGGCCAAGATTGATAGCGATCTGGGTGGCCTTGCCGCCTTCAAGGAAGCCTTCAAGCAGGCGGGTGTGACGCAGTTTGGCTCGGGCTGGGCCTGGCTGATCATCGGCGCCGATGGCAAGCTGAAGGTGACCAAGACGCCGAATGGCGCCAACCCGATTTCCACCGGCGAAGGCAAGCCGATTCTGGGCGTGGATGTGTGGGAACACGCCTATTACCTGGATTTCCGCAATGTGCGCCCAAATTACCTGGATAATTTCCTGAACAAGCTCGTGAATTGGGAAGTGGTCGCGGATCTGATGGGCAAGGGCGGTCTTGTGTCCGGCCAAGCGGCCTGATCCGCCCCTATGGCACTAAAAAATGCTCCGGGGGTAGACCCTCGGCGCCTTTTTCGTTGCCTGTTGAAAGGCTCAGCTTTTCGCCTCGTCATTCGCGGCTTCCGGGCGCAGCACGCTGCCGATGGTGCCGCGCACAACGGTGACCTTCACATTGGGGGCGATTTCAGCCTCGATCTCGTCAGAGCCATCCTTCACCTTGGTGATGGTGGCGACAATGCCGCCCGCGGTCACCACGCGGTCCCCGCGCTTCAATTGGCCGAGCATTTCGCGGTGATCCTTCATCTTCTTCTGCTGCGGGCGAATCAGCAGGAAGTAGAAGACGACGAAAATCAAAACCAGCGGCAGCAATTGCATGACAACAGCGGCGGTGCCGCCGGCATCCTGGGCATAGGCGGGGCTGATGCCAAAAAGTTTTTCCATGGTCCGGCATTCCTTGAGCGATGATGGGGCGGAAACTAGCGTCCG